>JASGFB010000035.1:0-38234 GCA_047605765.1 Rhodocyclaceae bacterium
CCATGGACACCATCAAGCTGTTCGGCGGCGAGCCGGCCAACTTCCTGGACGTCGGTGGCGGCGCCACCACCGAGAAGGTCACCGAAGCCTTCAAGATCATGCTGCGCAATCCCAAGTGCAAGGCGATTCTGGTGAACATCTTCGGCGGCATCATGCGTTGCGACACCATCGCCACCGGCGTGGTCGCCGCAGCCCGCGAGGTGCAGCTCAAGGTGCCCCTGGTGGTGCGCATGAAGGGGACCAACGAAGACCTGGGCAAACAGATCCTGGCCGAATCCGGCCTGCCGATCATTGCCGCAGACACCATGGCCGAAGCCGCGCAAAAAGTGGTCGCTGCCGCGCAGTAACCCCAGCGCCTTACCCCAGCGACTGACAAGGAATTCATATGAGCATCCTGATCGACAAGAACACCAAGGTCATCACGCAAGGCATCACCGGCAAGACCGGCCAGTTCCACACGCGCATGTGCCGCGACTACGCTAATGGCCAGAACTGCTTCGTGGCCGGCGTGAACCCCAAGAAGGCGGGTGAAGACTTCGAAGGTATTCCCATCTACGGCACGGTGTCCGACGCCAAGGCCGCCACCGGCGCCAACGTCTCGGTGATCTACGTGCCGCCGGCGGGTGCTGCCGCCGCCATCTGGGAAGCGGTCGAGGCCGACCTGGACCTGGCCATCTGCATCACTGAAGGCATTCCCGTGCGCGACATGCTCGAAGTGCGCAACAAGATGAAGGCCAAGGAAGCGGCCGGCGGCAAGAAGACTCTGCTGCTGGGCCCGAACTGCCCGGGTCTGATCACGCCCGACGAAATCAAGATCGGCATCATGCCGGGTCACATCCACCGCAAGGGGCGCATCGGCGTGGTGTCGCGCTCGGGCACGCTGACCTATGAAGCCGTGGCGCAGCTGACCGAGCTGGGCCTGGGCCAATCGTCGGCGGTGGGTATTGGTGGCGACCCCATCAACGGCCTCAAGCACATCGACGTGATGCGCCTGTTCAACGACGACCCCGATACCGACGCCGTCATCATGATCGGTGAGATCGGTGGTCCGGACGAAGCCGAAGCCGCGCGCTGGTGCAAGGACAACATGAAGAAGCCGGTCGTCGGCTTCATCGCCGGTGTCACCGCGCCGGCCGGCAAGCGCATGGGTCACGCCGGTGCGCTGATCTCCGGTGGCGCCGACACCGCCGAAGCCAAGCTCGCCATCATGGAAGAGTGCGGTTTCAAGGTGACGCGCAACCCGTCCGAAATGGGCAAGCTGCTGAAATCGGTGTTGTAACCGATCTCATCGTCTCAGACTATGAAAACGCCCGGATTGATGCCGGGCGTTTTTGTTTGCAGCACAAAATTATTGTTGGCGATCATTTTGTAGGAAAAGTCTGAAGACGTAGCATGGCGCCTCGTTTCAGTTCGTTTTAGGGAGACAAGAATGGAAGTCGTACAAACCAGTGCGTTCTGGCTGAGTTTGCTCGCCATCATCGGGGTGAACATCCTGCTGTCGGGCGACAACGCCGTGGTGATTGCACTGGCCTCGCGGTCCTTGCCGGACCAACAAAAGAAGCAAGCCATCATCTGGGGCTCGGTCGCCGCCATCGCCATGCGCGTGGTGCTCACGTTGTTTGCGGCGCGCCTGCTCGAACTGCCGTGGCTGAAGATGATCGGCGCCGTGTTGCTGCTGTGGATTGGCGTGCAACTGCTGGATGAAGAAGAGGGCGATTCCGACATCCAGGCGCACACCTCGATCATCGCCGCCATCCGCACCATCCTGGTGGCGGATCTGGTGATGAGCCTGGACAACGTGCTGGCGGTCGCGGGGGCGGCCAATACGGCACCGCCCGAGGCGCGTACCGCGTTGTTGATCATTGGCCTGGCGCTGTCGATCCCCATCGTCGTCTTTGGCAGCAGTATCGTGCTGTGGCTGATGGAGCGCTTCCCGATCATCGTGGTGCTCGGTGCCATGCTGCTGGGCTGGATCGCGGGCGAAATGCTCTCCGATGAGCCGGGCATGGAAAGCGTCGTCCACATGACGCGTGCCCTGCATTACACCTTTGCTGCCGTCGGCGCGGTGCTGGTGCTGGCCATCGCCAAACTGCGCAAGCGCAGGGCGTTGGCGCGTGAAGGCGCACAGGCGCGCGAAGAATCCACCTCTTGATGAAGGCTGCGGCGCCATGGCGATCTATCTGACTGAACACGATGTGGCCGGCCTGATCGACATGCCCATGGCGCTGGCCGCGGTGGAGGCCGCGCATCTGGCGCTGGCGCGCGGCGAAGCCATCGACGTCCCCCGTGAGCGCGTGCGCGCGGGGCGGGGGACGCAGCATCTGTTGCAAGCCGGCTGGGCCGCACGCGGCGCCACCGGCTACAAGGTCTACACCGTGGCGGGCGGACAGGTGCGTTTCTGGGTGCATCTGTTCGATCTCGCAACGGGGGCCGCGCTGGCCGTCATCGAAGCCAATCTGTTGGGCATGATGCGCACCGGCGCAGCCGGTGGCGTCGCCGCCCGTCGCCTGGCGCGGAACGATGCGCGCGTGGCTGGCATCATCGGCGCCGGATGGCAGGCTCGCGGCCAATTGTTGGCGCTCGCACACGTCCGGCAGCTCGAACGCATTCTCGTCTACGCACGCAGCGCCGATCGCGTGGCGGCATTTTGCAATGCCATGCAGGCTGAACTGGGCGTACCCGTCGAGGCCGCCGCCAGTGCCCAGGCCCTGGCTGAAGCGGTCGACATTGTGGTGACGGCCACCAATGCGCCCAAACCGGTGCTCGAAGGCGCCTGGCTCAGGCCTGGGACGCACGTCAATGCCATGGGCTCGAACTCGTTGGCGCGCCGCGAAATCGACGAAGCGCTGGTGACGCGTGCAGATCTGATCTGCGTCGATACGGTGGATACCGCACTCAAGGAAGCCGGTGATCTGCTGCCGAGCCTCGAAAAGGGCCGTCTGGCGGCTGGCCGCCTGGTGCCGCTGGGCGATGTTGTGGCCGGCTTTCGTCCAGCGCGGGCGAATGACGCCCAGATCACCCTGTTCGAGTCGCAGGGGCTGGGCATCCAGGATCTGTCGCTCGGGCTTGACGTGCTAGAACGTGCACGTGCTGCGGGAATCGGCCAGAACCTGCCATACTGAGAACTGACCGTGCGGAGCGATTCGCCGGGCCAGAAGGGCTCCCGCGCGGCGCCCGCTTCGTCATGAAGTTACCGAGGAACAGATGGCAAAGCTGATTCTGAGCATGGACGGGTTGGTGCTGAAAGAGATTCCGCTCACCAAAGAGCGCACCACCATCGGCCGCAAACCCCACAACGATATCCAGATCGACAACCTTGCGATCAGTGGTGAGCACGCCGTGATCGTGGCCATACTCAACGATGCGTTTCTCGAAGACCTCAACAGCACCAACGGCACGTATGTAAACGGCATGGCCGTCAAGAAGCACGTGCTCAAGGAAAACGACATCGTCGAACTGGGCAAGTACCGGCTCAAGTTCCTCAAGGACGGGCAGGACTTCGTCGCCACCAATACCTTCGAGAAAGCCTTTCTGCCGCCGGGCGATGCGGCGCAACTGGGCAACGCCCCGCGCGCGCACACCGAAACCATGCTCGGCTTTGCCGAGACCACCCTGACCGACAGCAATGCCACCAATGGCTGGCAGGCGCCCGGTAGCGGTGGCGCCGCACCACACAACGAAGCCATGGGCGTCGTGCAGATCCTGTCCGGCCGCAACGCCGGGCGCGAACTCGAACTGTCCAAATCGCTCACCACACTGGGCAAGCCCGGCATGCAGGTGGCGGTCATCACGCGCCGTCCGCACGGCTACTTCATCACGCACGTCGAAGGCGATGCCTTCCCCATCCTCAATGGGCGCCAGCTCGATGCACAGGCCCATCTGCTGGGTGATCACGACGTCATCGAGATCGCTGGCGTCAAGATGGAGTTCTACCTGCGTCCACCGGCTGCCTGAGGCGCACGTACGATGGCACTTGCTGCGCGTTCGTGACGCAAGTCCTGTGCGCGGCGGGGCAAATTCCGCATTGTTACGCCCTGGCAGGGGAGGCGGCCGCACGGGGCGGTACGCCGTGGCGGAGGCCGGAACATGGATGTGAGCATCCTGGGATGCAGTGGCGGAATCGGGGGCGCCGACGTACGCACCACCGCGCTGCGTGTAGATCATGACATCCTGATCGACTGCGGGACGGGTGTAGGCGCGCTGGAACTGTCCGAACTCGCCGCCATCGATCACGTCTTCCTGACCCATGCTCACATGGATCACATCGCGCTGCTGCCGATGCTGATCGATTCGGCCAGCGAACTGCGCGACAAGCCGCTCATCGTGCATGCCCGCGAGGAAACCCTCCAGGTTCTGCATGCCCACATCTTCAACTGGCGCATCTGGCCCGATTTCACTCGCATCCCTTCGCCGCAGGCGCCGAGCCTGAAGTTCGAACGCATCCGCGTTGGCCAGACGGTGCAATTGGGCGAGCGACGCATCACCGCCATGCCGGCTACCCATGCTGTGCCGGCGCTCGGCTACCGGTTGGCCGCAGCGGGTGGCAGCCTGGCTTTCACCGGCGATACTGCGCTGTCCGACGAACTGGTGGCGGCCCTCAACGCCATGGACGATCTGCGCTATCTGCTGGTCGAAACGGCCTATGCCGATTCGCAGCGGGAACTGGCCATGGCCGCCCGCCACCTGTGCCCCGAACAACTGGCCAGCCTGCTACACGCGCTCACCGTCAAGCCCGAAGTATTCGTGACGCACTTGAAGCCGGCGGGGGAGGCGGGCATCGTGCACGACCTGGCGCAGCATACGGACACCGTGGGGTTGCATATCCTGCGTACCGATCAAGTGTTCCGGCTGTAGTACCGTAAACGAATCGAAAAGCCGCTCGCGGCACGATTCGAATCCGGAGATACCTCATGAATGCAACCCCGGCCCGCGCCGGCGGAGAACTGGCGCGTCGTCTGGCCTTCTTTAAAGGCCTGCAAGTGCTCACCATGCGTGTGCACGGCGCTGAGAAACTCGACGATATTCTCTTCGGCATCGCCGATGATGCCTGCGCATTGTTTGGCGGCACCCGCATGACCGTCTACATGGTCGATGAATCGCATGCCTGGCTGACGGCGCGTTCACGCACCGGCCGTAGCTGGCGCGTGGCGGTGGCGCCGCGCGGTGTGGTCGGCGCCTGTGCCGTCAGTCGCCGCACCCTCAACGTGGCCGATGCCCGCGCCGCCGAAGAACTGGGTGAGACCATCGAAGGCTGGCACGCCGAGGACGATGCCGAGCCGGGGGCTTCGCCCCTGCAGCAGGTGCTGGTGGCGCCCCTCGTCGGCGCCGAGGACGACGCCCTGCTGGGGGTGCTGCTGATGGCCAATACGCGCGATCACCAGCCCTTCAGCGACATCGAGCAGGAAGGTATCCACGGCCTTGCGCAGTCAATCGCCGAGGCCCTGTCGCACCATACGCACGCCACCACCGTGCCGCTGCACAACAAGTTCGATGCGCTGGTGGTGTCCGGCCGCCTGGCACGTGGCGACCTCGAAGCGGCCGCCGGGCTGGCGCGCGAGCGCCGGCAGAACATCGAGCAGGTGCTGCGCGACCAATTCGGTTGTTCCGATGCCGAGCTGGGCGCATCGATGGCGCAGTTCTACAGCGTGCCCTACGAGCCGTTCCGCGCCGATCGGGTACGGCCGCTCGAACTGCTGCGCAACATCAAGCGCGAATACGCCAGCAAGAGCCTGTGGCTGCCGCTCGAAGAGACCTCCGAAGGCATCGTCATCGTCGCCGTCGACCCCGAGCAGACGGCCGCCTCGCGCGTGGCGCAGAACGTCTTCATGGGCGCGCGCATCGCCTATCGCGTCACCACCCTGCGCGAATTCGGCCAAGCGGTGGCGCAATTTTTCGACACCACGGCGGACGATCTCGATGTCGGCGACCTGCTGTCGGGCATGGAGGACGATGAGGGCGTGGCGCCTGCCGATGAGCTGTCCGCTGCCGCTGACAACGAACTCGTCAAGCTGGTCAACCGCATCATCCTGGATGCCCATCGCCAAGGCGCCTCGGACATTCACGTCGAGCCGCGTGCGGGCAAGGAAAAGACCCTGATCCGTTTCCGCAAGGACGGCGTGCTGGTGCCTTATATCGAAGTGCCCGCCGCTTACCGCAGCTCGCTCGTGGCGCGCATCAAGATCATGTGCGACCTGGATATCTCGGAGCGGCGCAAGCCGCAGGACGGCAAGATCAAGTTCCGCAAGTACGGCCCGCTGGATCTCGAACTGCGGGTCGCCACCATTCCTACCGCTAGCGGGTTCGAGGACATCGTCATGCGCTTGCTGGCGCACGGCGAACCTCTGTCGCTCGAAGCCCTGGCGCTGTCGCCCCACACCCTGACGCGCCTGAAGGAAACCATCAGCAAGCCTTACGGCATCTTCTTCGTGTGCGGGCCGACCGGCTCGGGCAAGACCACCACGCTGCACTCGGTCCTCAAATACCTCAACACCAGCGAGACCAAGATCTGGACGGCCGAAGACCCGGTGGAAATCAGCCAGCGCGGCCTGCGCCAGGTGCAGGTCAATCGCAAGGCCGGGCTGACGTTCGCCACCGTGATGCGTTCCTTCCTGCGGGCCGATCCGGACATCATCATGGTGGGTGAAATGCGCGACGCCGAAACCGTCGCCATCGGCATCGAAGCCTCGCTTACCGGTCACCTCGTGTTGTCGACACTGCACACCAACAGCGCGCCCGAATCGGTGGTCCGCCTCCTCGACATGGGTATGGATCCGTTCAATTTCGCCGATGCGCTGCTCGGTGTGCTGGCCCAGCGGCTGGCGCGCAAACTGTGCTCGCATTGCCGCGAGGCCGTTCCGGCCAGCGAGGAAGATATACAACGCCTGCTCGGTGAATATTGCGAAGATCTGCGCAAGACACCTTCCTACGTGCGCGACCCGGAAGCCGCCCGCGCGCGCATTCTGGACGACTGGCGCAGCCGTTTCGGCGATGCCCAGGGCCGCCTGAGCCTGCACCGCGCGGTGGGCTGCCCTGAGTGCAGCCAGACCGGGTATCGCGGGCGTATCGGCCTGCACGAGTTGATGCTCGGTTCCGAAGAAGTGCGCCGCCATGTACAGCAACGCTCGCCGGCGGCCGAATTATTCGTCGTGGCGCAGGAAGAAGGCATGCGCACCTTGCGCCAGGACGGCATAGAAAAGGTCTGGGGCGGCTTTACCGACATGGTGCAGGTGCGCAAGGTGTGTCTGCGCTGAAGCCTGCCGGTCAGGTCGGGCGCGGCGCTTGCGGAGGACTCCGCAGGTAGGCGGCCGTGCCGCTGCGACGAGCCGGCGGTGACGGTCGCGGGCGTGGCGCGACGGGCGAGAAGGACGGCACACGAATTAACTTGTGGGTGCGCGTGTCCTTGGCTATCTCATCAGAATGTCGTCGGCTTCCATCGAGCCGACCGTCCGAGGTGGGAGGATCGTCATGGCGCAAGTAATTCCGGTATCAAACGATAGTGCCCGAATGCCCGGCGGGTTAGAATCCGCCCTTGGCCGCGCGGCACCACCGGCTTCGGGCGGACTTGCACCCGTGTTTGCCTTGCCGGATGCGAACATGCACATGTTCGATCTGGCCGAGGTGACGCCTTCCCGTATCGTCGTGCTGTATTTCTATCCGCGCGACAGCATGCCGTCCAGCCTGCGGCAGGCCATCGAGTTTTCCGACGCCGACGATGTCTTCGCGCGCTGTGGCGCCGTGGCGGTGGGGGTCAGTCTCGATGACTGCGTGGTTCACGCCGATTTTTGCGATCGGCATGGCCTGAGCGTGACGTTGCTGTCGGACCCGGAAGGCGAGGCCTGCCGCCTGTATGGCGTGTGGCAGGAGCGCGAAGTCGGCGGCCGAATGAAACCTGATGTGCAGCGTGCGACCTTCATCATTGGGCGCGATGGCTATATCCATCACGTCATCGACGATTGGAGTCGTTCGGGGCACACCGCCCAGGTACTCGAACTCGTACAAGAACTTGCTAGGAGCAGAAATGGAAATCGTCAAGAACACCGTCGTCACGCTTGACTACAAGGTCAAGGATCCGGACGGCAACGTCGTCGACAACGGCGAGCAGCCGCTGGTCTACCTGCATGGTGGCTACGACGGCATCTTCCCGCTGCTCGAAGAAACGCTGCACGGCAAGAAGCAGGGCGAAACCCTGCAAGTCAAGCTGCAGCCGGACGACGCCTTTGGCGACTACGACGAAAGCCTGGTGCACATCGAAGACGCTACGCTGTTCCCCGACAACGTCGAAGTCGGCATGGCCTTCGAGCGCGTGGGCGAAGACGGTGAAGACGACATGCTCTATCGCATCACCGACGTGGCCGACGGCAAGGTCGTGGTGGATGGCAATCACCCGCTGGCCGGCACGGCCCTGGTGTTCGACATCACCATCTCGGAAGTGCGCGCCGCGACCCAGGAAGAGATCACCCACGGCCACGTACACGGCCCGCACGGCCATCACCACCACTGATGTCGGTGGCATGATCTAAGGCCGGTCCACTTGAAGAGGCCGGCCTTTTTCATGGCCACGACACGGAGGGTGAGGGCGGGCCGCGCCGACCTGTGCGAAAGCATTTGACGGCGCGATCCCTCTCTACTAGAATCTTGCCTCCTCGGGGTGTAGCGCAGTCCGGTAGCGCGCTTGCTTTGGGAGCAAGATGTCGGGGGTTCGAATCCCTCCACCCCGACCAGCGCTCTGGTTGTGGAACCCCGAAAAAGCCGGTCCGGCAAGAATACTGCCCGTAGCTCAACTGGATAGAGCAACGGCCTTCTAAGCCGTAGGTTACAGGTTCGATTCCTGTCGGGCAGGCCAGAATGATTTTCCGATGACAAGCAATCGGCTTGTTGTCACAGTGGCGACGGTAGCTCAGTTGGTAGAGTCCTGGATTGTGATTCCAGTTGTCGCGGGTTCGAGTCCCGTCCGTCGCCCCATCCCTATCTGCGGGTTTCCGCGAAACATCTCCTAGACATCCCGTTGCATCTTGCGAGCTTCGCAAGATCGCTTCGCTGCGGCGTTTCGTCCGAGCTTTCGACAATCTTGTTACGCGAGACTGCGGACGACGTCTGGTCTTGCTGGCATCCCGGCCAACATCGCTGTGGCGCGAAGCATGCGACGACGACTATGCATTCGCCACCCCGGCTGATTGCGTACTCAATACGGAAGACTCGCTGGTCGCCGTACAACATCGCCTGGGGCATAGGCACGTTCGCGAAGGGTAGCGCCCTGAGCGCGAGCCAAGCTCCGAAGTGGATAATCTGGGCACGACTGTATCGCACAGTACGGTCGCGTATTCCATCCTGTGCGTTCAAGGTGCGCTACGCGCACTGGACCTCGGGTGTTCAATCAGACAAAGAATCTCATCAAGGCAATGTCATACTTGATTGCCAAGACGAACGCTCAAATCGCGGAACAGCAACGTGGCATTGCCAAGAATAAGGAGACTAAGCAGTGAGTATGGAATTCGACAACGGGATCAAGCTTGCAAAACTGCAGGAACGCGTGACTCCTGAAGATTTTGGAGCCATTGGTGACGGAGTGACGGATGACACAGTAGCCATTCAATTGGCCATCAACAGTGGCGCGCGGAGGATCGGTTTTGGGGGTCTAAGCTATTTGGTCGATATCGATCAGCTGCAACTGGCCTCAAACCAAACTCTTGATGGTGAGGGGGCGACGATCCGAACTATCTCCACGACTAGAAATCGTGCAATTTTGGTAGCTCGTAATAAAAGCCGCATTCGGATCAAGAGTTTCGTCTTCGAATCGCCGAACAGTGGTCAAGCTGCAATACTTGTCCTGGGTTGCCAGAAGATCACGGTTGAACATTGTGAAGCGACGAATTGCGCACTCATTGTGACGGGTTCTTCTGCTCAGACCACCAACGAATTGCTGGCTTATTATCCGTTGTATGCCAATGTCACTGATTCGAATCAGTGCTCAGATATCCGAGTGCTCAACAACACGTGTCTTGGAGATTCGACTACTGACGTAACGAACATTGCAGCAGTGCTGACGACGTTCATCTATGGCGGCACCATCAAGAACAACATCATCAGTGGTTACTACCACGGGATCATGTGGTGGGGCGGCGACGCTGACCCGGCAGTCAATGGAGCACTGTCCAATACCCGTCGGGCAAACACGCTCTTCATTGAGGGCAATGTCTGCACGGACATCGAAATGGGATGCATTTGGGGCTCCATGGGTACTGCAGTGCATGTCACAGACAACGAATGCGATTACTCAGGGGACGTAGGTGTCGATTTCGAAGGTTGCATCGATTGCCAGGCCATTGGAAACAACATTCGCAATAGAGCGAACGGCGCCCTGGCAGTTGGCTTCGTCAACAAGAACATTAAATTCATCGGTAACACCGCTCAGACGGATCTGGCAGGAGCCTTCATTGTCAATGTATTCGGCGATACGGCGGGCGGCTTCGACAACCAGGATATTGTGATTTCCGATAACGAGATCCGTTGTTTGGCTGTTGGCGCGGCTTCGATTGCCGGAACTGCGAGATTTGACAACCTGCTCGTAAACAACAACAGGCTGTACAACGTAAAAGTGGATTTCGGGGTTCCGTTCCGCAATCTGTCTGTCACGAACAATCAGTTCATCCTGACGGACAATATGCCTGCCACGTTCATTGCGGTCGCCTTCCAGAAATTTACGGGCAATGGCGGTCCGTCCGTTGTACGTATCACCGGCAACCAGGTCATTGCAAAAGTCAGGCAGACGAATGCTGGTGTTGGCGTGTATGGCAACGTCCCGGATTCGTTCGGTCCTGACCGATACATGCTTGTCATTGAGGAAAACGACTTCTCGGAAATTGCCCAAGGGTGGAACCTCAATATTAACGACATCTCGACGTCGGCAGAGAATCTGAGAACCGTTATTAAGAACAACTACATCGGCCAAAACGCTGACCCGGTCGTGAATGTCATCCTGTCTGGTAATTCGCTGATTTGGCGAGAAGGCAACATGTACCGCGGCAATAGTTCGCCGGACTTCCCGTATCCGTACAACGCTCCGACATCCGGTAAGTGGTTCCAAGGAGAGCGGGCCTTTACGACTTCGCCGGTCGCTGGTGGTGCGATCGGAAGCGTTTGCGTTGCGTCAGGGGCGCCCGGTACGTGGAAGGCGTTTGGGGCCATTGCAGTGTGAAGAAGGCACTGCTGAATAGATTCAAGGCGCGGCCATTCGCCGCTGGCCGTGCCGTTCCGACAAGGTCCCTGGGCGTTTAGATGGGGTGATGACTGAGGGAAAGACGATGCGGCCGTTCTATGGCGCTACGATCGCAGCAGCAAAGCAGATACTGCATGGGCCGGTCGGCTCAGTTGTGAAGCGTCGTTGCGTCTCATCCGGCGGACGTATCTTGTCGTTAGCCTTGTTCTGGCCCTTGGCCTTGCAGTCGACCACGGCTCGCCCGGCAGATTCGATCTTGGCAGAGCGCCCGACGCCAGGCGCCAAGCTTCAGGGGCGATCGTCACCCGATTCCGTGCGTCGCGGGAAAACCGGGCCGTGCCGGGTGTCGGGTGGCCGATGCCCCTTCAAGCACTCGCCCGTCATGTTGTTTTGCGGGCCACCGCAGATCGCGCAATGGCCCGGCTGCGTGCGAACTTCGAATCCTCGTGTCGTCGGCGCTTCCATGACGGGCAAGGGGGCTGTCGGGGCGGCGGCGAGTTGTGCTCTCAGGCTCGCAATTCTCAGTCTCTGCGCTTCGATCAGTGCGCTTTGCTCGGTCAGTGCCTGCACGACATCATCGATCGACCTGGCGTAGATCTTCACGCTCATGCCGTCATCGTTCGGCACGACCTTGAGCAGGATGCCGGTGACGTCTACGACTTCCGGTACGCCATGCACGCGTTGGGCAAAGCGGGCCAGGGTGCTGGCGCTCATTCCCACCATGCTGCTACCTAGAATGGGTAAGCCCCCGCACTCCTGGGCGATCCGTGTGTAGTCCGGCATGCCGGATGCGTTCGGATCCATCGCTTGGTCTCCATGGGTAGTCATGTTGCTGCCCTCCTGGACGTTTCGCGACTAAGGTCTTTAATGGACGATGGGGTCCCTCCCAGACCGGAGACGAGGATGACCATCTTCCACATCGGTCCCAACGAAGCCAGTACATACACCAAGAAGCTGGCTGACGGCCGCTTTATTGGTCGGATCAGGGTGACGACATGTCGCGGCGATGGCGCATGGGTACGTTACGACGTGCAGGAATTCCCTGTCCGCGACACGCCTGCCGAGGCCCTCGCCGATGCTAATGACTATGTACTGCGCAAGCATCCGGGAGTGAAAGTCGAATAACCCATTCGTGCCCGTAAGGGTATGTCTGCCCGTGCGTGGCGCACGACGCGCGCCCAAGGCAGGGCCGGCGCTGTGCGCGGCCCCGGTAGGGCATGCTAGATCGTGAAGTGGTTGAACAGCCCGCGCAGATTGGTGGCCAGCTCATTGAGGCGGCGCACCTCCTCGGTGGCATGGCGCAGCGCGCTGTCCGAATGCTGCGTCTGATGCGTGATCTGCTCGGCGGCCTGGGCCATCGAGGTGGTGGCGCTCAGTTGTTCCTGGGTCGATAGCGCGATCTCTTCGATCTTCACGACCACCGCATTCATGTTCTCGCGGATGGTGGTGATCTTGCCGGCCGCATTATTGGCATGGTGGGCGCCATCCACCACCGAGCCCTGGGTCTGCTGCATCGATTCCACGGCGCGTGCAGTCTCGGCGCGCACACCGTCGATCATGTCGGTGATCTGGAGCGTGGCTTGCCCGGTGCGCTCGGCCAGCTTGCGTACTTCATCGGCCACCACCGCGAAGCCGCGGCCCTGTTCGCCGGCGCGTGCCGCTTCGATGGCGGCATTGAGCGCCAGCAGGTTGGTCTGCTCGGCGATCTCGCGGATGACGCGGATGATGCCGCTGATGTCCTGCGAGCGCTGGGCGAGATCATCGAGTACGGTCGACAGGCTGTGGACCTCACTGGCCGATTGCCCGACCTGGCTGGCCACGTTGCGCACCGTCGCCATCGAATCCAGCGACAGGGTGTCGGTGGCCTTCACCAACGTGTTGGCATCGTGCGAGTTGTCGGCGATGTGCGCGATGCTGACGGTGATCTGCTCGATGGCGGCGGCGTTCTGCGAGGTGAGGTCGGCCAGGCGCTGAGAGTCGTCGGAGAGTTGTTCGAGCACACCGTTGATCTCGTTCACGCCCTCGGTCAGGTGCCCCGATTCGGTCTGGATGCGCTGGAACATGCCACGCAATTGATCCAGGAAGCGGTTGAAAGCGTCTGCGGTTTCCGCCACTTCGTCGTTGCCGTCGATGGCGATCTTGTGGGTCAGGTCGCCTCCTCCGTTGGCGATGTCCACCATCGTGTCGTGGATGTGCCGGATGCTGCGCAGGCTGCGATTCACCAGCAGACCGGCCAGCGGGACCACGATCAGGATGACCACCGCCAGCACGGCGGCGGCTTGCCACAGCAAGGTGCCGAGCGGCGACAGCGCGACGCCCTTGTCGATGGCGGTGACCAGCAGCATGTCCGAACCTTCGATGGCGCGGGCATACAGGAAGTGCGCCGTGCCGCCGATGCGTGCTTCACGCATCTCGCCGCTGGCGGCGAGGTCGGCCAGCCACTGTGGCGTTGCGCCTTCGACAATATCCCCCAGCGGGTGAGTAACGCGGGCGGCATCGCGGTGCACCAGCACCTGCCCATCACGCGTGACCAGCATGGCGTAGCCATTGCCGACCAGTTTGAGGCTCAGTACGTTGGCCACGATATCGTCGAGCAGGACGTCGGTACCGATGACGCCTGCGAAGGCGCCATTGAGGCTGATCGGTGCCACGAAGGACAGCACCAGTTTGTGCGTGGACATGTCGACGTAAGGCGCCGTCATCGAGGTGCCTTTGCTGTCGGCATAGTCCTTGTACCAGGGGCGGCCGGTCGGGTCGTACCCTGCCGGCAACTGCATATCGTGATCGGTGATCATCTGTTTGTCGGGCGTGCCCAGATAGGCAGCCTCGAAGTCGCCGGAGCGTGCAATCTGTACGATCACAGGTAAGGCCACATCGCCGTTCTCGATGCGCTGGGCGCCGGCTGTCACGATGTTCTTGCGCGTGGCCATCCACTGATGGATCAATTGCGTGGTGCCGGCAGCGGCGGTGGAAACTTCTTTCTTGATGCCTGCATCGATGATCTGATGCCGCATTTCCAGATAGCCGCCCAAGGTAATGGCCACGGTTATCAAAGTGGCGAGCGCCAGAATGACGCCGATCAGTTTCGCCCGGAGGGAGAGTTTCATTATTTTTCCTTCAGATAGGGGCCGGCGTGACGGTGTTGCGTGATGCAGCCGGGCGCACGGGCCCGTCTTGACTACACGGCGATGCGATATCGTTCTTAAGGTAAAAAACTGTTTCTTATGGGTATTTTGTTCATGCAAGATGCCCGTCAACGCGCATTTTTTGCGTTTCTGATAACGCCTTCTTCATCCCCTCTCGGCTTTTCGCCGGCGATTCCTTTTCCAGCCGGATACGCGCGGCTGTTTTAAGGATCTTTTGGATCCTGTTTATTTCCGCATGCAGTCGGCTCCCCTCTATCCGAACGATTCCGTTCAATGACGAAGACATTAATCTGGCTGCCCATCGACGCGTCGTTGAACTGACGGCGGGGCCACCTGGCGGACTTCCTTGTCTCAATGCCAAATGGGTTTGTGGTGAAGCGGGGACGAGCCGGGCGTGCGATTTGCATGGGGAGCGCAGCTCCATCAGTTGGATTGTTCGGTGCAAATGCACTGCGTGCGAGGGGCGCGCGTACTCGCATAGCCCCTGTGCACTGTCTAGACTGAACCGAACGCATGCCTTGCGGTACGCGGCCGCTATGCGAAGCGGGTCGCGTGCATCCGGCGCCCGCTTCGACAGGCGCCGCAGTCGAAAAGGAGATGCAATTGCACAAGGATTCCGATCCAGCCGGCCTCACGCCATCGCCAGATCCGGATGCGGCGGACACCCCCGTCGCGGGGCGCAGGCGTTTTCTCATTACGTCTCTGGCCAGCCTGCCGGCGGCTGCGCTGGCAGGTTGCGACAAGACCGGCACGCCAAGCCCGCCGCCCGCTGCCGGCAGTGCACCTGCCGCCACGGCGGATGCCGGCAGCTTTCAGCCGAAGTTCTTCAACGACAAAGAATGGGCTTTCATCCGGGCGGCAGTGGATCGGCTCATTCCCCACGACGCCGAAGGGCCGGGGGCGCTCGAACTGGGGGTGGCCAATTTCATCGACAACCAGATGGAAGGTGCCTTTGGGCACGCTGCCAACTGGTACATGCAGGGGCCTTTCAAATCGGATGCGCCGGCGCTGTTCGGCTACCAGAAGCCCTTGCCACCGCGCGAGCTGTATCGCGCCGGCATCGCCGCCGTCGATGCCCATTGCACACAGCAATTCGGCGCCCCCTTTGCCCAACTCGATCACGCGCGCCAGGAGCAACTGCTGCATGAGATGGACGAGGGCAAGCTCCAGTTCGATGCCGTGTCGGCGCAGGAGTTCTTCGGTTTCCTGTGGCAGAACACCAAGGAAGGCTACCTCGCCGATCCGCTCTATGGCGGCAACAAGAACCGCGCCGCGTGGGACATGATCGGCTTCCCCGGTGCGCGCGCCGATTACCTCGACTGGGTCGCTCAACCGGGCAAGAAATACCCGTTCCCCGCTGTCGATATCGCGGGTCGACAGACCTGATCGCCCCTGTTGCGTGCCGGTGGCGACCTGTCGGCCGCTGCCCCGACGAAGTGATGACGTAGCGCGCCGCGTGCGCGGTGTTCACTGGAGAAGACTCGTGGCGAGCCTCAAGAAGAACAAAGTCGACGTGGTGCTGGTGGGTATGGGCTGGACCGGGTCCATCATGGCGATGGAACTGAGCGCCGCCGGCCTGTCGGTGCTCGGGTTGGAGCGAGGCGCCAATCGCGACACGGTGCCGGATTTCGCCTATCCGCGCATTGCCGATGAACTGGCGTACGCCTCGCGCTACAAGCTCATGCAGGATCTGTCGCGCGAAACGGTCACCCTGCGCCACCATAGCGGCGAAGACGCGTTGCCCTATCGCCAGCTTGGCTCCTTTCTACTGGGTAACGGGGTGGGCGGGGCTGGCGTGCACTGGAATGGCTGCACCTATCGAGCGACGCGCGCCGACCTGCAGATGCGTTCGGTGTACGAAGCGCGTTATGGCAAGCGTTTCATCCCGCCGGACATGACCATCCAGGATTGGGGGGTGACGCCCGAAGAACTCGAACCCTTCTACGATCGCTTCGAGTATGTCGCCGGCGTTTCCGGCAAGGCCGGCAAGATCGGCGGGCAGAACGTGGAGGGTGGCAATCCGTTCGAGGAGTCGCGCCAGCGCGACTACCCCTTGCCGCCGCTGACGGACAATCTGCCGGCGCAGCTGTTTCGCAAGGCGGCCCTCGAAGCAGGGCGCCACCCGTTTCCGATCCCGGCGGCCAACGCCTCACGCGCATATACCAACCCCTATGGCATGGACCTGGGGCCGTGCAACTTCTGTGGCTTCTGCGAGCGTTTCGGTTGTTACATGTACGCCAAGGGCTCGCCGCAGGCGTGTATTTTGCCGGCGTTGGTCAAACGGCCCAACTTCGAGTTGCGCGACCGCTCCTATGTCATCCGCGTCAATCTCACCTCCGACAAGCGCCGCGCCACGGGCGTGACGTACATCGATGCGCAGGGCAACGAAGTCGAGCAGCCGGCCGACCTCGTCATTCTCACCGCCTACCAGATGCACAACGTGCGCCTGCTGCTGCTCTCCGGCATTGGCACGCCCTACGATCCGGCCACCGGTACCGGCACGGTGGGCCGCAATTACGCCTACCAAAAGAACAGTTCGGTCGCCTTGTTCTACGACGCCGACACGTACACCAACAACTTCGTCGGTGCCGGTTCGGGCGGGCAGGTGTACGACGATTTCAATGGTGACAACTTCGACCATGGGCCGCTCGGCTTCGTGGGCGGCGCCTATACCAGTTGCATGGTGACGGGAGGCCGTCCGATCGGCCAGGCCGTCATGCCCGACGGCGCGCCCAAATGGGGATCGGGCTGGAAGAAGGCGCTCAAGGACAACTACCTGCACGCTTTCTCAATCGGCACCGAAGGTTCCGTGATGGCCTATCGCGACGTTTTTCTCGATCTCGATCCGACCTACCGTGATGGCTATGGGCAGCCCCTGCTGCGTATGACCTTCGACTGGAGGGACAACGAAATCAAGATGACCCAGTACGTCACCGAGCGCGCCGTCGAAGTTGCCCGGCTGATGAACCCCAAGGCATTTTCGGCCCGCGCCAGCAAGGCCGGTGAGCACTATGACCTGCGTCCCTACCAGACCACCCATACCACCGGCGGCGCCATCATGGGCGAGCGGCCGGACACCAGCGTGGTCAACAAGTACCTGCAATCGTGGGACGTGCCCAATGTGTTCGTCACCGGCGCTTCGGCGTTCCCGCAGAACTTCGCCTATAACCCGACCGGGACGGTGGGGGCTCTGGCTTACTGGGCGGCGCACGCCATTCGCGAGCAGTACCTGAAGAACCCTGGCCCGTTGGTGGCGGCGTAAGGAGCGGCCATGACCCAGATCCCGCGCTTCCTGATGCTGGCCGCCGTCGCCGGTGTCCTTGCCGCTGGCGCCGTGCTGGCCCAGACCGGGCAGATGAACAGCGACCGCACCCCGGGCCGCGCCACCCTGCCGCCGGGGCACCCCGGTGCGGCGCAGGTGGCGCCGCTGCCGTTGCCATCGACAGCCGACCCGCTGGTACACCAGGGCGCCTACCTGGCGCGCGTGGGCGACTGTGTGGCCTGTCATACCGCGCCTGGTGGCGCGCCCTTTGCCGGAGGGCTGGGCATGAATACGCCCTTCGGCACGATCTATTCGACCAACATCACGCCGCACCGCCAGACCGGCATCGGCGCGTACTCGTTCGAGCAGTTCGCGCGGGCTGTGCAGCATGGCGTGCGCGCCGATGGCCAGCGCCTGTATCCGGCCATGCCATATCCGTCCTTCGCGCGCGTCAGCGAGGACGACATGCGCGCGCTGTATGCGTACTTCCAGCGTGGCGTGCCGGCGGTTGATCAGACCAACCGCCACAACGCATTGCCGTGGCCGTTCTCGATGCGCTGGGTGGTCATGGGCTGGAACATGCTCTTCTATCGCGATGGCCCGGCCACGCAGGACGCCGAGCGCCCGGCGAGCTGGAATCGCGGTGCCTACCTGGTCGAAGGGCTGGGCCACTGCGGTGCCTGCCACACTCCGCACGGCGTGTTCGGGCAAGAGAAGGCCGACGGCTTCGACGATCGGCAGTACCTGGGGGGTTTTACGCTCGACAACTGGCATGCGCCGAGTCTGCGTGGGGAGGCTGGTCAGGGGCTGGGCCAGTGGAGCGCCCAGGACATCGCCCAATATCTGCGCACCGGCCGGGCACCACACTCGGTGGCTTTCGGGGCCATGACCGACGTCATCAACAACAGCACCCAGCATCTCAACGAGGGGGACGCCCTGGCGATCGCCGAATTTCTCAAGAGCTTTTCGCCGGCTGCCGCCACGCCCGCCACCGCGCAGGCCGCCGCAAGCCATGAGCCGAACACACTGCGCGCCGGGCGTATCGACTCCGCTGGCGCGCAGGTCTATCTGAACAACTGCAATGCCTGCCATCGCTCCGACGGCAGCGGCGCCATGCGGGCTTTTCCGCCACTGCGGGGTAACTCGGCGGTGGTGGCGCAAGACCCCACGTCGCTGATCCGCCTGGTGCTCGAAGGCTCGCGCATGCCTTCCACGGCCGCCGCCCCGGCGCCTCTGGCGATGCCCGATTTCGGTTGGCGCCTGTCGGACTCGCAGATCGCCGACGTGCTGACCTACGTGCGCGGTCGCTGGGGCAACCAGTCGAGCGCCGTGACAACGGCGCAGGTGGCCGACGTGCGTAAGGCGCTGGCCAAAGCGAGCGCCAGGTAGCCCCAGGCGAGGGTCGTCTGCCGGGGCGGGCACGGCGCTTGCGCGTCGAGGGGCGCCGGGGCCCCGGCGTTTGGCATCGCGGGCCGACCGGCCCACGACAAGAAAGACCGCCATGCGCCGCGAACCCGACGAAATCGCCCCCGCCGAGCCCATTCCCTCAACCAAGGATGCCCTGCGGCCGACGCCGTCCGTGCCGCCGCGCTACGAAGCCCAGCGCCTCGTCCCACGCGCGGTGACGGTCGCCTTGGTGGTGCTGGCCGTGTTGGCGAGCCTTTTCTTTTTGCATTGGGCGCGGTCGTTCCTGGTGCCGGTGGTGTTCGGCATTGTGCTGGCCCTGGTGTGCAATCCCATTGTGCGCCGCCTGGGGCGCTGGGGCGTGCCACGCATGGTGGGCGCCACGCTGGTGCTCAGCCTGCTGTGGGGAGGCGGGGCGCTGCTGACCTACGCGTTGCAGGACAACGCGGTGACCCTCATCCAGCAGATGCCGGAGATGGCGGAGAAAGCCGCCGCGCGTGTCGAGCGCCTGCGTTCCAGCAACTTCGCGGCGCTGCGCAATGCGCGCCGCGCGGCCACGACGCTGGAGCGTGCGGCCACCGCCGTGACCGGAGAACCCTTGCCGCGTTCGCAGTTGAGCGCGCGCGCGGAGTCGTCGGCCAATTCGCTGCGCGCCTTCCTGCTCACCGGCTCGGCCGGCCTGTTGATGTTCTTCGGCCAACTTATCGTGGTGACCTTCCTGGCCTTCTTCCTGCTGTCTTCCGGCGAGATCATGAAGCGGCGCCTGTTGCGTATCCTCGGGCGCACTATCAGCCACAAGAAATCGATCATCCGTCTGCTCGACGCCATGGGCTGGCGCATCCAGAGCACGCTGCTGGTGCTGTGCCTGACCAACGTCCTGCAAGGGGCCGCCACGGGTGTGGTGTTCTATGCTCTTGGCATGGGCAACGCCATGATGTGGGCGGTCGGCGTGGCGGCGGCGCATTTCATCCCGTACTTCGGCGCGGCTCTAGTGGCCGCCGCCGCCCTGGTGGCCGGCATCGTGCAGTTCGATACCTGGGCCATGGCCCTGGCGCCCGCCATCTCCACACTGATCATCGCCGCCATCGTGGGCAACCTCATCACGGTATGGCTGCAGAGCTTCACCGCACGCATCGATACCACCAGCATCTTCGTCGGCATGCTCTTGTGGGGGTGGTTGTGGGGGCCGGCGGGCCTGGTGCTCGGCGCGCCGCTGATGGCGATCTTCAAGGCCGTGTGCGATCACGTGCGTCCGCTGCGCGGCCTGGCGCAACTGATGGAAGCTGAATCGCATGAGGCGCGTGAAGGACGCAGCCGACGCTCAAGGTCGCGCGCGCATACCCCATTGCGTCGTAAGGCAGTGGCCCTGAAACCATCGCGCGACACGCTGCCCGAAACGGCCGCAGAGGCCCATGGGCATGCGCCGCGCACGCTGGCGACCAGCGCCGATCCGCAGCCGCGCACGCATGATGCGCCGCCGCTCCAACACGGTGTGGCGGGCTGAGGCGGTGAAGTTGCTTCTGCCGCCCAAAGTAATAAATACAGCCCCCTCTATGCTGACTGGAAAAACTTCAATTCGCCGCAAAGCCCCATGGCATGGGGCTTTCGCGACATCGCCCCGGGGTGGCATGGGTTTGGCTATTCCAGGGTAGGTCCCGCCGGCATATGCCGCGGGTTTGACGGCAGTGAGCGCAAAGGAGAGTTCGATGTCACTCGGAACCATATTGCTGGTCTTGCTGATCCTGCTGCTGATCGGTGCCTTTCCATCGTGGCCCTACAGCACGGCATGGGGTTATGGCCCCAGCGGCGTGCTGGGCGTGGTCCTGATCGTAGTGGTGGTGTTGCTGTTGATGGGACGGTTATGACGGCGTCACGCGGTCGCCGCGCGCCCCGCGCGGGCGACCGCAGCCGATACTCAAGGCAGGCGTGCCGTGAAGGTGGCCTGAAAGAACATGAAGAGCCATGCGCACAATCCACATCCAACGCCGCCTGCGGGCATCGAGCATCTGGCTCGCCCGCGGCCGGGCCAACGCGTCGGCAGCGGACGCCCACGCGCCTTGGAAGGTTTCGTGCAGCACGCGCACGCCTCGGTCGCGCCAGGACATTTCATTACCCGGGCGCGGCCGGCGGCCGACGTGCCGGTTCATTCCAGTGACGACGATGAAGAACCCGACGCAATGATGATCATCGAAGAGGGCAACGAGATCTACGTGAATGCGGTGGAACTGGCCGAAGACGATGTCGATGACATTGTCCCCGACATGACGCCGCTCTTATGCAATCGTCACGTCGCGCTGCTGGCGGCCGATGGCGTGGATGTGAACGACGTGGCCACGCTCAAGGAAGGTCTGGAAGCCGAAGGCGCACAGGTCTCGATCGTTGCGCCCGAAGCCGGCATGATCGCCGCCAGTGGGGGCGTGCCCCTGCTGGCGCCGTATGCCCTCGGCGATGTGTCGGCAGACATGTTCGACGCCGTCTGCGTGCCCGGCGGCGAAGACAGCGTTCAGGTGCTGGAGCGCTCGGCCAGCGCCCTGGCCATTCTGGTCGAAACCTATCGCCACCGCAAAAGCATCGCCTTGCTGGGCGAAGCGACGCCCTTACTGGAATTCATCCTTTTCTGTTCGTCTTCGTCGGATCTCGACAGTGAACCGGGGCCGGGCATGGTGCTCGCCAAAGAAGCTGATACCGAAGGCGTCATGCCGGAATTGATCGATGCCATCCGCACTCACCGCCATTGGTCGCGCCCGGTGGCCTGCGTATTTGGCTGACCACGGAACAATAACCAAAAGAGGTGGCCGAGGAGACAAACGGGCCGCGTCCCTTGCAGGGCGCGGCCCGTTTTCCTGTGTGGATTCAGGGGAGATTCAGAGGGATGGCTGGCGCGGGGGCAGCTCAGGATTTTTCTGTTCGATGGCGATATCGTCCGGCGCCGCGCCGTCCGATTTGTCGTTGTCGGCGACCGGATGCACGCTGCTCTGCGCGGTACCGCCCCATTCGGCCTGCTGGGCCTCGTTGAATACGGTGGGGTCGGAGTGATGTGTGGGACGAGTAGGCATGGCGCCGATCCTGCAAAGACGATGCGAAGTCACGCCGGAACGCATCGGTTCCGGCGTGGATGGAACACTTACATGCTGCTGGCGGCTGAGCTGCTCGACATGTCCGCAGCCGGCGCACTCAGGTCGCCCATCGGCGCAGACGTGGCGGCATCCGGTGCGGGGGCCGGCGTCGGTGCCGGTTCAGGCAGCGGAGCAGTGGATGCGGCCGCGCCGGCATCGGCCGGCGGGGCTTCTTCAGTCTTGCTGCAGGCGGCCAGCGATAAGCAGGCCAGAATGGCGCAGAACGGCATCAGCAAACGACGTGTTGTCATGGAAAGACCTCCCATCAGAGTGGACGAAAAAACAACTCGGAAAAGCAGGTGCCTCGACATGGGGTCGCAGCACAACGCATGCCTGATCAGTGTGGATCACGCCTGTCGCTTATGCGAATTTTTCGCACGGCACGGGCCTTGCGGCACAAAGCCCATCCCTGCCGCCAGGAGTTGCCATGACGAACGAGCGCAAAGGTGAATACGAAACCGATATCGATATCGACACCCGCACGGGCGATCGCCGCCACGGCAGCACCGAATCGCCTCAGCTGCCGCACGAACGCGACCAGACGCTGGAACACCCGCAACCCCCGCGCGACAAGATCCGCCAGGCTCAGGAAGACATCGAAAGCGGCAAGAAGGACACCGATCGCCGTGGCGTCGGCGGACTCGACCGCATCAAAGAATAAGACCGGTGCAGGGCTTCAGCGGTGCAGCGCGCGGAGCAGGAACACCGCGAAGCGCGACTGCGGATCGGTCCACACGTTTTCCGTCTGCCAGCCGGCGGAGCGTGCCATCGGTGCCACTTCGGTTAGGCGGTACTTATACGAATTCTCGGTGTGAATGGTCTCGCCAGCGGCAAACTGGAAACGCTGCCCGAGCACGCTGGCACTCTGAGGCGCTGTCGATACCAGATGCATTTCGATGCGCGGTCGCCGCGCGTCGAAACGTGCCTGATGGCGAAAGGCGGATAAGTCGAAGGTGCCGGCCAGTTCGCGGTTGATGCGTTCGAGCAGGTTCAGGTTGAATTGCGCGGTGATGCCGCGCGCATCGTCATAGGCCGGCAGCAGTACGCGATGATCCAGCGTGATATCCACCCCCAGCACCAGGAAGGCACCTGTCCCGAGCGTCGCCCGGATATTGGCCAGGCAGCGTTGCGCTTCGAAGGGGCGCAGATTGCCGATGGTCGAGCCGGGGAAGAAGCCCAGGCGAGGCCCCTGCAGATCGTCGACGGCGACGGGCAGGTGCAAGGGCAGGCGAAAATCACCCAGGGTCGGGAAGAAGTGCATCTGCCGGAAGCGCGCCGCCAGCCACGGTATTGACGCGCTCAGGAATTCATCCGCGATATCAATGGGGACGTAGGCCTGTGGCGTGGTCAACGCTTCGAGCAGGAGCGGCGTCTTGCGGCTGGAGCCACTGCCGATTTCCACCACGATGGCATCCGGGCCGACGGTTCGGGCGATCTGCGTGACGCACTGCTGCAGGATGCCGACTTCGGTGCGCGTCGGGTAATACTCGGGCAATTCGGTGATGGCTTCAAAGAGCTGACAGCCGATTTCGTCATACAGCCAGGTCGGCGCGATCTGCTTTTGCGCGCGCGACAGGCCGGACAGCACATCCGACGCGAACGCCTCGCGCAGGCCGTGGGGCGGCGCGGCGGGGGCCGGCGCTTGACTGCGGCTGGCCAGGGTGAATGCGGTCATGATCTGTCCTCAGCCAGGCGCAGACCCATGAATTGCCAGCGCGCGTGGGGTGGGAAAAAATTGCGATAGGTACTGCGCACATGGCCGCGCGGCGTGGCGCATGAACCGCCGCGCAACACGAACTGCCCGCACATGAATTTGCCGTTGTATTCCCCCACCGCGCCGGCGGCTGGCCGATAGCGGGGGTAGGGCGAGAAGGCGCTGGCGGTCCATTCCCACACGCTGCCAAATAGCTTGTCCAGCGGTGCCTGGGGGGGCACGCCATCGGCGCTGGGTGTCCACACGCCACGGTCGGCGAAGTGGCCGTTGGCGAGGGTATCGGCTTGCGCGCGCGCCGCGCATTCCCATTCGAATTCGGTCGGTAAACGCTTGCCTGCCCAGTGTGCGAAGGCATCGGCCTCGTAGTAGCTCACATGCACCACCGGTGCGGCAGGGTCGAGCGGTATCTCGCCATGCAAGGTCATATGGCGCCAGGCGCCGTCGATTTCGCGCCAGTACAGCGGCGCACACCAGCCTTCGGTGCGCACGCGCGCCCAGCCGTCGGAGAGCCATAGCGTCGGGGTGCGATAGCCGCCGTCGGCGATGAAGGCCGCCCATTCCCCGTTGTTGACCGGCCGCGTACCGAGTGCGAAAGGCGCCAGCAACACCTCGTGCGAGGGGCCTTCGCTGTCGAAGGCAAAGCCTTCGCCGTCATGTCCGATGCGCACGCGGCCACCTTCAAAGGCGTGCATGTGCATGGCCCGTTCGCTGGTTGGCGGTGCGCTCACGGCGCCGGGCCGCAAGGTCGGCCGCAGCGGATTCTGCGCAAACAGGTGAAGCAGGTCGGTGAGCAGCAGTTCCTGGTGCTGCTGTTCGTGATGGATGCCCAGTTCGATCAGATCCAGCACCTCGTCGTCCAATTGGGCGTGGCGCAGGCGCCCGAGCGCGGTGTCGACGTGAGCGCGATAGGCCTGGATGTCGGCTGCCGACGGGCGCGTCAGCATGCCCCGGCGTGGGCGCGGGTGACGCTCGCCGACCGCTTCGTAGTACGAATTGAACAGATAGCGGTAGGCCCCGTCGAAGGGGGCATATCCGGCTGCCGCGCGCGACAGCACGAACTCCTCGAAAAACCACGTGGTATGCGCCAGATGCCACTTGGCCGGACTGGCGTCGTCCATCGATTGCACCGTCATGTCGGCGTCCGACAATCCCTCGCATAGCGCGGCCGTGTCATGCCGACAGGCATCCAGGGCGCGGAAGAGGGCGGCGGTACGCTCACGCGGCACGGCAGCGCCCATGACGACAGGATGGGCAGCGATGCGCGGAGGGGCGGTCAGGGGCGGTGTTCATGGCGATCGTTCTCTGACGAAGTTCTTTGGGTGTAGGACTTGGCGCAGGCTCTTGCAAGATGTATGCCCCGAGTGCCGCCGACCGCTAGCTGGGAGCCGGTGGATAGGGACCAGACGGCCATGCACCGGGCTTCCCGCGCCTTCTGCCACGGCCGCGTGTAACTTTTGCAAGCCCCTGTCGGCCGGCAGGGTTTTGTCGGGTGAGCCGGACAGGGGGCAATGCCAGTCGTGGCGGCAGGCCGGCTACAATCGCAGCCTCTGTCCTGCGCTGGCGGGGCGACGCATAGCGTCGCCGCAGGCCGACAGGACCCTCAACAGGGATGTGTGCATGCTTACCTTCGAAGAAGCGCGCCAGCGGCTGCTCGACAGCGCCCAGGCCATCGGTCGGACTGAATCGCTGGACCTCCTTGCGGCACGCGGCCGCGTGCTGGCGCAGCCGGTCGAGGCCGGCCTCGATGTGCCCCCCATGGACAACTCGGCCATGGATGGTTACGCCCTGCGCCTGGCCGACTGGGCGCCGGACCGCAGTCTGCCGGTGAGCCAGCGGGTGCCCGCCGGTTGCGCGCCGGCGCCGCTGGCGGCGGGCACGGCGGCGCGCATCTTCACCGGGGCGCCGATCCCCCCGGGGGCCGATGTGGTGGTCATGCAGGAGCAATGCGAAGTGGACGGCGCCGGGGTGCGGATCACTGTCGCCCCGCGTGCCGGGCAGAACATCCGCCGCGCCGGCAGCGACATTGCCCGTGGCAGCCTGGTGTGTGCCGCTGGTGAGCGTCTCGATGCGCCGCGCCTTGGTCTGCTGGCCTCGCTCGGCCTGCCGCGCGTGCACGGGGTGGCGCCCTTGCGGGTGGCGGTGTTCTTCACGGGCGATGAGCTGGTCGAACCGGGCGCCCCACTGGGGGCCGGTGCCATCTATAACTCCAACCGCTACTGGCTGCGTGCCATGCTCGAGGCCGAAGGCTGCGCCGTGACCGATCTGGGCGTCGTGCGCGACGATCTTGCCGCGACCCGCGATGCGCTGCGGCAAGCCGCCGGCCAGGCCGATCTGATCATGACCTGCGGCGGCGTGTCGGTGGGCGAGGAAGACCACGTCAAGGCCGCCGTGCAGGCCGAAGGTGCGCTCGACACTTGGCAGATTGCCATCAAGCCGGGCAAGCCTTTTGCCTTCGGCCGCGTGGCGCAGACGCCCTTCATCGGTCTGCCCGGCAATCCGGTGTCGGGTCTGGTGACCTTTGTCATCCTGGTCCGCGCCTATCTGCAGCGCCGCCTGGGCATGGCGGTGGCGCAGCCGGTCCCGTTCAGCCTGCGTGCCGATTTTGACTGGCTCCGGCCGGATCCGAAGCGGCGCGAATTCCTGCGCGTGCGCCGCAACGTCGACGGCGGCGTGGAGCTCTTCCCCAACCAGGCCAGCGGTGTGCTGACGTCCTGCGCGTGGGCCGATGGTTTGGTCGACGTGCCCCCCGGGCGCGCGATCCATGCCGGTGATAGCGTGTTGTACTTGCCGTTCGAGGGATAGACCGTGCACGTCAATGTTCTGTATTTCGCCAGCCTGCGCGAGGCGCTGGGCATGGCGGCCGAGCGTCTGGAACTGCCCGCCGGCGTGGAGTCGGTGGATGCGGCCCGCGCCCTGCTGGTGGCGCGTGGTGGTGAATGGGCCGCCCTGGCCCGGCCGACGGTGCGCAGCGCCGTCAATCAATCGCTCGCAGAGGGGGGCATGCGCCTGTCCGAAGGGGACGAGCTGGCGTTCTTCCCGCCGGTGACCGGAGGCTGACATGAGCATCAGCGTGCAGACGGCCGACTTTGACGTCGGCGTGGAACTGGCGGCGCTCGGCGAGGTGGCGGGTGCCGGCGCCGTGGCCAGTTTCGTCGGCGTGGTGCGGGGCGGTGACGGGCCCGATGCGATCGACGCCATGACGCTGGAGCATTACCCCGGCATGACCGAGAAATCGCTGGCTGCCATCGTCGAAGAAGCGCAAAGTCGCTGGTCGCTGCTCGGCGTGCGCGTGATCCACCGCGTCGGGCGCCTGTTGCCGGGCGAGCGCATCGTGCTGGTGGCTGTCGCCACGCGTCACCGCCAGGCGGCTTTCGATGCGTGTGCCTTCATCATGGATTACCTCAAGACGCGCGCGCCGTTCTGGAAAAAAGAAGAAACCGCACGCGGGGCGCACTGGGTTGATGCGCGTGAAAGCGATGATGCGGCTGCGTTGCGCTGGGGTGGTCAATAATTCTATAAAAATGCACAAAAATAGTATTTTGTGCTAGATGTGATCTGTTTTTTGGTGTAGGGTGGCGCCCGTTGCTATTCGTGGGCGAGACGCCGTCATGTACAAGCTGGACCAGATCGACATTGAAATTCTTGAAACCCTGCAGCGCGAGGGGCGCACCACCAACGTGGCGCTCGCCAAGCAGGTGGGGCTTTCCGCTACGCCTTGCCTGGAGCGCGTCAAAGGGCTGGAGCAGGCCGGCATCATCAGCGGCTACGCCGCGCGCCTGTCGGCCGAAGAACTGGGCCTGGGCCTGACGGTGTTCATCGAGCTGACCGCCGAGCGCACCTCGGAAACCGCTTTCGCCGATTTCCGCGAAGCCATCCTGGCGATCCCCGAAGTGCAGGAGTGCTACATGATGGCCGGCGGTTTCGACTACCTGCTGAAGGTACGCGTGCCGGACATGAGCGCCTACCGCCGTTTTCTCGGTGAAGTGTTGTTCCAGGTGCCGGGCATCCGTGAGACGCACACCTACCCGGTGATGGAAGAGATCAAGGACACCGGCACGCTCAGCCTGCGCCACCTCAAGCGCGCCGAATAAGCCTGTTCGGCAGGGCGGCGATCGATACGCCGCCCGCTGCTTGGACGCGCTGCCAGAAAGCGCGTCTCGGTCGTTTGCGTTCGATCAAAAGCAATCGATCTGAGAACGATTCTCAGTTATACTCCGCCGCCAGACATTTCATCCCATCCGCCCCGTGCGCGGGCGATGGCTTTGGTGGCGCGTTCCAATGCTGATTCCCTTCCTGATCATGCTGCGCGAGGGCATCGAAGCGGCCCTCATCGTCGGCATCATCGCCAGCTATCTCAAGCAGACCGGCCGCAGTGCCTGGATGCCCGCAGTGTGGATCGGCGTACTGCTGGCGGTGGCTTTGTCGCTGTTCGTCGGCGCCGGCCTGCAACTGTTGCGCAGCGAATTTCCCCAGAAGCAACAAGAACTGTTCGAAGCCCTCGTCGGCCTGGTGGCGGTGGGGGTGCTGACCTCGATGGTGTTCTGGATGCGCAAGGCGGCGCGCTCGATCAAGAGCGAACTGCTCTCGTCGGTGGACGCCGTTTTTTCGTCACATGACCGCCAGGGGCTGGCGCTGATCGGCATGATCTTTTTCGCGGTGGCACGCGAAGGGCTCGAATCGGTGTTCTTCCTGCTCGCCATCTTCCAGCAGAGCGAATCCGGTGCCGCGCCTCTGGGCGCCTTGCTGGGCATCGTGGTGGCGGCAGCCATCGGCTACGGCATCTACACCGGTGGCGTGCGCCTGGACCTGCGCCGCTTCTTCCGGTGGACCGGGGTGTTCATTCTCTTCGTGGCGGCCGGCATTTTGTCCGGTTCGGTACGCGCGCTGCACGAGGCCGGCTTGTGGAACCGCCTGCAAGGCGTGGTGTTCGATCTGTCCGGCGTGCTGCCGGTCGACAGCGTGGCGGGCTCGGTGCTGTCCGGCCTGTTCGGTTACCAGGAGGCCCCGGTGGTGGGCGAGTTGCTGGTGTATGCCGTGTTCCTGCTGTCGACGCTGGCGCTGTTCCTGCGCCCGGCCAACACCTTGCCGATGACGCCGGCCACGGCGGCCAGCCGCTGAAAGGCCTTCGCGGGCCGCGCTGCGCGGCCCATTTTCGTTCGTGACCCTCATTCCACTTACATGACTTCACCCAACCCAAGCACGCGTTCGAGCACCCTCATGCGGGTTGCGCTCGCGGCGGCCGTCGTCCTGGTCATTGCGGCGCTGGCGGCGTTCTACTTTGCTTCGCGCGCGGCTCGCAAAGCGCCCGCTGCTCCCGGCGCTGAAACGGTCACCGTCACCATCAATGGCAACACCTGTGATCCGGCCGATCTGACGGTGCCGGCGGGGCGTACCACCTTCACCATCGTGAACAAATCCAACCGCGTGGTGGAATGGGAAATCCTCGATGGCGTGATGGTGCTCGAAGAGCGCGAGAACATCGCGCCGGGTTTCTCGCAAACGATGACCGCCAAGCTGTCGCCGGGGACCTTCGAGATCACCTGCGGTCTGCTCAGCAATCCGCGCGGCAAGCTGGTGGTGACGCCGTCGGCGGCCTCCGATGCCGAGGCGGCGCGCCCTTCGCTGGTGAATTTCATCGGCCCGCTGGCCGAATACAAGACGTACACGGCCCTCGAAGCGGGCGACCTGGCCGGCCACGTCGCGACCTTGGCCGACGCCATTCGCAGTGGCGATGTGACCACTGCGCGCGACGCCTATCTGGTGGCGCACGCCAGCTACCTGCACGTGGCGCCGGTGGCGGAGCTGTTCTCCGACCTCGACACGCGCATCGACGGCCGCGCCGATTATTTCGAAAAGCGTGAACAAGATCCGGCCTTCGCAGGCTTCCGCCGCATCGCCAGCGGGCTCTACGGTGCCGGCGGCACACGTGATCTGCTGCCGGTGGTCGAAGCGCTGGCGCGCGATGTCGACACCCTGCGCGGCCGCCTGCGCGATCTGCAGGTGCCGCCCGAGCGCATGGCGGGCGGTGCCGCCAAGCTGTTGCACCGCATGGCCGATCGCCTGAACACGCCGGCCGCCGACAGTCGTCGCGATGTCGAAGACCTGGCGGGCTACGCCGAAGGCAGCGGCAAGGTGGTCGATCTGCTGACGCCTTTGCTGGTCAAGGCCTCGGCCGATCAGCAGAAGAAAGTCGACGATGCGCGCGAAGCGCTGGTCCGCCACTTGGCCACTTACCCGCAACCCAAGGACGCGGCGCCACTGGCGCTGAACGATGCGCAGCGCAAGGAACTGGCGCGCTACGTGACGGCCTGGGCGGGCGCCCTTGATGGCACCAATCCGGCCTTGGGCCTGCAATGAGACGCAGACAGTCTATCTGGAACGCATGATGAGCAAGACCGAAAAGCAGCCGGCCGCGCAGCCGGCATCCCCCACCCGCCGCCGCCTGCTGGCGGGCCTCGGCGCCACCACCACCGGCGCCGTCCTGGCGGCGGGGAGCAGCATGGCGCGCGCGGCGCAGCCGGCCACCGCCGAGCAGAGCCACGTGGCCGATGCGCCGCAGAGCGACCGGACGCAGGAGCGTCAGACCTACCTGGGGGTGCATCAGGCTGGTGTGGTGACGCCGCGCCCGGCTGCCGGGCTGTTGGCAAGTTTCGACGTGCTGGCCGAAACGCGGGGTGAACTGGAGCGGCTGTTCCGCACCTTGACCGAACGTATCGCCTTCCTGACGCAAGGCGGCCCGCAAGTGGACAGCAATCCGCAACTGCCGCCGGCCGGCTCGGGCATCCTCGGCCCGCTGGTGACGCCGGATGCGCTGACCATCACGGTGTCGGTCGGCGATTCGTTGTTCGATGAGCGTTTCGGCCTGGCCAAGGCCAAGCCGCGCCATCTGCAGCGCATGACGAGTTTCCCGAACGATGCGCTGGATGCCGCCCTATGCCATGGCGATCTGTCGATCCAGTTCTGCGCCAACACGCCGGACACCAACATCCACGCGCTGCGTGACATCGTCAAGAATCTGCCCGACCTGCTGGTGCTGCAATGGAAGCAGGAAGGCACCGTGCCGCCGATCGCTGCCAAGCCCGGCCAGCCGCCGGAGAGTGCGCGCAATTTCCTGGGTTTTCGCGACGGCTCGGCCAATCCCGATTCGGCTGACAACGCGTTGATGGACAAGGTGGTGTGGGTGCGTGCCGGCGGTGACGAGCCGGCCTGGGCCGCTGGTGGCACCTACCAGGCGGTGCGCATCATCCGCAACTTCGTCGAACGCTGGGATCGCACGCCACTGGGCGAGCAAGAGGCGATCATGGGGCGCGTCAAGACCACCGGGGCGCCACTCGACGGTGGCAAGGGTGAGCATGACGTGCCCGACTACCTGGCCGATCCGCATGGCAAGCGCACGCCGATGGATGCCCACATCCGTCTGGCCAATCCGCGCACGCCGGCCGCGCAGGCCAACCTCATCCTGCGGCGGCCGTTCAATTATTCCAATGGCGTGACCAAGTCGGGCCAATTGGAGATGGGGCTTCTGTTCATCGCCTACCAAGCCAATCTCGCCGAGGGCTTCATCGCCGTTCAGAAGCGACTCGATGGCGAACCGCTGGAGGAGTACATCAAGCCCATCGGGGGCGGCTACTTCTTCACGCTGCCCGGCATCACCGATGAACAGGACTACGTGGGCCGCTCGCTGCTGCAAGCCAGCGCCTGACAAGCAATCGACAACAGGGAGATCCTCCGATGCATCTGCGTCACACTCTTTCCGCCGCCCTCCTGGCCGCTGCGCTGGGCCTGATCCAGCCGGCGCACGCGGCGGTTTCGCCGCTCGAACTGGTCGCGCCCATTTCCGACTACAAGATCTACGTCGCCGACAACCTGCAGACGCTGGTGCGCGACACGCGTGAATTCACCAGCGCCGTGAAGGCCGGCGACGTGGCCAAGGCCAAGCGCCTGTTTGCCTCCACGCGCATGAGCTACGAGCGTGTCGAGCCGATCGCCGAACTGTTCAGCGATCTGGATGCCTCCATCGATTCGCGCGCCGACGACCATGAAAAGGCCGAAAAGGACCCCGGTTTCACCGGCTTTCACCGCATCGAATACGGCCTCTTCGCGCAGAACACCACCAAGGGGCTGGCGCCGTTCGCCGACAAGCTGATGGCCGACGTGCTGGAACTGCAAAAGCGCATCCGCGGCCTGACCTTCCCGCCGGAAAAGGTCGTCGGCGGTGCCGCCGTGCTGATGGAAGAAGTGGCCGCCACCAAGATATCGGGTGAGGAAGATCGCTACAGCCACACCGATCTGTGGGATTTTCAGGCCAACTTCGAAGGCGCCAAGAAGATCGTCGACCTGTTCCGCCCGCTGGTGGTGAAGGACAACAAGGCATTTGCCGACAAGGTGGACAGCAACTTCGACGTGGTCTTCAAGACCCTCGCCAAGTACAAAACGGCCGATGGTGGTTTCGAGTCGTACACCAAGCTCACCGACCGCGATCGCAAGTTGTTGGCAGGGCGTGTCAATACGCTGGCCGAAGATCTGTCCAAGCTGCGTGGTTTGCTTGGCCTGAACTGAGTCGCCGCCGCCCGCGCCTCCCGGTGCGGGCATCCCCGGCGGTGTCAGAACGCCGCCGTCCCCGCCGCATCCGCCTCCGCGTGCTGCGTCAGGTGCAGCACGCGGCGGTCGCCGCAGCGTTCATCGCCCATCACCGTGTGGGTGGTGACGGACATGGCCCGCGTCTCGTGTGCCGGCAATTCGAGCGTGATCGTCTGCTGATGGAAGCGGGCATCGCCCTCGAAACGGATGGCAACCTGCACCCTGTCTCGCCGGGCCTCGATGGCGATATGCCATTGTCCACAGGCGCCGTCGCGCCACGCCTCGGATTCTCCGTCGTCTTCAAAGACCTGTGTGCTGGTCTGGCCGGCCAGCGGTGGAAAGACGACGAAGCCGCGTGAATCTTCCTGAGTACCGAAACGCGGTGTCGCGCGGTTGATCGCAATGATCGCGCCCTCGCGTGCGAACAGCAGAGGGCGCTCGAGCGGCGCCGCGACCACGTGCCAGGTGCCGCCGCCGTAGCGCGCCCCCGTGAAAAAATCGAACCAGTACGTGCCGGCGGGCAGATAGACCGGCCGCGCCCGCACGCCTGCGGTGGTCACCGCCGCATGCAGGAGCGCGCCGCCGATCATCATGTCGTCGCTCTCGGCAAAGCACAGGGCGTCATGCGGGAAATCGTGAAAGGTCGGGCGCACCATCGGCGCGTAGCGCGTGTGGGCGCGCCAGGCGAGGTCGTACAGATACGGCAAGAGTTGTTCGCGCAGGCCGATGAGCGCGCGCACCGTTGGCGTGTGGGCCGGGTACATCCAGGGCTCGGTGGCGGCACTGCCGCCGTTCTCGGAATGGATCGCGAAGCGCGGCATGAAGATGCCGAACTGAAGCCAGCGCACGAACAGTTCCGCATCCGGTGCCGGGCCGTGGAAGCCACCGACATCGTGGCCGCAGTTGGACACGCCCGACAGCGCCAGCCCCAGCCCCATCTTGATGTTGTACTTGAGCGTTTCCCATGACGTGACGTTGTTGCCGGACCAGGTCTGGACATAGCGCTGCATGCCGGCGACGCCGGCCCGCGATACGGCGAACGCACGCAAGTGCGGCGCGGCCTGGCGCTGCGCGCCCACCGATGCTTTCAGCATGAGCAGCGTGAGCAATGGCTTGACGTGCATGGCGGCCACGTCGTGGTCGCCACCGTGTGCGCGTGCCTCGCCATCGGTGATCTCGAATTCGTTGTTGTCGTTCCAGGTGCCGGCGATGCCGTAGTCGAGCAATTGCGCCCGCACGTGCTGCTGCCACCACAGCACCGCACGCGCCTGCGTGAAGTCGACGTAGCTGGCCTGGCCGCCCCAGAAGGGCACGGTCAGCGCATCGCCCGTCGCGTTCCGCACGAACAGGCCACCGATGCGCGCATCGTCGTAATACGGATGATCGGTGAGCAGGGCGGGCTTGACGTTGGCGATCAGGCGTACCCCTGCCTCGCGGTAGTCCGCCACCAGACGGCGCGCATCGGGAAACTTGTCGTCATTCCAGTGGAATACATGGCAGCGATCGCCGACGCCGGTGTAGCCCGACGACAGATGGAACGAACGGCAGGGTATGTCATGCGTGCGGCAAAGATCGAGGAACTGCCCCATGCGCGCCTGGGCGTCGGGGGCATCGGTGTAGGCCACGGTGGCGCCCGAATAGCCCAGGGACCAGCGTGGCGGGAACATCGGCACGCCGGTCAGCCAGGTGAAGCGTGCTACCACCTCGGCAATGCTGGGACCGGCGATGAAGTAATAGTCCAGGTCGCCGGCGTCGGCCATGAAGTAGCGATACGGTCCGTGGTAGTGGCTGATCTCTCGGCCCAGATCGAAGGTGCAGTCGGCGCAGGTGTCGTAGAACAGGCCAAAGGCCGTGCCCTGGGTGGCATGGTGGGTGATGTAGAAAGGAATGTGCTTGTACAGGGGGTCGGAATGCCGGGCGCAGTAGCCGGCGCTGTCCACATTGCTCATGCGATAGCGCTGGCCGGCGCGATCCATGTCGCCGGTTTTTTCACCCAGGCCGAAGTAGCGCTCTTCCGGCGTGCGTACCAGGTAGTGGCAGGCCTCTTCGCCCCATTGGCCGAAGTTGTAGGCCTGCGTCGGGCGATCCTGCGCTACGCGCTGCCAGCCCTGGTCGGTGAACAGGTGCCAGGTGCAGCGTAGCCCGACACGTTCGATGTACAGGCGCACCCGCGATGTTTCGATCAGCAGGTGATCATCGTCTTCGTGCGCTGTGAAGGGGGTATCGTCGAAGGCGGACAGATCGAACTTGTCGATGCCTTCGAAGGGGACATCGGTGCGCCCCGGCGCGATCGACCAGGTGCGTGTCGTACGCGGGTGCCCCTGGGGGAGCACCATCACACGCAGCAGCCATTCGGTGAGTACGAATACGTGTGCCACGTGGCCATCGCTACTGGTCAGCATGACGCGGCTGGGCGCGCGTTGTGTCAGCGCGAAGCGGGGCGAGCCGGGTTGCAGGGTACCGGCGGTGTCACGGCGGTTCATGGTGGATATTCGGCGAAGACCTGGATGCGCGGCATTGTGCGCATGACGGGGGGCGATTGCCTTTGATGTGGCGCGGATAACCGGCGCGTGGTTGACTGCAGGGCAGAGAGCGTCAGCGGACCGCGTGCGTTTGGCCGATGGGCATGCGGTGTGCGACGCGCAGCCTCATCAAGGAGTGCGACGGATGAAAACCTACGAGAAAGTGGATTTTCCGGTGGCCGATGTGCGCCGATTCCTGGAGCCCGGGCCGATCGTGCTGGTCAGCTCGGCCTGGCGCGGCCGGCGCGATGTGATGACGATGGGGTGGCACACGGTGATGGAGTTCGCACCATCGCTGCTCGGCTGCGTCATCAGCCGCGCCAACTACAGCTTCGAGCTGATCCGCCGCAGCAAGGCCTGCGTCATCAACGTGCCGGAGGTCGACCTGGCACGTACGGTGGTCGGTATCGGCAATTGCACGGGGCAGGACACCGACAAGTTCGCCCGCTTCGAACTGGCGACCACGCCCGCCGAGCGCGTCAAGGCACCGCTGCTCGATGCCTGTCACGCGAGCTTCGAATGCCGCGTGCACGACGACGCCCTGGTCGAACGCTACAACTTCTTCATCTTCGAAGTCGTCAAGGCGCATGTGGCACGCCGGCCGCGGTTTCCACGTACCTTGCATTACCGTGGCGACGGCGTCTTTATGAGCGCCGGCGGCAACACCGCGCGCTATCGTGAGCTGTTCGACCCGGCGATGTTGTGAGGCGGTGCCGGCTGCTTATTCGAGATCGACCTTGTCGCCCGCCGGCGTGGCATTGGGCGGCGGCTCGGGCTCCCACTCGAGCCAATCGTCGCCGAACCACTCCACCGGGTGCGGGGTGCGGGATGAACCATTGCCACAACTGAGATTGTCCGCTGGGCAGTAACGGTCGCAACCCCAGCAGATCCGTTCCGGATGCTTGGGGTGCGTGGGGAATTTCTTGGCCACTGGGTGCTTTCTTTTTCAACTACCCGACCATTCTAACGATCTGCTTGCCGACTAACACCTCGTAGCAAAATGTTGCCCTATGCGCTAAAACCCGCATAGGAACAGGGTTTTTACGATACGGCCGCCATTTTCGTGGCGGCCGCCGCCAGTTGCGGACCATCGACGGACTGTGCCCAGACCGCCCCTTGGCGACCCATCGGCGGAACAAAATCTGATAGCGAATGTCGCGCCGGTATTGCCGTTAACCCCGGCGAAGACTAAGATAGCAACGATTCTCATTTGCATGATGAATATGTCTACTCTCGCAGCCGCCGGCCGGCGTCCCCCAACCCCGCGGCTGGGCTCGGCGTCTTCCTCGTATTACGGTAACTCCGACAAGCTGGGCCGCAATGTGGCGATCGCCCTGGTGGTGGTCGCGCACCTGGCCGCCGGCTGGGGACTGCTGCAATTGCAGATCGTGCGCGACACCCTGCAAGAAGCCGCGCCGATCTTCGTCAATTTCATCCAGGAGCAGAAGCCGGTCGTCGAAGCGCCTCCGCCGCCCAAGCAACCGCCGCGCGTCGTCCAGAAAAAAACGCCGCCGCCGGTGATCGCCGCTGCACCGACCCCGACGCCCAAACCCGCCGAATACGTGGTGGCGCCGCCGCCGCCCGAACCGGTGCGTGATGCCATCGTGGCGCCGGAGGCGCCGCCGTCGCCGCCGGCTCCGCCCGCCGCGTCCAGCCAGCCGGCGCAGCCGATCTCCATCGATGAATCGTCGGTAGCCTACGTGCGCAAGCCGGCGCTCTCGTATCCGCGCCTGTCGGTCAAGCTGAAGGAAAAAGGCACCGTCGTCGTGCGCGCCTTGATCAACACCAGTGGCCGCGCCGAGCAGGTGATGGTTACCCGCACGTCGAATTACACCCGTCTGGACCAGGAAGCCATGCGCGCCGTGCGCGAGGCGCTGTTCAAGCCCCAGATGCAAAACGGCAAGCCCATTCCTGTCTGGGCGCCGATCACCCTTATCTTTGACCTCGAGGACTAGTAGTCATGAATGAAGCAAGCGCCATGGGTTTTGGCCATTTCATCGCCCAGAGCGATGCGGTCGGCAAGTCATTGCTGGCGATCCTGGTGGTGATGTCCATCGCCTCGTGGGTGCTCATCGTCATGAAGGGCATTTCGCTGTGGAACCGCAAGCGCCGCAGCGCCGAATTCCTCGGCTTCTTCTGGAACGCGTCGTCGCTCGATGCCGTGGAAGCCGAGATCGCCACGCACGGCGTGCAGTGCCCGTTTTCGCACCTGGCGTCGCATGCCATCCATGCGCACAAGCACCACGCCCGCTACGGCGCCGCCAAGCTTGAAGAAGCCGGCACCGCACAGGACTTCCTGACGCGCACCATGAAGAAAGTGCTCGATGAAGAAACCGCGCGTTTCGAAAACGGCCTGACGGTGCTCGCCACCGTCGGCGCCACCGCGCCGTTCGTGGGGTTGTTCGGTACGGTGTGGGGCGTCTACCACGCGCTGATTGCCATTGGCATGAGCGGCGCCGGTACGCTCGACAAGGTCGCCGGCCCGGTGGGTGAGGCGCTGATCATGACCGGCATCGGCCTGGCCGTCGCCATCCCGGCGGTGATGGGCTACAACTGGCTGACCCGCAGCAACCGCGTGTTGCTGGCCAAGCTCGACTCCTTCGCCTACGACCTGTTTACCTTCCTGTCGCTGGGCCAACCGATGTCGCGCGCCGATAACGTGCAGCCGCTGGCGCCGCGCGTGGCCTCGGCCTGACGAGGGGCATGAATCATGGCTTTCGGTAGTTTCGACAGCAAGAACGCCGCCGCCCCGATGGCGGAGATCAACATGGTGCCGCTCATCGACGTGATGCTGGTGCTGCTGGTGATCTTCATCATCACGGCGCCGCTGTTGTCGCACGCCGTGCGCATCGACGTTCCGCAAGCCACCTCGTCGCCGGTCGAGAACGACCCGGCCAAGATCGACCTGGCCATCGACGCCGACGGCAAGATATTCTGGAACGACGCGCCCGTCCTGCTCGAAGACCTGCCCGACCGTTTCGCCAGCGCTTCCAAGCAGGAACCGCAGCCCGAGCTGCACCTGCGCGCCGACAAGGCCACGCGCTACGAGGTGCTCGCGCAGATCATGGCCGACGCCTCCCGCACCGGCCTGAAACGCATAGGCTTCGTCAGTACCCCGGACGCCCCCGCACCCGCGCGCTGACGCGCGGGCCAAATGGGTTTACCCTAGCGGTCTTACCGTCCATTGGAGCGCCGGTACCCCCGGCGCTTTGTCACATGCGTGTATTGGTTGTCGAAGACGAGGCCCTGATCCGGCTGAGCCTGGTCGAAGAGTT
>JASGFB010000036.1:0-37486 GCA_047605765.1 Rhodocyclaceae bacterium
AGCTCGGCGTTGCGCAGCTTGTCGAAGAGGTTTTCCGTCAGGTGGCACAGCGTCACCAGTTCGGCGGCGTTGAGAAACCCGGCGCCCCCCTTGATGGTGTGGAAGCCACGGAAAATCTCGTTGAGCAGGCCCCGGTCGTGCGGCGCACGTTCGAGGTCAACAAGCTTGTTATCGACGCCCGACAGAAGATCGCCCGCTTCGACCAGGAAATCCTGCAGCAGATCTTCCATCCCCGCAAAATCGCTCATTTTTCGCTCCTAAAGACCGCGAGAGACGGCATTCGCCCCTCGCCTCACGGTCAGAATCCCAGGCTTTCGAGCAGGTCGTCGACCTGGCCCTGATCGGTCACGACGTCGTCGCGCCCTTCGGCGTTGACCACCGGTCCATTGAGCAGTCCGTCGTTGGACACGCGCAGGTTTTCCGGCATCACTTCGATGAGCACGCGCAGCAGTTCGGATTCGAGCGTCTGCGCCATGTCGACAATTTTCTTGATCACCTGGCCGGTCAGGTCTTGGAAGTCCTGGGCCATCATGATTTCGAGCAACTGGGCGTTGACCACCTTGCTGTCCTCGGCCACTTCGCCGAGGAACTGGCGCGTCTCACCGGCCAGGCTCTTGAATTCATTGACCGACAGTTCCTTGGCGTACAGGCGCTCCCAGCGGTCATTCAGCTCGGACGCGGTCTCCTCCACGCGATCCTGAATGGGCTTGGCGATGTCGGTAGCATTGAGCACGCGGCTGGCCGCCTGCTCGGTCATCTGCGAGATATACGACAGACGCTCGCGCGCATCGGGCAGCTTCTGCGCAGTCTCTTCGAGCATGCGGTCGTAGCCGAGCTCGCGGATCGTGTCGTGCAGCACACGGGTCATCTGGCCGATGCGATTGAACACCGCTTCCTGGCGTTGTTCAGCCGTTTGCGGCGCGGCATCCACGGCAGCCTGGATGGCGGCCACGACCTGGCTCACGCCGGGGGCCGGCTGGGCTGCGGCCGGGGCACCGCCTTCGGCGATGCTGTCGAACAGCGCTTGCAGGTCATCACTGTCGCCGTCGGCATCGTTGGCGGAGTTGGCAGCCGGCGCGGCAGCCACGGGGGCCGGCGCCGGCGCATTGGCCTGATCAGCAATGGAATCGAAGAGCGCTTGAAGCTCGTCGTTGTCGCTTGTCGGAGGGGTCACATTTTGACGCTTTGCCATTTTTTTTGGCTCCTGTTTCGCGGATTGCTCCGACCTTAGGCGGCAGCTTTCATCTTCTCGAAGATCTTGCCGAGCTTTTCGGACAACGTGACAGCCGTGAAAGGCTTGACGATGTAGCCCGAAGCACCGGCCTGGGCCGCTTCGATGATGTTTTCCTTCTTTGCTTCGGCCGTGATCATGAGCACCGGCAACTGGCTGAGCTGAGCATTGGCGCGGATGGCGCGCAGCAACTCGATGCCCGTCATGTTGGGCATGTTCCAGTCGGTGACGACGAAGTCGAAACCACCGGCCGCCAGCTTCTGCATGGCAACCACACCGTCTTCAGCTTCATCGACGTTGGAGTAGCCCAGTTCCTTGAGCAAATTGCGAACGATGCGGCGCATCGTCGAGAAGTCATCAACTACAAGAAATTTCATTTTCGGATCCGACATGTTGTTACTCCGGATTAGTCCCTGTTGGATTTCGTGAGATACGGGCGCAGTGTTTCGGACAGCACTTCAGCATCGAACTTGGCAACGTAGGCATCGACGCCCACGGCCTTGCCCATTGAGCGGTTGGCTTCCGACGACAAGGACGAATGCATGACCACCGGGATGCCGTCGAAGCGGCTGTCGCTCTTGATGTGGCGCGTCAGCACGTAACCGTCCATTTCAGGCATCTCGGCGTCAACCAGGATCAGATCCAGTTCGTCGGTGAGCGGGCGTTTGCGTTGCTGCGCATGCGAGGCCAGCCCCTCCAGACGCGTCCAGGCTTCTTGCCCGTTGAGCGCGTGCTTGTGGCGGATGCCCAGCTTGTCGAGCACTTCGCTGATCTTCTTACGAGCGACCATGGAGTCATCGACGAAAAACACGTTGGTTTCGGCCCCTGCTTCGCGGTGCAAGGGCACGATGTTGCCCACCTGGGCTTCGCCGAAGGTCTGCGCCAGGATCGTTTCGACGTCCAGGATCGACACCAGCTTGCCATCGTCCAGTTCGGTAATGGCGGTGATAAAGCTCTGCGTGGAAGCCGCCGTCATGTTCTCGGGCTGGCGGACGCGATCCCATTCGACGCGGATGATGCGGTCGACTTCCTGCACCAGGAAGCCCAGCGTGCGCTTGCTGTATTCAGTGACCATCATCGAATCGCCCAGCGGCTGATCCGGGCGCGACAGACCCAGGATCTTGCCCAGCGACAGCACCGGAATCACGTTGCCGCGCAGCGAGATCAGACCTTCGACACCGTGCGGCATGTTGGGCGCGCGCGTGATGAAGGGGGTCTTCGAGACTTCGCGGACCTTGAAAACGTTGATACCGAAGATTTCGCTGGTGCCCAGCGAAAACAGCAGGATTTCCATTCGGTTGGAGCCTGCCAGCTTGGTGCGGGCATCCACTGTGTCGAACAGATTGATATCTGCGCGTTCCATTGTGACCTCGTGCGGGGACGACATGAACTTCAAGCGGCTTGCGCCTGGCCGGAGACCAGCATGGCGCGAAGAGAATCAGCCAGGCGGTGCGGCTCGAACTTCGAGACGTAGCCATCGACACCGACCGACTTGCCCAGCGTCTGGTTGGACAGGCTGGACAGAGACGAATGCATCAGCACCGGCACGCCGGCAAAGCGCGGGTCGGACTTGATGCGGCGGGTCAGGATGTAACCATCCATCTCCGGCATTTCGACGTCCGTCAGCACCAGATGCAGCAATTCATTGACCGGGCGGCCGATCAGTTCGGCGTGCAGCGCGATCTTTTCAAGTTCTTCCCACGCCATGCGGCCGTTGATGGCGCCGACGTGGCGCAGGCCCATGGCGTCGAGCGTGCGCTCGATCTGCTTGCGCGCCACCGAGGAGTCGTCGGCGAAGAACACCGTCAGTTCGCGACCCAGCGGCTTGATGTCACGGAACAGGAATTCATCGTCGTAGCGAGTGGTTTCGGACAGCACCTTTTCGACGTCCAGCATCATGACCAGGCGGTTGTCCGCCAGTTCGGTCACGGCGGTAACCAGGCCCCCCAGGCGCGAGGTGAGCATTTCGGGCGGCACCTTCATCTGCGACCAGTCCAGGCGCAGGATCGTATCGACGCCTTCAACCAGGAAGCCCTGAGTGTGACCGTTGTATTCGGTCACGATCATGATGTCGCGCTTGGCCTGGGTGTTGATGCCGGCGTATTTGGCCAGATCGACCACCGGCACCAATTGTCCGCGCAGCGACACCATGCCTTCGACGCCGTCGGGCATATCGGGCGCAGCCGTGATCTGCGGCGTCCGCATCACCTCACGCACCTTGAATACATTGATACCAAAGCTCTCGCGCCGGCCGGTGCGATCGTCCGTGCCGAGGGCGAACAGCAGGATTTCCAGCTTGTTCGTGCCCGCCAGGCGGGTGCGCGCATCAATGTTCTTCAACAGCTCCGACATGGGTCTTCTCCGTCCTCTCTTTGCTCAGCGCTGCATGTGGCGGCGCCGGTTCGTCTGATTTACGACCGATCCCCGCCAAACTTGAGCCTCGCCGGGCGCCCCTTCGGGTGCCCTTATCATGCAAGGCCCGGTCATGACCACAACCACGGCCGGTAAGCGTTTCCAGCGCAGGGTATGAATGTGAATATTCATAAACTCACGGCGTTTTTTGCCGTTAGTAACGTATGGAAAAGTTCGCTCGCATGTTCTTTACTGCGACTGAGGCGACGCCCCCTTCCCGCCTGGCGGCACATGCTCCGCTCGGCTAGGGCGCCCCCTCCAACCCTGTCAGCCCCCGTCCCGCACCGGCTTTTGCGTTAAGACGAGGTTGCTGCACTCGCCGCTTGACAGCGTCTCAGGCGTATACCTAGAATCGAGTTAAACGTTTAACTCATGACGCCATAAATTGGCTTTTTTAGACCACCTCTCACCCGTCGAGCCCCCTTGCCCGACGGCGGTGACAAGCCGGTGTCATGGAAAAGACTTCAAATCTTGGCTACCCACGCCAAGGTGGGTGATGAGGTAAATGGGCAATCCAGCCCAGACTTTGAACGATGGAGATGAATGCTATGAATCGCAAGATGACCAAGCTGGCTGTGGCCGTAGGCATGCTGGCTGGTGCCTTGTCCGCACAGGCTGCAGACAAGGAACTGCAGGTCTGGATCCGCGCCACGAATGATTCGCGCGCCGTCTACGACCGCGTCGCTCAAGCCTTCGAGAAAAAGACCGGCATCCACGTCGAGTACTTCAACACGCTGACCGACTTCGAGCAGCGCCTGGCGCGCGCCGCGGCCGGCAACACCCTGCCCGACCTGATGTTCAACGACGCCACCTTCATCGGCCAGGGCGTCCAGATGGGGATCCTGGATCAGATCGATCCGAAGAGCATCAAGGGCGGCGACGACATCTTCCCGGCAGCCTGGGAATCGGCCAAGTCGTACGACGGCAAGTTCTACGCCGTGCCGACCTCGGCACAATCGTTTGCACTGTTCGTGCGCAAGGACTGGCGCATCAAGCTGGGCCTGCCGACGCCGCAGACCTGGAAGGACGTGCAGAACCTGGCCAAGGCCTTCACCGAGAAGGATCCGGACGGCAACGGCAAGAACGACACCTTCGGCTTCATCGTGCCGGCCTCCACCACGCGCGGCTACACCAGCTGGTTCCTGTCCTCGTTCATCTGGCAAGCCGGTGGTGATTTCCTCAAGCCGGTCGGCAATGCCTACAAGTCGAACATGGCCACCAAGGAAACCGTCGAAGCCGTCGACTTCCTGCGCGGCATGATGTGCGCCAAGGTGACCCAGCCGGGCGCCATCAACGCCACCACCGCCGACGCCATCCCGTCGTTCCGTTCGGGTCAGACCGGCATGTTCTTCACCGGCCCGTACCACCTGCCGCTGATGGACAAGGATCCGGGCAAGGGCACGTATGAAGTGGTCTCGATCAAAGGTCCGAAGAGCGCCGCGACCCTGGCCGAAGGTACCAGCGTCTACCTGATGAAGAAGAGCCAGAACAAGGCTGCCGCCAAGCAGTTCATCGAGTTCATGGTGTCGCCGGAAGGTCAGGAAATGGGCATGAAGGCAGGTGAAAACCAGCCCATCGTGCGCCTGTCGGTCAACAAGAAGGTCAACGTCAAGCAGACCTACGACAACGACGCCCGCTGGCAACTGTTCCAGGACCTGTACGCGAAGGAAGGCAAGTACGTGCCGCGCGTGCCGAACTGGACGCCGATCCGTCAGGCCACCTCCGATGGCCTGAACAAGATCATGGCCAACTGCTCCAGCGACATCATGGCCGGCCTGAAGGATGTTGACGTCGCCGTCAATGCCGAACTGGCCAAGCAGAACGTCCTGGCCAAGTAAGCCAATGGCCGGACGTTGAACCGGCGCGGCCACCGTCTTGCGGCGGTGGCCGTTTCAAAGGGTTTTCTTTCTATCTTTGACGAGAGGGCTCGTTACGCCCTTCGCGAAAGTGGGAAGGGGATCCAAGCCGTCAGAAAGGTTTCAAGCACATGTCATTCATGAACCCACGCGCGCGCCGCAACATCATTCCGTGGATTTTCCTCGCCCCCGCGCTGATCATCTTCACGTGGTTCAAGTTCATCCCCATGCTGGAAGGCTTGATCCTGAGCTTCTACAAGGTCAATTTCGATGGCCCCAACACCTGGGTGGGCTTCGATAACTTCGCACGTGTGTTCTCTGACGCCGTGCTTGGCCACGCCGTCATCAACACGACACTATACGTGATCGTGACATCGGTCGCGGCGGCATTTATCGCCTTCTTCCTGGCCATGGCGCTGGAAGGCCCCGCCCGCCATCTGCATTTCATCCGCACCGCCATCTTCCTGCCCGCCATCACCAGCGCGGCGATCGTGGCCGAGGTGTGGCGCATTCTGTTCAACCCCACGCCGACCGGCGTGATGAACACCTTCCTGAGCTGGCTGAGCATCGCGCCGCAGGGCTTCCTGTCCGATCAGGCACAGGCGCTGTGGACCCTCATGCTGCTGCACATCTGGAAGGCCGTGCCCTACAACATGGTGATCTTCATCGCCGGCCTGGCGGGGATCAACCGCGAGCTGTACGACGCCTCCAACGTCGACGGCGCCAACTGGTTCCGCCGCATGTGGCACGTCACCCTGCCCGGCCTGGTGCCGGCCATTTCGGTGGTGCTGATGTTGTCGTTCATCCGCGGCTTCCGCGTCTTCGCCGAGGTGTATGCCACCACCGGCGGCGGCCCGGCCGGCGCTACCGAGATGATCATGACCCACGTGTACAAGATCGGCTTCGAGCAGATCGACTACGGCTATGCCTCGGCCGTGTCGTTCCTGCTGTTTGCCTTCACGGTGGTGATGACCATCGTCCACCTGTCGGTCAAGGACCGCATCGCCAAGTATTGAGAGCCGATCCATGAACAAGCTTTGGAACCACATCGGCCGCATCATCATTTATGCATTGGTGCTGGTCGTGTTCGTCGGCCCCTACTGGGGCATCCTGATGACGGCGCTGTCGGGCGCCCCGGTCAAGCCGGGCGAACTGCTGGCGCTGCCGCATCTGCCGACCTGGGAGAACTTCCGCTTCGCCTGGGAAGAAGTGCGCGTCTGGCGCTTCCTGCTCAACTCGATGATCGTCGTGATCATCGGCACCGCCCTGCAGGTGTCGGTCAGTGCGCTGGCCGCCTATGCCCTGGCACGCAAGCGCTTCATGGGCATGGCCTTCGTCGGTCTGATGATCCTGTCGACCATGATGCTGCCCGAGGAAGTCATCGCCATTCCGCTGTACCTGGTGGTGAACTACCACATCCCCGGTTTCGGATGGCTCACCGAGCAGATGCAGTCCTTCCTGCTGTGGGCGTTCAACTACCGCATTCCGACCTCGGACAGCCTCTACAACACGCACCTGGGCATGATCCTGCCGGTGGTGGGCTGGGCCTTCTCGATCTTCCTGCTGACCGAGTTCATGAAGGCGATCCCGAAGGAACTGGAAGAAGCCGCCCGCGTGGATGGCGCCTCCGAATGGCAGATCTTCTTCAAGGTGATCCTGCCGCTGGTCAAGCCGGCCCTGGGCACCACCATGATCTTCGGCTTCATCATGATCTGGGACCAATACCTGTTGCCGCTGATCGTGGTGAACCGTGAATCGCTCTACACGATGCCGGTCATCCTCGGCACGCTGCGCAGCGACGAGACGATCACTCCGAACATCTTCATCGCCATCACCCTGCTGGCCATGCTGCCGAGCATTGCGGTGTACCTGGCCCTGCAGAAGCACTTCAACCGCGGAATCATGTCCGGCGCGGTCAAGGGCTGAGCGAAACGAACACGTAAATCAGGAAGAATTGATATGGGAAGCGTAGTCCTCAAGAACGTTTATAAGTCGTTCGGCAAGACCGATGTCATCCGTGATGTCTCCATCGACATCCCCGATGGTGAATTCTGCGTGCTGGTCGGCCCGTCTGGCTGCGGCAAGTCCACCCTGCTGCGCATCATCGCCGGCCTGGAGGAGGTCACCGGCGGCGCGGTGCACATCGCCAACAAGGATGTCACCCACCTCGAACCGAAAGAACGCGACATCGCCATGGTGTTCCAGAGCTACGCGCTCTACCCGCAGATGACGGTGCGCGAGAACATGGGCTTCGCACTCAAGCTGGCCAAGGTGCCCAAGGACGAAATCGCCCGCAAGGTCGACGACGTGACCAAGATGCTGGGCCTCGAAAACCTGCTCGAACGCCTGCCCAAGGCACTGTCCGGCGGCCAGCGCCAGCGCGTGGCGATGGGCCGCGCCATCGTGCGCAGCCCGCAGGTGTTCCTGTTCGATGAACCGCTGTCGAACCTGGACGCCAAGCTGCGCACCCAGGTGCGCGCCGAAATCCGCGAACTGCACCAGCGCCTGGGCACCACCTCGGTGTACGTGACGCACGATCAGATCGAAGCCATGACCATGGGCCAGAAGATCGTCGTGCTGCGCGATGGCCGCGTCGAACAGATGGGCTCCCCGCTCGATCTGTACGACCGCCCCGCCAACGTCTTCGTCGCCGGCTTCATCGGCTCGCCGACCATCAACCTGCTCGACGGCAAGATCGTGCGCCGCGACACGGGCCTGTACGTGCAGCTGCCCGGCGGCGAAACCCTGCCGGTACCGCACAGCGCCCAGGTGACCGAAGGCCAGGAAGTGGTCTTCGGCATCCGCCCCGAACAAGTACGCATCTGCCAGGAAGGCGAGCACTCGGTGCCGGCCACGGTCACCTCGGTCGAAAACACCGGCTCGGACATGCAGGTGTTCTGCGAGACCTCCGGCGGGCGCATGACCACCGCCTTCAAGGACCGCGTGAACGTCGTCGCCGGCGACCAGATCCGCCTGGGCGCGGACCTGACTGGCATCCATCTGTTCGACCGCGCCAGCGGCATGCGCGTGGCCGGCATCTGAGCCCGCGCAGGGCGGCCCCAAAGCGGGCCGCCCGTCACTGGACATATCTCATTCAAGAAGAACTGCGTCACGTCCGGGAGATGCAGCGCACGGCGGGCGACACCCGCCGGCACGAGCCCGGCACACACTGGAGGAAGCATCGGATGTTGAATCGAATTGGAGCGCGTGTCGTCGCCACGACACTGTTCTTGTCGCTCACGGCCGTCGCACCGGCCATGGCGGCGGCGCCGAAGGTCTACACGCTGGACGGCGAATATCTGCAGATCGCCAAACAGCGCCTGTCGGCCAACGACGCCAAGATCAAGGCCGCCTATGACGATCTGCTCGTCAAGGCCAACAAGGCCCTGGGCGCCGAGCCCGAAGCGGTGACCAAGAAGGGCCTGACGCCGCCGTCCGGCGACAGGCACGATTACATGAGCATGGGCCCGTACTGGTGGCCCAATCCGGACACCAAGGACGGCCTGCCCTACATCCGCAAGGACGGTCAGACCAATCCTTCGTCGAAGAACGGCAACACCGATTCGGTGCGCATCCAGTTCATGTGCAGCGGCGCACGCGATCTGTCGCTGGCGTACTTCATGTCGGGTGACAAGAAATACGCCGACAAGGCGGCCGCCTTCATCCGCACCTGGTTCCTCGACCCGGCCACGCGCATGAACCCCAACCTGCGTTACGGCCAGGCCGTACCGGGCGTGGTGGACGGCCGTGGCATCGGCCTGATCGACACGCGCAACTTCTGGATGGTGATCGACGCCGTCGGCCTGATCCAGGAATCGGGTGCGCTCAAGCCGGCCGAAGTCGACGCGCTCAAGGCGTGGTTCTCTGAATTCGCCACCTGGATGGTGGTCAGCCCGACCGCGCGCGAAGAGTTCGCCTGGGGCAACAACCACGGCACCTTCTTTGACGCGCAACTGGCCAACTACGCGCTGTTCATCGGCGACACCGACCTGGCCACCCGCGTAGTGAAGGATGCGCAGACCCTGCGCATGGCCGCGCAGATCGCCCGCGACGGCAAGATCTGGTACGAGCTCGAACGCACCCAGCCCTACCACTACACGGTCTTCAACCTCGAAGCCCAGGCACGCCTGGCGCGCTACTCCGAGCAAGTGAAGCTGGAGACCAATACGTGGAATCTGGTGCAGGACGAGCGCTCGATCAAAACGGCCGTCGATTACGCGGTGGGCTTCGTCAAGGAACCCAAGTCGTGGCCCTTCAAGGACATGAAGGGCGTGGAGTTCGACGCGGCACTCAACCTGATCCTGCAATCGGCCCGCGCCTGGCCGCAGGAAAAAGACAAGTACGCAGCCCTGCTGCCGTATATTCCGGCCTCGCTCAACGGTGATCTGAGCTGGCTGCTGTGGCCGATCAAGTAAGCCGGCCCCCCATGTAGTCACAACGCCCCGGCGCCCCCGGCCGGGGCGGGCCTTGCCCAATAACAATGCCCGGCACCAGCCGGAGGCGCCGCGGGGAGCGTCAAGGTCTCGCGCGCGCCTCTGGCGCGCCGGACCGAACGAGGGAGTTACTCTGATGTCGTTTGCCGCCGCACCTGTTTTTCTGACTCCGGAAGAAGCGCAACGCCTGCGCGATGCCGCCGATCAGGACTCCCTGATGGGCCACAGCATCCGGCGCGCGCGCCAGGAGCTGGAAGACATGCTCGCGCATCCGGTGTGGGTGCCCGGCAGCGGACCGGGAGGCGGCGTCGAGCACGAGCAGCACAAGCTCAACTACAACACCATCTTTTCGGCCGGCACGCAGTACATGATCTTCGGCGAAGCACGTTATGCCGAACGCATTCGTGACATTTTGCTGGCCTACGCCGCGGTCTACCCGGGCCTGCCCTACGCCAAGCCCTATTCGCACAATCCGCCAGCCAAGCTGTTCCACCAGATTCTCAACGAACACATGTGGCTGCTGTTCACCTCGGTCGGCTACAGTTGCGTACGCGACACGCTGTCGGCCGACGAGCGCGCGCTCATCGAGCGCAACGTATTCGAGCCGATGGTGGCGATGTTCACCCAGACCTACAGCCACCACTTCGACATCGTCCATAACCACGGCATGTGGGCCTGTGCGGCGGTGGGCATCTGCGGCATCGCCACGCAGCGCCGCGAATGGCTGGAGCTGGCCGTGCGCGGCCAGTTCGGCGACAGCACCACGGCCGGCTTCCTGGCGCAGATCACGCAGTTGTTCTCACCAGCGGGCTATTACGAAGAAGGCCCCTACTATCAGCGCTTCGCCATCCAGCCGATGCTGATGTTTGCCGAAGCCATCGAGCGCGCCTGGCCGCAGATCGGCATCTACGCGTACCACAACGAAGTCATCAAGCGCGGCTTCTATGCGGCGCTCTATCCGTCGTTCCCGAGCGGTGCGCTGGTGCCGCTGAACGACGCCATCAAGCCCATGAACATCAAGAGCCTGGGCTACCTGGTCGGCGCCAGCCTGGTGTTTCGCCGCTACGAAATGGATCAGCGCCTGCTGTGGCTGGCGCAGCAACACCAGCAAGTGTGGCTCGACGGAGCCGGGCTGATGCTGTCCGACGCGCTCGCCGCCCATGCCGGCGAAGACATCCACTGCGAATTCCCGAGCATCGAACTGTCCTGCGGCCAGCAGGGCGACAAAGGCGCGGTGGGCATCCTGCGCACCGACGACGCCACCGGCGAACAGGCCGTGCTGACCATGGACTATGGCACCCACGGTCTGGCCGAGCACGCCCACTTCGACGGCCTCACGCTGGGCCTGTTCAATCGCGGCCAGGAAGTCCTGCGCGATTACGGCTGCGTCCGCTGGATCAACGTCGAACCCAAACACGGTGGCGCCTATCTGCCGGAAAACGTGAGCTGGGCCAAGCAGACCATCGCCCACAATACGGTGACCGTCGACCAACGCTGCCAGCACGACGCCACACCGGAGCGCGCCGTGCAGTTTCATGGCACCCGCCTGCAATTCCAGGGGCAGGACGCCGACCGCCAGATGATGAGCGGCCAGATCTGCGACTTCACGCCGGGCGTGACCATGCGCCGCAGCGCCGCGCTGGTGCGCCACGCCGATTTCGCGCACCCGCTGCTCGTCGACGTTTTCCGCATCGAGGCCGACGCCGCGCATCAATACGATTACGCGCTCTACTACACCGGCCAGATCATCCGCACCGATTTCAGTTATGAGCGCGCGGTGCAACTCGCACCGCTCGGCCAGCAAGCCGGCTATCAGCATTTGTGGAACATGGGTGCGGCGCAGCTCGAACAGGGCCAGGGGCTGTTCAGTTGGCTGCAGGGCCAGAGCTATTACAGCGTCATCTTTGGTGCATCGACGCCGACCGAGTTCATCTTCACGCGCATCGGCGCCAACGACCCCAACTTCAACCTGCGCGCCGAATCGGGCCTGGTACTGCGCACGCGCGGCCACAACGTGAGCTATGCCATGGTGCTGGAAACCCACGGCTACTTCGAGGAAAGCACCGAGACCTCGCGCAATGCGCGTGGGCAGGTGCAAGCGGTGAGCACGCTCCACCAGGACGCCCTCTACACCGTGCTGCGCCTGACCGGTGCCTCGCACAACTGGCTGGTGAGCATGGCCCACGACGACGACAGCTTGCAGGCGCACAGCCTGACCGTGGCAGGCCGCAACCTGAGCTGGCAAGGCGCGGTGAACATCGAACGCGAGTGACGCGCAGCAGGCAACAAAAAGCCCGTCCGACATGCCGGACGGGCTTTTTCAGGTCGCGCGCCGCGACCGTGGATTCAATGCGACAGGGCTTCTCAGGTGCGTACCGCGCCCAGCATGATGATGCCCGCGCCGATCAGGCACACCGCCACGCCGATCCAGTCGGTCAGCAGCGGGCGCACGCCATCAACACCCCATAGCCACAACAGCGCGACGCCGATGTAGATGCCGCCATAGGCGGCATATACCCGCCCGGCGGCGGTCGGATGCAGGGACAGCAGCCAGGCGAAGGCGCAGAACGAGAGCGCAGCCGGCACCAGCAGCCACGCGCTCTTACCCTGGCGCAGCCACAGGTAAGGCAGATAGCAACCGATGATTTCGGTCAGCGCCGTGAGGGCAAAAAGAACAAATATCCTGGCTTCCGCCATGGCACCCCGCGTTGCTGATTGGCTTATTGGATGGAAAACAGCTTCGAGAAGTTGGCGATGTCCAGAACTTGCCGCACGCTGCCCTTCACGCCGACCAATTGTACGTCGCGACTGGCGCTCTTGGCCTTGTCGCGCAGCATCAGCAGCATGCCCAGCGCCGAGCTGTCCAGGTAGGACACTTCGGCCAGGTTAACGTGCACGGTCTTGCCCGGCGCTTGTTCAAGCAGTTTCTCAACCGCTTCGCGGAATTCGCGATGCGCTCTGAAATCGAAACGGCCAATCAGGTGTAGCGTGGCCAGTTCAGGGCCCACGGTTACATTGGCGTCCATCAAGAATCTCCGTCAGTGTTGTGCGTCAGCGAATAGCATCATTGGTCGCCCCGGCGCGCACGGCTTCCTGCACGCGCACGCCAATCTGGGCGAGGGGTACCACCGCATGTGCCGCTCCGATGGCCACGGCTTCCCGCGGCATCCCCCAAACGACCGAACTCTGCTGATCCTGGGCAATGTTGTAGGCACCGGCCTTGCGCATGGCGAGCATGCCGTCGGCACCGTCCTTGCCCATGCCCGTAAGGATAACGCCAATCGCCCGCGAGCCCACTACTCGGGCCGCCGAATGGAAAAGCACATCCACCGCCGGCCGATGGCGGTTGTAGGGTTCGGCGCGCGACAGCTCGCAGTAATGAACGCCATTGGCGCGCCGGATGAGCAGGTGCGAATGGCCCGGCGCGATGTAAGCCGTACCGCCTTCGACCCGTTCGCCGTCCTCGGCTTCTTTCACGCGCAGACGGCACAGCGAATTGAGGCGGCGCGCGAATGAGGCGGTGAACATCTCGGGCATATGCTGCACGATGAGGATGCCCGGCATGCGTTCGGGCAGCGCGGCCAGCACCTCCTTGATCGCTTCGGTGCCCCCGGTGGAGGCACCGATGAAGATCAGGCGCTCGTCGTGCCCGCTCATGACGGGCGGGCGCGGCAGCGGCGGCTGCGCGGCAGCCCCAGCGTCAGCGGTGGGCGGACGAGTCGGTACGGGCATACACGGTGCGCCCGAGCGAGCGGAACAGGCTGGCGGCGTGGATGAAATTCTCCGAATGACCGGCGAACAGCAGACCTTCCGGGCGCAGGTACGGCACGAAGCGCTCCAGAATCTTGTGTTGCGTCGGTTTGTCGAAATAAATCATCACATTGCGGCAGAAGATAGCGTCGAACACACCCTGCAGCGGCCAGTGGCTGTCGAGCAGGTTGATACGTTGGAAGTTGATCAGGCGTTGCAATTCGGGACGCACGCGCACGTTGCCGCCGGCTTCCTGCGTAAAAAAGCGCTGCACGCGCGCCGCCTCCAGGCGGGCCACACGATCAGCCGTGTAGACGCCCTGCCGGCCCTGGGCCAGCACATTGGTGTCGAGGTCCGATGCCACGATCTGCACCGGCGGCGTCATGCCGCCGAAGGCTTCGCAGGCGGTGATGGCGAGCGAATACGGCTCTTCACCGGTGGACGCGGCACAGCACCAGATACGCAGCGGGCGCTTTTCGGTCACCTTGCGCAGGTGGCTGGCGAGGATATCGAAATGGTGCGCTTCGCGGAAGAACGAAGTCAGGTTGGTGGTCAGCGCGTTGACGAAGGCTTCCCATTCGGCGGCGTCGCCACGCGATTCCAGCCGGTCGAGGTAATCCACGAAACGCTTGTCGCCGCAGGCGCGCAAACGGCGGGCCAAGCGGCTATAAACCATGTCCTGCTTGACCGGCGACAGCGAAATGCCGGCCCGCGCATAAATCAATTTGCGTACACGCTCGAAATCGGCTTCGGTAAAAGAAAACTCGCGAGCCGTCGGCTCGATGCGCGAGAGCGTTTCCATGATGGCGACGCGCGCGGCCACTTCCGGACGGCGCGGTGCCGTGGCGGGGGTCGTGCCTGTCGCGGGCAGGGGCGGAATCGTTTTATTCAGGATACTCACGCGGGCGGGGCCTCTTGTCCATCAATGCCCGAACCAACGGCAACGCCTGCGCCAACTTTAGCCGGGACACCCCCGCCAGAAGGCCATATGGCGGGGCCAAAGGGGCAGGCCGCGATGCGTGGCGCTCCAGTTTTTCCCGCAGCAACCGTAAGTTGCGGCATATCGTGGAATTTTGTATCGCGCCCGCCGCTCCAATATCGACTGGCGAACGAAGGAAACAGAATGAGTGCCGAACACCCGATTCTGCTTGTAGAAGACAACCCTGACGACGAAGCGCTGACCCTGCGCGCCTTTGCTAAGAACAAGATCGCCAACGACATCGTGGTCGCTCGCGATGGCGTGGACGCGCTCGATTACCTCTTCGCGACCGGCCGTCATGCCAGCCGCGACACCTCGATCATGCCGGCCGTGGTATTGCTCGACCTGAAATTGCCGCGCATCGACGGGCTCGAAGTGCTGCGCCGTCTGCGCGCGGACGTGCGCACCGCGTTGCTGCCGGTGGTAGTGCTGACCACCTCACGCGAGCTGCAGGATATCCAGGAAGCCTATCGCCTGGGTGCCAACAGCTACGTGCGCAAGCCGGTCGACTTCGAACGCTTCCTGAACACGGTGGGCCAACTCGGCCAATACTGGCTGATGCTCAACGAACCGGTCGACGCCCGCGTGGACTGATCGGCGCAGCCGGAGACGTCGGTCATTGTCCGACATCCATCCCCAAAGCGCGCTCGATACGCCATCATTACGGCTGCTTACCGATTTTCACAGAGGCATCATGAATCCCGTCCGTACCCCCGCCTGGCCCGAACTGGCGCGCCACGCCGAACACACGCGCGGCACGCATCTGCGCGAACTCTTCGCCGAAGATCCGCAGCGTGCGCAACGCTATGTCGCGGCGGCGGCCGGCATCACGCTCGACTACTCCAAGAACCGCATCAACGACGCCGTCATGGGCCAACTGGTGGCGCTGGCCGAGCAGACCGGCGTGAGGGAACTGCGCGATGCCATGTTCCGGGGCGGCGCCATCAACAACACCGAAGGCCGCGCCGTGCTGCACACCGCCCTGCGCAAGCAGGATGACGGCGCAGTGCTGGTCGGTAACCACAATGTCATGCCAGAGGTGCGCCGCGAACGCGCCCGCCTCTACGCCTTTGCCGAACGCGTACGCCAGGGCCAGTGGCGCGGCCACGACGGCCAGATCATCACCGACGTGGTCAACATCGGCATCGGCGGCTCGGATCTCGGCCCGCTGATGGTGTACGAAGCGCTCAAGCCGGTGGTCGACGGCCCGCGCGTGCACTTTGTCTCCAACGTCGATGGCGCGGCCATCGCCCAGGTGCTGCGCGGGCTCGACCCGGCCCGCACGCTGTTCATCATCGCGTCGAAGACCTTCACCACCATCGAAACCCTGACCAACGCACGCACCGCGCGTCAATGGCTGGTCACCGCCACCGGCGACGAAGCGGCCGTGGCACGCCACTTCGTGGCGGTGTCGACCAACCGCGACAAGGTCACCGCCTTCGGCATCGATGCCGACAACATGTTTGGCTTCTGGGACTGGGTGGGCGGCCGCTATTCGCTGTGGTCAGCCATCGGCCTGCCCATCGTGCTGGCCCTGGGGCCGGAGCGCTTCGACCAATTGCTGGCTGGCGCCTGTGAGATGGACGAGCACTTCCGCACGGCGCCGTTCACAGAGAACCTGCCCGTACTGCTGGCGCTGCTCGGGGTGTGGTACGTGGACTTCCTGGGTGCCCGCTCGCAGGTGATCGCCCCCTACAACAACACCCTGCATCGCCTGCCCGCCTTCCTGCAACAGCTCGACATGGAATCGAACGGCAAATCGGTGCGCCGCGAAGGGGAGCGCGTCGACTACGCCACCGGCCCGGTCATCTGGGGGGAACCCGGCATCAACGGGCAGCACGCCTACTTCCAGTTGCTGCACCAGGGTACCGCGCTGATTCCGGTGGATTTCATCCTGGCGCTGCGCCAGCCGGATCTGTTCGCCGACCACCACCGCACGCTGATCGCCAGTTGCTTCGCACAATCGGCGGCACTGGCGCGCGGCAAGACAGCGGACGAGGTTCGCGCCGAACTGAGCGCGCGGGGCATGGAAGGTGAAGCGCTCGAAGCGGCGATCCCGCATCGCGTCTTCGACGGCAACCGCCCGAGCAACATGCTGCTGCTCGACACCCTCAATCCGCGTCGCCTGGGCGCGCTGCTGGCGCTCTACGAGCACAAGGTGTTCGTGCAAGGGGCGTTGTGGGGCGTCAATTCCTTCGACCAGTGGGGGGTCGAACTGGGCAAGCAACTTGCCTCGGGCATCGAAAAGGTGCTCACCGGCGAGGCTGACGCCGGCGCCTACGACAGCTCGACGCAAGCGCTCATCGCGCGCGCCCGCGAAACGCTGGCCACACGCTGATCCTCCCGGCGGCCGGGGCGACTCGGCCCGCTGGCGGACGCGGCTCAGGCTTTGCGCAGAAAGCAGGCCTTGAGCATGAACGCCCCCTGATCGGTCTTGCAATCCACCTCGTGATCGCCGCCAACCAGGCGGATGCTCTTGATCTTGGTCCCCATCTTGAGGGTGGTGGACGAGCCCTTGACCTTCAGATCCTTGATCAGCACCACGGCGTCGCCGTCGCGCAGCACATTGCCGTTGGCATCCTTGACGACGTCCTCGTCCTCGGCCGTGGCGGCTTCCGCCTTGAGCCATTCGTGGCCGCAATCGGCGCACACGAACAGGCTGCCGTCGTAGTAGGTGTTTTCGAGCGTGCACACAGGGCAGGCGGTAAGCGAATGCATGGAACCGGTCCAACTTGAAACAAAAGGCGCCGAGTATAGCCGGCCGGCACGCCGGCGCCCCCTGCGCCAAGTCGATAAGGCCCCATTCCTACCCTACCGCTCATCAGAAACTTGAATCGTCAGCGGCGCGGGAAAAACCTTGACGGGTCTGGAGACGCCACCTACTTTACCAATACGTTAATTAACTTATTGGTTTTGTATGCAACCCGACGCTCTCAGCGCGACGTTCTCCGCGCTGGCCGACCCGACCCGCCGCGCCATCCTGGCACGCCTGGCCCAAGGCGAAACCTCGGTCACCGAACTGGCCGCGCCATTCGACATGAGCCTGCCGGCCGTGACCAAGCATTTGAAGGTGTTGCAGCGCGCCGGCCTGGTGACACAGGGGCGGCAGGCGCAGTGGCGCCCGTGTCGGCTGGAACCGGCGCCGCTGCGCGAAGTGGCCGGCTGGGTCGAGCAGTATCGCGTGCTGTGGGAAGCCCGGCTCGATCGTCTCGAAGCCTATCTGCGCACGCTGCAAAACGAAGAAGCACCGCTCGCCGCCCCCTCGGGTGGCCCCCAGGAAGACCCCGCGCCCCAGGCATGACGCGCCCACCAGGAGAAAGACCGTGACCAGCCCCGCGACACCGTTTCAGCTCCCTGTCATCGACGATGACGCCGAATTCATCACGCGCCGCCACCTCAATGCCCCCATTACCCAGGTATGGAGCGTCTTCACCGAAGCGCAACACCTTGCCAGGTGGTGGGGACCGAAAGGCTTCGAGATGTTTCACTGCGAAGTCGATTTTCGCCCCGGCGGCACCTTCCACTATGGCCTGCGCGCGCCCAATGGCATGGAGATCTGGGGCCTCTTCAAGTATGGCGACATCGTGGCGCCGACCCGCCTCGACTACGTGATGTCGTTCTCGGATGCCCACGGCGGCATCACGCGCAACCCGTGGGAGCCGCACTGGCCGGTGGAGACCGCCACCACCGTCACGCTGACGGAAGAAGATGCGCACACGCTGCTCACCCTGGCCGGCCGGCCGATCAACTGCACGCCGCGCGAACGCGACACTTTCCGCGCCGGCCACGACAGCATGACGCAAGGCTTCGGCGGCACCTGGGATCAACTCGAAGCCTACCTGGTCAGCCAAGGCCGGCCGTAAGACGGGAGAACCGCCATGCCCAGTCGTTCCGAGCACGACCGCGTCTTCGTCCTCACGCGTGAGTTCGATGCCCCGCCCGAGCGCGTCTTTCGCGCCTGGACCGAGCCTCATCAATTGTCGCGCTGGTGGGGGCCGCACGATTTTTCCAACCCGGTATGCGAAATCGACGAGCGCCCCGGCGGCGCGTATCGCATCGTCATGCGCAGCCCCGAAGGCGAGGACTACCCCATCCGCGGCCGCTTCATCGACATCGAACCAGGGCGGCGCCTGGTCATGACGATGGACTGCGCAGAACACCCGCCGGCGTGGCACGACGCCATCGATCCGCAGCGCGGTGACACCCTCAATCCGGCGGGCGTCATGACCAACACCGTCACCTTCGAAGACCTGGGCGGGCGCACCCGGCTCACGATCCGCATCGAATTCGACCGCGCCGCCATGCGCGCCGCACTCGAAGACCGTGGCATGCGCGAAGGCTGGACGGAAAGCTTCGATCGACTGTCGACATTGATGGGGCCGGCCACATGACGTCCGCCGCCACCACGCTGACGCCGCCCGCCCACCACGAGATCATCCTCTCGCGCGAGCTGGACGCGCCGCGCACACTGGTCTTCGAAGCCTGGTCACGGCCGGAACACATCGTGCACTGGTGGGGCCCGCACGGCTTCACCAACGGGCACTGCGAGGTCGATCTGCGCGCCGGCGGGCGCTTCCGGCTCGACATGACCGGGCCGGACGGCAATCGCTATCGCTGCGAAGGCATCTATGAAGAAGTGTCGCGGCCCGAGCGCATCGTCTATCGCGGCATGGCCGACGACCGTCATCCCTGCGGTGCCGGTCTGCCGCCGCACAGCCGGGTCACCGTCAGCTTCGACGAGCTGCCGCAGGGGCGCACCCGGCTGACGGTGCTCGCCAGGTTGCCCAATGCCGAGGCGCGCGCGGCCACCATCGGTGGCGGTTTCGAGGCTGGTTGGCGCGACAGCTTCGAGCGGCTCGACCAGCACCTGCACAAGCAGGCCCGCATCCGGCAGGACGGGAGCACATCGCCATGACACCCGCCATGACTGACGACGTGCCCGCCGACCGCCAGATTGTGGTCTCGCGCCTGTTCGACCCGCCGCGCGAGCGCGTCTTCGCCGCCTGGGCCGAGCCACGCCACATTCAGGCCTGGTGGGGCCCGGACGGCTTCACCAACACCATTTCGAGCATGGAACTGCGGCCCGGCGGCGTCTGGCGTTTCGTCATGCACGGCCCCGACGGCACCGACTATCCCAATCGCATCGTGTTCACCGAAGTCACGCGCCCGGCGCGCCTGGTCTACGAACACGGTGACGACAAGGAACCCTTCGAAGCGAGCTTCCATGCCATCGTCACGTTCGATGACGAACACGGCAAGACACGCCTGACCTTGCGCCTGGTCTTCGATTCCGCCGCCGCCTGCGACCGGGTCAAGGCTTTTGGCGCCGAAGACGGCGGCCGGCAAACGCTGGCGCGCCTGGATCGCTACCTCAGCACCGCCAACCTGTGACCCATGCGGGCCACACACAACGGAGAGACCACCATGACTGTCGTAGAGCCGTATCTGTTCTTCCAGGGCCGTTGCGAAGAAGCGCTGAATTTCTATACCCAGGCCCTGGGTGCCAAGGTCACCATGCTGATGCGCTTCGACGAGGCGCCCGAGCAGCCCCCACCCGACGTGCTGCCGCCCGGCAACGGCAACAAGGTCATGCATGCGTCATTTACCGTCGGCCGCACCCTGATCATGGCGAGCGATGGCTGCGTGGGGGATGAAGCGGCCTTCAAGGGGATTTCACTGTCGATCACCGTCACCGAAGAAGCCGAGGCACGTCGGTACTTCAACGCCCTGGCCGTCGGCGGCACGGTCACCATGCCGCTGGAGAAAACCTTCTGGTCGCCCTGCTTCGGTACCGTCACCGACAAATTCGGCGTCAGCTGGATGATCGGCGTGGCGGCCGAGGCGCCCCCGCCTCAGGGCAGTTGAACGTCGTCGCCAGGCGCAAAGAAGCGCGTGCGCAATGCTTGCAGGCCGAACTGTTCGAGCAGGTCGGCCAGGCGCGCCGCCGCCACGCGCTGGCGCGTGCCCTGCTTGCGCGTAGCAATGATCAGCTCGTTCTTCATCGAGTGTTCCCAGCCGACCAGCTCAGTCACGTTGAGCTGATAACCGTGCGCCTCCAGTTGCAGGCAGCGCAGCACGTTGGTGATGTGGCTGCCGAATTCGCGCGTGTGGATCGGATGGCGCCATACCTCGCCCAGCGCGCCGGCGGCCAGTGAATCGGCCTTGTGCTTGCGCAGCACGCCAGCCACTTCGGCCTGGCAGCACGGCACCAGCACGATGAAACGGGCGTCCTTGGCGAGCGCGAAACGGATGGCGTCATCGGTGGCGGTGTCGCACGCATGCAGGGCCGTCACCACATCCACCTGGGTCGGCAGTTGCGGCGCGTCGATGGACTCGGCCACCGACAGATTGAGAAACGACATACCGCCGCCGAAACCCAGCCGCTCGGCCAGTTCGCGCGAGCGCGTCACCAACTCGTCGCGCGTCTCGATGCCATAGATGCGCGGGCCTTCATGCGCCTTCAGGAACAGGTCATAGAGGATGAAGCCCAGGTACGACTTGCCGGCGCCATGGTCGACCACCGAAATGTCGGCATGCGATTGCATGGCCTCGGTGAGCAGCGGCTCGATGAACTGTGTCAGGTGATAGACCTGCTTGAGCTTGCGCCGGCTGTCCTGGTTCATCTTGCCGTCGCGGGTCAGGATGTGCAGTTCCTTGAGCAGTTCGATCGACTGGCCGGGGCGCGGCTCGTACTTGTTGTCGGACGGCGGGGTGCTGGCGCGGGCGGAAGGACGCATGAGGGACAATCCGGAAACAACGAAAAAACCGCGCAGGCGGCGCGGCTGGCGATCTTACTGCGAATGGCGCGGCACGGCCACGCCAGGGTGTGTCAATCGTTGGCGCCCAGCTGGCGCACGGCGTAGCCGCGCCCGGCGAGCAGTTCGACCAGGCTGCCGGCCCCCGCCAGGTGGCCCACGCCCACCACCACGAAGGTCGGCCGCCCGGCTTCGAGCCAATCGGCGATCTTCAGCGACATTTCCTTGTTGCGCTCGTCGAGCAAAGCGGCGCGCCAACGCTCGTCGCTGCCGCCCGCCTCGCGCAAAAGCGCATCGACGCGGGCCGCGTCACCAACCTGCCAGGCCTGTACCAGTTCATCGAAATACGGGCCCAGACGATGCAGGCGCCACTGGTCCATGACCATGCGCAGGCCGGCGACCTGTTCGTCGATGCCGCCCGCTTGCACGCTGGCGATCTGACGCTCGACGGTTTCCAGCTCGGCCACCGGCTTGCCCTGGCGCCGCGCCCGATCGACCAGCCATAGATCGATGCCGCGCTCCACCCGCAAACCGGCGCGCTGGGCCGCCACCAGGCCGATCATGGTTCCCGCCATCCACGGCTGCATGCTGGCGAAGGCCGTCGCCGGCAGATTCAGCTCGGCCAGCAGGGCATCCAGGCGGGCGGCGTCCTCGGCGTCGAGCAGATCCGCCAGGCGCTGTCCGGCCGGCAGCGTGCCGGCCTGTTGCAGGCCCCACTGCACCTCCGGGCGATACGGATCCAGTTCGACCGCCAGCGTCGGCGCGGCATCGAAGCGGCGCAACACGCTGGCCGGCAAGGGATAACAACTGGCCCGGCACATATGGATCGAGCCATACAGGTACACTGTCGCCTTGTCGCCACGCACCTCCCACAGGGACACACGCGAATCCGCGTGCGCCAGCGTCGGCAGCAAAGCCACGCACGCGCTCCATAACGCATGCAGGCACACCCGTTGAAGAAATCCTCGCATACACCGCAACCTTGACTGACACCCAAAGACCGCGCGCCCTGCTGCTGCTGGGCCCCACCGCCAGTGGCAAGACCGCCGCCACCCTGGCGCTGGCCGCCTCGCTACCGATCGAAGTGATCAGCGTCGATTCGGCCCTGGTCTTCCGCGACATGGACATCGGCACCGCCAAGCCCGGCCCGGCCGAACGCGCATCGTGCCCGCATCATCTCATCGACATCGTCAGCCCGGAAGAGGCGTATTCGGCCGCCGCCTTCCGCGACGACGCACTGCGCCTGATCAGCGAGATCACCGCGCGCGGCGCCCTGCCGGTGCTGGCCGGCGGCACCATGCTCTACTACAAGGCGCTGCGCGAAGGCCTGTCCGACCTGCCGCAAGCCGATGCCGGCGTGCGTGCGCACATCGACGAAGTGGCCGCCCTGCATGGCTGGCCTGCCGTGCATGCCGAACTGGCGGCGCTCGATCCGGCCGCCGCCGCACGCCTGGCGCCCAACGACGCGCAGCGCATCCAGCGCGCGCTCGAGATCGTGCGCATCACGGGCCGCCCCCTGGCCGAGAGCTATGCGCAGAAGACGCAGGCCACACCCGCCGTCGACTTCCTGACGCTGATGCTGCAACCGACCGACCGCGCGCAACTGCACGCGCGCATCGCCGAGCGCTTCGATGCCATGCTGGCCGCCGGCTTCGAGGACGAAGTGGTGGCGCTGCGCGAACGCTATCGCCTGCGTCTGGACATGACGTCGATGCGCTGCGTCGGCTATCGCCAGATGTGGGAATACCTCGAAGGCGACATCGACTACGCCACCATGCGCGACAAAGGCGTCGCCGCCACGCGCCAGCTCGCCAAGCGCCAGATCACCTGGATGCGGCAGTTCCGTGAGCAGTGGCCGCAGGTGGTGGAGGTGGACAGCCTGCGTGACGATGTGCCGTCACGCGTACTGGACGCCTGTCGCCTGTGGCGGGCATGACGGAGCCGATTCATAACGGCGTCATGGCAAACGACAAGGGCCGCAATTGCGGCCCTTGTGTCCTCCCTTGACCGAGAGTGCCGTGCCGGCGTCTTACTTGGCGACGTTCATCGAGAATTCCTTCACCACGCTGACCACGCGCTGGGCGCCCTCGCGGATCTGGCTGATCGAGGTGCCGGCCTCGTTGGCGAGTTCGGCGCCCTGATCCACCTGCACCAGGCTCTGCGCCATGCTGTCGATGACCGCCACCGTGCCGGTCTGGATTTCGGCCACCATGCGCGTGATTTCGGCAGTGGAGTTGGCGGTGCGTTCGGCCAGCTTGCGCACTTCGTCGGCGACCACCGCGAAACCGCGCCCCGTCTCGCCGGCACGCGCCGCTTCGATAGCGGCGTTGAGGGCCAGCAGGTTGGTCTGGTCGGCGATTTCCTTGATGGTGTTGACGATCAGCGTAATGCGATTGGTCTTTTCGCCGAGATCTTGCATACGGTCGGACGAATCGCGCACCTGCGCCGACAGCACGCGCATCTTGTCGACCGCCTGCAGAATCACCCGCTCGCCCTGCGCCGACACCGATTCGGTCTGGCTGGAGATCTCGAAGGCGGTGTGCGCGCTGTGCCGTTCGGCTTCATGGCGCCCCACCTGCTCGGTGATGTCGGTGGCGAACTTGATGACGCGATAGGGCTGGCCTGTTTCGTCCAGCACCGGGTTGTAGGTGGCTTCGAGCCAGATCGTGCGGCCATCGCGGGCCACGCGCTGGCATTGACCGGAGAAGAAATCGCCACGGCGCAGCGCGTCCCACAGGTGTTCGTATTCGGCGCTAGCGGCGAATTCCGGCGTGCAGAACAGGCGATGGCTGTTGCCGATGATTTCCTGGCGGCTATAGCCGGTGGTGCGCAGGAAGTTGTCATTAGCATCGAGCACGTTGCCATTCAGGTCGAATTCGATCACCGCCATCGAGCGATGCAGAGAGCTGACCAGGTTCGACAGGTGTTGTGCTTCGTTGACGCGTGCGGTGATGTCGCTGGCGATCTTGATCACCGCCACCACCTTGCCATCGACATCCTTGAGGGGGAAATACGCCGCCTCCAGCCAGATCGTTTCGCCATTCTTGCGGATGCGGCGGAACTGCCCGGTCGAGGCGGCCACGCCCTGGCGCAGACGATGCCAGAACTGTTCGTACTCGGAGGAACGCACCCATTCGGGCAGGCAGAAGCGTCGATGCGGCATGCCGACCAGTTCGGCTTCGTCATACCCCATCGCCTCGGCGAACAGGGTGTTGGCTTCCATCACCACGCCGTCGGTGGAGAACTTGACCATCGGCATGGCCTGGCTGAGCGAACCAAACAGGCTCGTGTAATAACTGAGCTCGGTCTGTATGGTGCCGAGCAGGTCCTGCAGCTTTTTGTTGAACATGATGGCGCGCGTCTCCGGTCAAGGGCATTGCATGAGCCGGCGCTCCCTCATGTACGCGCCACAGCTCCGTTATGGTGGTTGGATGCCTTTCGCATGCCGATAAAAGCGCTCGGTCTGCGGGTACACCTACGGCCGGTGGAGGGCACGCTGAAAGCGGCAAAGGTCAGATGTTGTTACAGGGGCGGACAGGCCGCGCGGCCTGCCCGAATGGGTATATGAAAGGGGCCTTCAGGCGCTCTGGCGCAGCGGAAAACTGACCGTGTAGCTCATGCCGGCGGGGGTGCTGTGCGCTTCGAATTCGCCCCCTTGCAGGTGCACCAGCTTGCGCGCCACGGCCAGATCCAAACCACCGGACCGGATCGGTTCGTTCTGCCCTTGGGCGAATGGATCAAGCAGGATCGGCAGCAGCGCCTCGTCAACGCCGCTGCTCTCGTCGCGGATGATCAGGCGCACGCGCCCCTGCTCCGTTTCGGTGCGCACCTGGATGGCCTGCTCGGCCACGCTGGCCTTGGAAGCCAGATACAGCAGCTTGGTGATGAGCAGCTCGGTCCGCTCGGGATCGGCGTAAACCCCATCGGGGTGGGCGTCCAACTGCGTATCGAGCTTGATCTGCCGTTCGGCCAGCAGTTCGCGCGAGCGCGTGAGGGCCACCGAGACCGCCGCATTGAAGGGGAAGGCCAGCGCGCGCAGGCTCACCCGGTTCGACAGCACCGTGATGGCGTCCTGCACATCGTCGATCAGGCCCACCTGCCGGCGCACCCCCGACTTGATGCCATCGAGCGCCCGTTCGACGATGGGCGGCGCCTGCTGGATGCGCGCTTCAAGCACGTGGGTCCAGCTCTGGATGCTGTTCAAGGGTGAGCGCAGATCGTGCGAGATGAGCATCAGCACCTGCTCGCAGGCGCCCGCGATGCGCTCCGAGGCCATGACGGCTTCACCGCGCGAAATCTCATTGGCAACGCTGACCAGCCCGGCGAAGTCGCCGGCGTCGTCGAACCAGGGGGCGCCACGCTCGGCCACCAGATGGTACGAACCATCGTGATGGCATAAGCGGTAGGTGGCTTCGTAGGGCTTGGCCTGCGCCAGCGATTCGATCAGGCGCGCCTGCAGGGTGCCGATGTCGTCGGCGTGCACGCCGTGCAGCCAGCCGCCCTGTTCTTCGTGGTCGGCGTCGCGGCCGGTAAAGGCCAGCCAGAATGGATTGAAGTACACGCCTTCGCCCAGGGCGTCGGTGACGCGGACCAGGGCGGGCAGATGCGTGTACGCCGACAGTGGCTGATGGGCCACAACCGTATCGGATGTCGTCATGCGGTGGCCATGCTCATGCGGGATCGCCCGGCGGTACGGGCGGCACAATCGTCGGTTCGGGTGGATGCGTCGGATCCGGCACGGCGGGCGGCTCGGGGTCCCCGATGGGCGGGTCGATCGGGTCGTGCAACGGATCGACCGGCGGATCGGTGGGCGGCGTGCTCGGTGGTATGACGGCCTGGTATGGATGAAGCCTGTCCATGGGCGTCTCCCTGAGATGGATTTGCAGGCATGCAGCAATCCCTATGCCCGGCCGGACGGCCGGTACCGCTCAGGCGGACGCGCTGGCCGCATCGAGTTTGTCTCCATTGCTGGCACCGTATTCTTCAAGGCGGTTGTACAAGGTCTTCAGGCTGATGCCCAGGATCTCGGCCGCCCGCTTCTTGACCCCGCCGCATTGCTCCAGCGTGGCCAGGATGATCTGCCGGTCGGCCTCGGCCAGCGAGGTGCCCACCGACACCATCAGCACCGAGCCCGTGGCGGGACGCGCCGGCGAGATGTGCAAAGGCACGGCGGCCGTCTCGACCGAGTTTTCCTCGGCCATGATATAGGCACGCTGCACATAATTGCGCAGTTCGCGCACATTGCCCGGCCAACTGTGCGAATTGAGCATGTCCAGCGCGCTCTGCGGGAACAGCTTGCGCGTGCCATGCTCGGCGTTCAGATCGTCGAGAAAACTCTGCGCCAGCAATTCGACGTCCTTGCCGCGTTCGCGCAGCGGCGGCAATTGCAGCGGGAACACGTTCAGGCGGTGATAGAGGTCGGCGCGCAGGCGCCCGTCGGCCACAGCTTCTTCCGGATCGCGGTTGGTGGCGGCAATGACGCGCACATCGGCCGAGATTTCCTTGTTGGTGCCCACGCGCATGAAATAGCCGGTCTCGAGCACCCGCAAGAGCTTGACCTGCAATTCCATCGGCATTTCGGTGATTTCGTCGAGGAACAGCGTGCCGCCGTCGGCGCGCTCAAAGTAGCCGCGATGCAGACGGTCCGCCCCGGTGAAGCTGCCGCGCTCGTGGCCAAACATTTCGCTTTCGATGAGGTTCGGCGAAATAGCCCCGCAGTTAACCGGCAGGAACGCCTGCTTGCGGCGCAGTGACAGATCGTGGATCGATTGCGCCGCCAGCTCCTTGCCGGTACCGCTCTCGCCCACCAGCAGCACGGTTGCCCCGGTGGGCGCCACGCGCGAGATCTGGTCGTACAGGTGCTGCATGGCGGACGAATTGCCCAGCATGCGGCCAAAGCGACCGAAGCGCCGCAGCTCGCCGCGCAGTTGGCCGATCTCGGCCTTGAGGTCACCGGTGCGCGGCACCCGGTTGAGGATCATCTGCAAGCGCTGGAAGTTCACCGGCTTGACCAGATAATCGGCGGCGCCCTGGCGCAGGGCGTCAACGGCGGTGTCGACGCTGGCAAAGCCGGTCATGACGACCAGCTCCACTGCATCGGAAGGTTCGAATTCCTTGAACAGATCCATGCCCGAACCATCGGGCAATTTGAGATCGGTCAGCACGACATCGGGCGTGCGTCGCACGAGATGAATGCGCGCCTCGCGCATATCGGCCGCCGCATCGGTGGTAAAGCCTTCGGCGGCGATCAGCTCTGTCAGTGCGACTCTCGTCTCGGCGTCGTCATCGACAATAAGAGCGTGGGGCATGGGCAATAAAGCTCCTGAGTAAACAGGCCCCGCGCCGGCCGTCCTCAGCCTGCCTGGCGGAGCCCATTGACAATGTGCCTGCCTCGCCACGCAGGACGAGTCAGGCGGTCAGGAGCAATAGTGCCGCGATTTTGTAACTTTGCGTGTAGGACAAACCCCCGGCGTACCTCGCCGGCGGCTCATCGGCCGGTCAGCCGGGAAAATCGCGGATCGGCGTGATCTTGCCCTCCTCGATATCGGGAACGGCGCCCCCCTCGCCTTCCCAGCGGGTCAGCGATTGCGGGCCGCGTAACGGGGTATCCAGGCCACCGCCCTGGCTGCGGCGGTGCGCGCAGGCCAACCACGCCATCACCGCCACGCCGCCGGCAACGGCGGCCACTACGTTGGAGCACAGGCGATTCATGTCGGTCTCCCTGGCGCAGGTTCAGCGGCGGCTGAGAAGCACGCCGACCAGGAATCCGACCGCCGCCGATACCCCTATGGCATTCCAGGGATTTTCGTGCACGTACGCGTCGGTCTTCACCTTGGCCTCGCGATAGCGTTCGACGGCGTTGGCCTCGACCACCGCCGCCTGCGCCTTGAGCGCGTCGAGCTGAGCCTGCAACTGCACCCGGGCCGCCGCCACGCCCTCGCCCGATACCGCGCTGGCGGCCTGGACGAGTTCCTCGGCGCTGGCGATCAACTCTTTGAAATTGGATGACACGCGCCGCCGGCTGGCGGCCAATTGATCACTTGCCTCGCTCATGCTGCCCTCCATGATGTGGTTGTCGCCGTGCCGTCGCAGCTTTCGTGCCACGTCTTGGCCCGTCTGCGCGACGAAGGTGCCTGTCGGTGCCCGCCCTACACGCCACGCCCGCTTCTGGACTACGCTGGGCAAGGTCAATCGCGGTACGATCACTCCCTTCGCAGCAAAAGAATATTCCGAATACCCGACCATGCCCAACGTACGCTCGTCCAGCACCGATACCCTGCTGTCGCCCACGGCGACGCGCGCCGACGACAGCGATCACTTCGGCGTTCTGTTCGGCAGCTCGGCGCCGATGCGCGAGTTGTATCGCCAGATCGAACGGGTGGCCCGCACCGACGCCTCGGTGCTGGTCATCGGCGAGAGCGGTACCGGCAAAGAACTGATCGCCAAGACGATCCACGAATGCAGCCTGCGCCGCGAACGCCCGTTCATCCCGGTCAACTGCGGCGCGATCCCCGCCAATCTGGTCGAGGCTGAGCTGTTCGGCCATGAAAAGGGCAGTTTCACCGGCGCCATCGCCCAGCACATCGGTTATTTCGAACACGCGTCAACCGGCACGGTGTTCCTCGACGAAGTCACCGAGATGTCGGCCGAGATGCAGGTCAAGCTGCTGCGCGTGCTCGAAACCAGCGCCTTCCACCGCGTCGGCGGCAACGATCTCGTCGAAGTCGACATGCGCGTGGTGGCGGCGACCAATCGCGACCCCGAAGGCGCCGTCGCCGAAGGGCGCTTCCGCGAAGATCTGTTGTACCGCCTGGCGGTGGTGCTGATCCGCGTGCCGCCGCTGCGCGAACGCGGTGACGACGTCGAACTGCTGGCGCACCACTTTCTCGCTGAACTCAACCGCTCCGGCAACACCAGCAAAACCTTCTCGCGTCGCGCCCTCGACATCGTGCGCGGCTATCAATGGCCGGGCAACGTGCGCGAATTGCGCAACACTATCCATCGCGCCTACATCATGGGCGACACCCAGGTGGATCTGACCGACCCCTACGCTCAATCGCGCGCGCGCCGTCCCTCGGTGCGCGACGGCCTGATGAGCGTGCCCATCGGCACCCCCTTGGCCGACGCCCAGCGTGAGTTCATTTTCGCCACGCTCAAGCACTTCGGCGGCGACAAGCGCCAGGCCGCCCGTGCCCTGGGCATCAGCCTGAAGACGCTGTACAACCGGCTCGAAAGCTATCAAGGCCGCGCCGCCGAATAAGCGGCCGGTTCGCCCGCCCCGACCAGGGTCGAGGCAGCGCTGGCCAGGCGTTTGTTGCGCAGGTAGATGAACTGGCCCAGCAAGGCGTTGAACACCATCAGGCCATTGGTCACCACGAACACCCAGTTGTCGACCTGGTAGCTGTAGGCGGTGAACGCCGTCGAAGCAGCCAGCTGACCGACGAAAAGCCAGCGCGATACGCCCGCCACCGAACGCGTGCGCCATTGCGTCCACACCTGCCGCATCATGGTCATCAACAGGATCGCGGCGGCCGCCCATCCAAGAATGTCCGCATTCATGCGCGCCCCTTAGCCATTGATGACTTCACCGCCGTTCGGGTGCAGCACTTGCCCGCTCATGTAGCTGGCATCGTCGCTGGCCAGGAAGACGTAGCACGGTGCCACCTCATTGGGCTGGCCGACGCGCTTCATCGGCGTATGAGCACCGAACTCCGCCACGTCGTCTTCCGAAAAGGTCGACGGAATGAGCGGCGTCCAGATCGGCCCGGGGGCCACCGCATTGACGCGAATGCCTTGCGGCACGAGTTGGTGCGACAACGAGCGCGTGAACGCCACGACCGCACCTTTCGAAGCCGCATAGTCGAGCAATTTCGGATTGCCCCGGTACGCGGTGACCGACGCCGTATTGATGATGCAGGCGCCCCGGTGCAGATGCGGCAGGGCCGCCTGGGTCAGGTAGAACATGGCGAACACATTGGTACGGAAAGTGTTCTCCAGTTGTTCGTTGTCGATGTCTTCGATGGACGTGCGCGGGTGCTGTTCACCGGCATTGTTGATCACGATGTCGAGCTTGCCGAAGGATTCGAGCGTCTGCTCGATCACTTCAGCGGCAAAGTCCGGCTCACCCAGATCGCCGGCCAGCGCCAGACAGCGCGCGCCCTCGGCCTGCACCCGGCGCATCGTTTCCTGGGCGTCCGCCACCTCATTGAGATAGACGATCGCCACGTCGGCCCCTTCGCGGGCAAACGCGATGGCCACGGCGCGGCCGATACCGCTGTCGCCACCGGTGACCACCGCCACCTTACCGGCCAGCCGGCCCTGCTCGCGCACGGCGCGCGGCTGGCTGTCGGGCACCGGGTTCATGTCGCTTTCGGTGCCGGGTTGATGATCCTGGTGCTGGGGAGGAATGATGGTTTCGGTCTGGCTCATGCGGCTCCTTTCCGATGCACAATTTCGCTTATGGCGGCTGCCGCACGATGCGTGCCCACCATCGACGATCATTCCATGCGCATACATGAATGAAGAAAAAAATGCCGGCAAAAGTAAAGATTACGCGTGCCCCGCCCCCCTTGCGGCGCACCGGGCCGGGCCAGCGGGACGCCATCGCGGTAACAAACTGGTACAGGGTTTGCTCTAGGAAAAGCGCTAGCCGTATCTGTCAGCCCTCACCTGCCGGATCGTCAAAGCAAGCGCCTCACCGCGCCGGCGGGCAGCCCCCTGGGCTGCCCGCCCTTTTTTTGTTCATCGGCAACGCGGCGCCGACGCTGCACAACGGCAGGCCGGCGCCTGGCCTCAGTTAGTCCACCTTCACGCGGAACAGCACATCGCCGCTGGCGCCGCCTTCGAGCGTGCCATCAAAGACCCAGTTCATCTCGCCGGTGCCGCCCGCAGGCAGCACCGCGAGACCGGCCGTGCAGTCGACGGCGGGGGCCGGTCGCGGGTTGGCCGGCGTGTTCTTGGTGCAAGCGCCCAGCACGGTGGGCGTGGTGCCTATGCTGCTCGACACGAAGGTGGTGTAGGCCGGCGTGGTGTCGTTGATCACCAGATGGGTCAGCACACCAGCGGCGTTGTTGGTGTAGGTGATGCGGTACTCCAGCTCATCGCCCGGCTTGGCCTGGTTGCTGATGCCGAAGGGGCCGCTCACGGTCACGTTGCGCACTTCTTTCCTGAGCGACAGCGCCGTCAGGCCCACCGTGGTGACGTTGTTGAGCGTGTAGATGGCCGAGGGCAACGCCGGGCTGGCGTTGAAGTAGTCGAAGGTAGCGCCGACGTCAGCGGCATGGCTCTCGCCCGGCGATGCGGTGGCCGGGATGAACTGCCGCACCACGATGCACACCTTGTCACCTGGGCTCACCGGCTTGCCGACCCCGGCGGGCGGATACAACTGCGGGGCGCCGGCGGTCGGCTTGCCCGTGCACAGCGGGTCGTCGAACACCGTGATGGCCCACTCCGGACGACTGTTGGTCACCGAGAACACCACCTTGCCAGTGGTGCCGACGGTAAAAGTGTGGGCGTAGGTGACCGTGCTGTTGGCCACGCCTTGTTGCTGGCCGTTGGCAGCAAAGGTGTTGTCGATCACGTCGCCAAAGTCGAGCCGATCGACGGGGGTGCCCTGCCACTGGAACTTGACGTGGTCGGGCGAGCCGCCGCGCGCGGTGGGCCGCACATAGGTATAACTGGCCGACAAGGCCGCCCCGGCCAGCGAGGCGCCGGTCGAAACATGGCGCGCCAGGCTGGTCTGCTCCACGCACACCATAGCGTTGGCCGGCACGGCAACGGCATCGAGCATGTAACGCCCGACACCATCGCTGACACCGCTGGCATACACAACGGTAGCCGGCGCTGCGGCGCAATCGGTCAGGCGCAGTTGCACGCCGGCGAGTGGGGCTTCGCCGCCCTCACGGATGCCGTTGTTGCCGATGCCGCCCCCCGCGCCGTCGTCGAGGAAGACGCCGCCCGCTACGCCGCTGCGCGGCGCGTCGGCCACGGCCAGGCAGGTGTCCAGCATACCGTTGAACACGCCCACCACGGTGACCGCGCTCTTCTTGTTGGTGAGGGCCGGCGTCTTGATGGGCGAACACTCGCCCAGCACCGGCACCGGCGGCGTGGTCACGCGTACCGTAAGCACGCACGTGGCCGTGGACATCGTGCCGCTGGCCAGGGTGACCAGGCGGGATCCGGCCGCGGCCGTGACGGTGCCGCCGCAGGTGTTGGTCACCAGCGGGTTGTCGGCCAGCACGATGCCGGCCGGCAGCGTGTCGGTAAAGCCCAGACCGCTGTGCAGCGCCATGGCGCTGCTGTTGGTGAGCTTGAAGCTCAGCTCGCCGATCTGCCCGACGATGATGCGGGCCGGCGAGAAGGCTTTGCTCAGCACAGCCGGGCCGACGGTGGCGATGGTCACCTCACTGACGGCGTAGGTAGCCGGCGGCATCGGCGGTTGGGCATTGCGGTAATCGAAGAGGGCATTGACCGCCACGGTCTGGCCGTCACCCTGGGCGATGCTGGCCGGGATCGGCTGGCGCACCACGATGCAAGCCTTGCCGCCACCGTTCAGTGTTTTGACCGGAACGGCGGCGCCAGCGGGGACCGGAGACAACTGCGTGGTCTCACCGGCATCGAGGCTGCCGTTGCAGTTGGTGTCCTCATACACCGTGGGGGCGGCCCAGGTAGCACCCGTGGGGGTGCCCAACGTCACCGAGAATCTGACGCTGCCATCGGTATCGGCCGTAAAGACGTGAGCATGAGTGACGGTGGCCCCCGGCGCACCCGGCAGGCTGGAGTCGGCCGTAAAGGTATTGATCCACACGGCGCCAAAGTTCAGGCCGCTGATGGACACCCCCTGCCACGGGAGCTGCACGCGGCCGACGATGCGGTAAGACGAATACGTAGTGCGCGCGTACGTGTAGCCCGCCGGCAAGGCAGCACCGGCCAGCGAGGCGCCGGTTGACAGGTAGCCGTCGGCTTCGACGCACACCTGGGTGTTGGCCGGCACGGCGCTGGCGTCGAGCGAATAGCGGCCATCGCTCCCACTGGTCGCCGTGGTGAACACGGTCGGCGTGGCGGCGCAATTGGTCAGCTTCATGGTGATGCCGGGGAAGACCCCTTCGGCGCTTTCCTTGACCCCGTTGTTGCCGATGCCCGTTCCGGCCGCGCCGTTGTCGGCGAAGGCCATGCCGGAGATGGACCCTCCGCGCACCGCCAGGCAGGTGTCCTGCACAGCGTTGTGCAAGCCGGTCACCGTGACGTCGGCCGTCTTGTTGGTCAGGGCCCGCGTCTGGGTCGGCGAGCATCCGCCCAACACCGGCACCGTGGGTGTGGTCACGCGCACGGTGATGGCACAGCTCGGCGCGGCCGCCGGCAATGCACCACCCGCAAGCGTAATGGCACCTGTGCCAGCCACCGCCGTGACGCTACCGCCGCAGGTGTTGGACACCAGCGACGTGCCCGCCGCCAGCACCAGGCCGGCCGGCAGCGTGTCGGTGAAACCGAGGCCGCTTTGTTCGAATGCGGTGGGGCTGCTGTGGGTGAGCGTAAAGGTCAGTTCGCTGCTCTGGCCGACGATGATGCTGGTCGGCGAGAAGGCTTTGCTCACGCTTGCCAGGGCAACGGTGGTCTCCTCCTTGACGGTATGCGTGGCCGACAGCGCCGGATTGGCGTTGGCATAGTCGAAGGCGGCGCTGAGGGTGGCGGTGTAGACATCGCCCTGCACAGCGCTGGCCGGAATCGCCTGGCTGACGATCACGCACACGTCACCGTGCTTGACCGCCTTGCCGGCCCCCAGGGGCGGGAACACCTGCGGCTCGCCCGTCTCCAGGCTGCCATTGCAGTTGAGGTCCTCATACACCCGGGTGGTGTTCCACGCCGTGCTGCCGCTGCTGGCCGTGCCGGCCAGCGAGAATTTGACGGTGCCGTCGGTGTCGGCCTTGAAGCGGTGGGCATAGCCGATCGTGCTGTTGGCCCCGCCCGTCTGGCTGGCGTCGGCGGTAAAGGTGTTGGGCGCCACCAGGCCCATGTTCAGGCCGGTGACCTGCACCCCTTGCCAGGTGAATTGCACCTTGCCAGTCGCGCCGGCGGTGGTAAGTGCCGAGCGCGTGTACGCGTAGCCGGCCGGCAATGCGCCCCCCGCCAGTGACGCACCGGTGGAAATGAAACCGGCTTTGTCGACCTCCACGCACACGGCGGCGCCCATCGCCACGGCAGCGGCGTTGAACGCGTAGTTGCCGCCGCCGTCGGTCGTCGCAGTCGCCAGCACGGTCGGCGTGGCGGCACAGTTGGTCAGATTGACCGTGGCGTTGGGGAAGACCACTTCAGCGCCATCCTGGATGCCGTTGTTGCCCGCACCCAAGCCCCCGGCACCGCCGTTGTCGGCAAAGATATTGCCGGCGATGGTCGCCGGGCGCGGGGTGTTGGTCAGCGTGCAACTGACTTTAGCACCGGCCGACAGAGCCGGCAGCGTATAGCCCAGCGACATATCGTAGGCGGCGCCATTGGGCAGCCCCGTCAGCGCCACGTTGTGCTGATCGGTGCCGGCGCACGTGAGCGCAGCGCTGTACTGGTTGAGCGTGCCGGTGCCGCTGGCAGCCATGCTTTCGAACAGCGTATAGGCGACGCCGGGGGCGACCACCGTTGCACCGGTCGTACCGGTACCGGCGGTGATCGCCGCGCCTGCGCCTGCCGTGGTGCTCTGCGTCGCAGCGTTGACCACCGTGGCGCCATTGCGGATTTCGACCGTGAATTGGTCGTTCGCCAGTGCGCGGCCACTGCCGGCCAGCGCTTTGGTGAGGGTTAGCGTCGTCGGCGTGGCATCGTAGATACACACGGAGCCGGGCTTGCCCTCCGCGACCTGCTCGACGGCATTCGTGCCGACCTTGGTGGTAACGCTTTCGATGTGATACGGATTGCCTGCGGCAGGCGAGTAATAGCAAGAGCCGCCGCCAGCACCACCACCACCTTCGAGGCCAGACATGGTGCCGGCAAGGCCGCCGGCGCCTGCGGTGTGGCCGCCCCCACCCCCCCCGCCGCCACCGGCGTCAGTGGTGGGAGACCCCCCTGCGCCGCCGGTCGGGGCGGTCGTTCGGCAAGCGACGCGACCGTTATCCCGGGTAAGTACGGTCGACGTAGCGCCGTTGTGCTTGATCGGGTTGAGGACGCTACCGCCCCCACCACCGCCACCGCCACCACCGCCGACGTGCAGAACCATGCCGCCGCCAGCGTCGTTGAACAGGACGACAGTGCCGCCCCCACCACCGCCACCGCCACCGCCTTTGCGCCCAGTGGCCGCGGCTCCTTTGCCGCCATACGCGAAGGCGGCCCAGCCGCCCGTTCCGCCGCTCGCAGCGGGATATTCCTTCCCAGCGCCACCGCCCCCACCTACCAACCCGGAAAGCGGTATGGCCTGCCCGGGCGTAACGGACACAAGCGCTATTACCTCGGCCCCCGCTCCACCCTGGCCGCCCAGACCTGGCACAGCAGGATTAGTCGAGTTGGCATACCACCCACCGCCGCCACCACCACCGCCTACAGCGACGACCTTGACTCGGCTGACACCATTCGGGATCGCCACGGATGCATTGATCCATCCCTGCGTTGCATGACAGAAAAGAGGCGTCGCGCTTGGTGCTATCGGGTCAGGAGGGGCCGGGACGACCGCCGGGCGCGGGGTGTTGGTCAGCGTGCAACTGACTTTAGCACCGGCCGACAGGGCCGGCAGCGTATAGCCCAGCGACATATCGTAGGCGGCGCCATTGGGTAGCCCCGTCAGCGCCACGTTGTTCCAATCAGTGCCGGTACACGTGAGGGTGGCGCTGTACTGGTTGAGCGTACTGGTGCTGCCGGCGGCCATGCGCTCGAACAGCGTATAGGCGACGCCGGGGGCGACCACCGTTGCACCGGTCGTACCGGTACCGGCGGTGATCGCCGCGCCTGCGCCTGCCGTGGTGCTCTGCGTCGCAGCGTTGACCACCGTGGCGCCATTGCGGATTTCGACCGTGAATTGGTCGTTCGCCAGTGCGCGGCCACTGCCGGCCAGCGCTTTGGTCAGGGTCAGGGTCGGCGGCGGCGTGACCGCTACGATACGCAGGTAACCGGGCTTTATTGCATTCCAGGACCCCGTTGCTGCCTCGCCGATCGACGACTCCACCACGGGGTTAGCGCCGCTGCCGTACACACAGGAGCGGCCACCCCCGCCGCCGCCAGATGCCCAGCCCGTCCTGGTCTTCTGGGCGCTGATGCGCTTGTTGACCCACAGGTGGTCGCGCCCAGCGCCGCCCCCACCGCCACCGATGTAGCCGCCGCCCCCGCCGCCGCCGCCAGGGCCGTCGTCGTAGCCAACGTCCCCTCCAGCCCCGCCGCCGTAGGATGGTTCCGTGCGACATCTGGCGTCCATCTTCACCAGCGCCAACGCTCCAGCGCTGCCCCCGGCGCCGCCGGCGCCCGGGTTATCACCGCCCCCGCCCCCACCCCCGCCCCCTGCCTTGACGGTGGCTGATCCCACGTCGACTCGCGAACCGCCGCCCCCGCCCCCGCCATTGCCACTGACACCGTTGGGGTGGGTCCCGGTAGAGCCTCCCAGCCCCCCGTTACCCGCACCGCTTCCGGTGTGGGTGTTGGCCCAACCAGGGCTACATATTTTGCCGGGGGTGGAAACGCGGTGGAGCTGCCGCCCCGCATCACCAATCGTCCCCGCAATGGTTTCACCGCCCACGACATCCAGTTCGACAATGACCTCGGCGCCGGCGCCGCCGGGGGCGGGGGGCAAACCGTAGGTGCCACAGCCCTCCCCCCAGCCGCCTTGGCCGCCCCCGATGGTGAGCCGGACCCGGCGCGTGCCGGCAGGAATCGCGGGACAGTTGATCGGCCCCGCCGTGGTCTGTTGGCACAGAACCGTCTGCGCCTCGGCGCCCGACGTCCAAGCCAACGATGCCAGGGCCAGCGCGGTGCCGAGCACCGCGCGTAAAACGGCTGGCGCCTTACGCGTCTTGGGCGCCCTGGCCCTCGTCAGATTTTTCGGGGGGGGGGGGGGGGGTGAACAAAAAACACAATTTCAGACAACCCCAAACGGAAAATTTTAA
>JASGFB010000037.1:0-37011 GCA_047605765.1 Rhodocyclaceae bacterium
CCCCGATGATCGCGGCCACCCCGGCCCACCCCGCGGCCAGCGACAGCGCCCCCTTGCGCGAACGGCGTTTGCCGACGTGCCGGCCCCAGCGCCAGATCAGTACGGCCAGGTACACGACCAGCACGGCAATCAGGCCGATGACTATTTCACGCACGCCCACGTCGACTCCCACAGAATTCCTCGGCGACAATCATGGCCACGCCATGACGGGTGCAACACGCACGGTTGCCCCGGCGCGATCATACTGCACAGCGACGCTGTGCCCATACCGACCGCGGTGCATTTGACTCATCGATCACACTCATGCCCAGCCTGTTTGTCCTCAAGAAACTCCTGTCGGTCGCCCTGCTGCCCCCACTGATGCCCCTGTTGCTGCTGCTCGCCGGCCTGCTGCTGATGCGCTGGCGAGCACGCCTGGGCACCGCCGTGGCATGGCTGGCGCTGCTCGTGCTGCTGTTCTTTTCGACCCCCGTCACGGTCGACCTGATCACCACACCGCTGGAGCGCTTTCCGGTCGCCAGCGCCGCGCAGATCGCCCGCACCCAGGCCATCGTCATCCTGGCCGGCGGCAAGCGGGGTTATGCGCCCGAGTTTTCGGGGTCGGCACCCAACCGCCTGACGCTCGAACGCCTGCGCTACGGCGCCCTGGTGGCCAGGCGCAGCGGCTTGCCGGTGCTGGTCAGCGGTGGCGCGCCGACCGGCCAGAAGCCCGAATCGGTGCTGATGGCTGAATCCTTGCGCGACGATTTCCATATCCAGGTGAAATGGATCGAGCCCGATTCGCTGGACACCTACGACAACGCCCGCTATTCGGCGCGCATCCTCAAGCAGGCGGGCATCACGCGCGTCACGCTGGTGACGCACGCGGCCCACATGTGGCGCGCCGGCAATGAATTCACCGCACAGGGCATCGAAGTGGTCGCGGCGCCGACGGCGTTCCTCACTGGCGGCGCCTATGGCGAAGAGTTCTTCCACTTCATCCCCAACATCACCAGTACCTATTCCGGTTGGTACGCGGCGCACGAGTGGGTCGGCCTGTGGGCGCAGTGGTTGCGCCAGAAGCTGGACTGAACAGCCTCACTCGGCCGGCATGCGGGGGACGAAATCCGCCCCCGACTCGCGCACCAGTTCAATGAAAGCGCGCAGGCCCGGCGGCACGTGGCGCCGCCCGGGATAGTAGATGCACAGACCCGGATAGGCCGGCGTCCAGTCTTCCAGCACGCGGATCAGGCGGCCGGCGGTGATATCGTCCCGTACCTGCCATTCGGACATGTACGCCAGCCCCACACCGGCCAGGGCGGCATCACGGATCGAAGCCATGTCGTCGAGGGTGAGCATGCCGGGCACATCGACGGTGGCCGACTCGCCCCGGCGCGCGAATTCCCACCGATACAGCTTGCCGCTCGGCAGGCGCATGCGCACCGCGCGGTGCGCTGCCAGATCCGCCGGCACAAGCGGCCGCTGGCGCCCCTCGAAATAGGCGGGCGACCCCACCACCGCGAAACGCACATCGCTGCCGAAGGGCACGGCGATCATGTCCTGCGGCACCGATTCGGCCAGGCGGATGCCCGCGTCGAAGCCATCGGCCACGATGTCGATGAGGCGCCCGTCGGTGACGATGTCCACGTGCATGTCCGGGTAGCGGCGCAGGTATTCGAGTACGAAGGGCGTGAAAATGATGCGCAGCGCGCCGGCCGCGCAATTGATGCGCAAGGTGCCGCTGGGGCGCTGGCCATGCTGGCTGATCGCATCAGCAGCGTGACGCAGCTCCGACAGCGCGGGCGCAATCCGCGCCACGAACTGCTCGCCCGCTTCGGTGAGGGCCACGCTGCGCGTGGTGCGATTGAACAGGCGCACGCCGAGGCGGGCTTCGATGGCGGCAATGTTGCTGGACAGCGCCGAGCTGGAGATGTCCAGCTCGGTCGCCGCCGCACGAAAGCTGCGGTGCCGGGCGACGGCCAGCACAGCTTCGTATTCGAGGAGTCCGGATGCGCGCATTATCCTGTCAGGCCGCATAACACATCCGGATTTATACACTTTATCCGCACAATAGGCCGCCCTAAACTGGCCTCGTCGATTTTCGCGAGGAAGCGCCATGCGGCGGATAGAACACCATTACATCGACGGCGCCTTCGTGCCGTCCCACGGCCAGGACGAGGCCGATCTGATCAATCCGGCCACGGAAGAAGTCATCGGCGCGGTGCGCCTGGGTGATGCCGACGACGCCGAGCGCGCCGTCGCCGCTGCATACCGCGCACAAGCGACGTTCGGGCAATCGGGCAAAGAAGAGCGGCTCGCCCTGCTGGCGCGCCTGCATGCGGCAGTGGCGCTGCGCGAAGCAGACATGCTGGCCGCCATGATCGAGGAATACGGCGCGCCGGCCAGCCGTGCGCCGTGGATGGTGCGCCACGCCATTGACGCCTTCCAGCACGCAGCAGCGGCGCTGGCCGACTATCCGCTGACGCGCAGCATCGGCCAGGCCCGGGTCGACATGACGCCGGTGGGCGTGTCTGCGCTCATCACCCCCTGGAACAGCAATGCCGGCTTCATCTGCAACAAGCTCGCCAGCGCCATCGCCGCCGGCTGCACCACGGTCATCAAACCCAGCGAGATGAGCGCCCTGCAGACCCGGGTGGTGGTCGAAGCGCTGCATGCCGCTCAGGTCCCGGCCGGGCTGTTCAATGTGGTCAATGGCCGGGGTGACGTGGTCGGCACGGAGTTCGTTCGCCATCCTCATGTCGCCAAGGTGTCGTTCACTGGTTCGACGGCGGTCGGCAAAGGCATCCTGCGCACCGCAGCCGAGTCCATCAAGCGCGTGACACTCGAACTGGGCGGCAAATCGCCGGTGCTGATCCTGGACGACGCCGAACTCGCACCGGCGATCACACTGGCCGTCGAGGCGGGCTTTCAGAACAGCGGTCAGGCGTGCATCGCGGGCTCGCGCATTCTGCTGCCCCGCTCGCGCCTGGACGCCGCGATCCCGCTGCTGCGCGACGCCGTGGCGCGGCATGTGGTTGGCGATCCGCACGACCCGGCCACGCGCATCGGCCCGATGGTCAGCCAGCGGCAATGGGCGCGCGTGCAGGACTACATCCGCCTGGGCATGGAGGAAGGCGCGCGCATCGTCAGCGGCGGCCTCGGCCGGCCGGCGCAGCTGACACGGGGGTATTTTGTCCAACCGACGGTGTTCGTCGACGTGCGCAACGACATGCGCATCGCGCGCGAGGAGATCTTCGGACCGGTCCTGTCGGTGATCGCGTACGACGACGACGAACAAGCCATCGCCCTCGCCAACGACACCGACTATGGCCTGCAAGCCTACGTGATCACGCCCGATGCGGCCCGCGCCCGACGCCTGGCGGCGCGGCTGCAGGCCGGGCGCGTGTTGATCAACGGCCTGTCACACGAGCCGATGGCGCCCTTCGGCGGCGTCAAGCAATCCGGCATCGGCCGGGAATTCGGCGTCTTCGGTCTGGAAGCGTATCTCGAACCGAAAACCGTGCTGGGCGCCTGAGCCCAGGCTCAGGCGACGGCGTCCGGCTGCACCAGGGTGACGGCGCGCTGGGCGCGCACGCGGCGATGGGCGCGGCGTGCATGCTTGACCCAACCCAGCCAGCGCCACCGCGCATACATCATGATGCCGCGCGTCCATTCGTCGGCGGCGAAGGCCAGCCACACGCCCGGCAGGCCCCACGCCCAATGAACGCCGAGCAGCCAGGCCAGGCCGACCGCCACCAGATACATAGAGAAGACGCCGCAGGCCACCGGGAAGCGCGCGTCACCCGTGGCGCGCAGACCATTGATGACCACCAGATTGAAGGTCCGGCCCGGTTCCAGCAGGACTACGATCCACAGCAGGCGCGCGCCCATGTCGATGATCTGCGGGTCATGGGTGAAGAAACCCATGACCGCGCGCCCCATCAGGGCCACGGCCAGGGCAAAGCACACCGCCACCGCCAGCCCGATGCGAAGCGCCTTGCGCACCAGCCGATCGGCATCGCCCAACTGGCCGGCGCCGATCTGGTGACCGACCACGATCTCGGTGCCGAAGCCGATCGCCAGGCTCGACAACAGGATGAAGTAGGTAATCTGCAGCATGTAGGTGTGCGTGGCGAGCGATGCGGCGCCCATGCCGGCCACGAACGACAGAATGATGGTGAAGCTGGTGCGATAGGCGATCTGTTCGCCCGCCCCGGGCAGGCCGATATGCAGGATCTCGCCCATGGCGTCACGGCGCACACGCCACCAGTCAGCCAGGCGCGGCACGATGCCCAGGCGCTTGCGCCACAGCCACACGTACAGCGCCAGGGCAGCCAGGCGCGACGCCAGGAAGGCGATGCCGATTCCGATCAGGCCCATCTTCGGCACGCCAAGCCAGCCGAAGATCAACGGCAGGCCGAGGCTGAGCGCCACCGCATGCATGCACAGCATCAGGCGCATGGTGTCGCGCGTGAAGGTATAGGCGCGCAGCACCGAGGCCATGGTGGTGTTGAGCGCTTCGAAGGCCAGCATGGCCCCCAGGATCACCAGATAGGGCTGGGCCTGGGGCAACAATTCGGCCGGGGTTTCCATCAGATCGAGCAACGGCGCCGCACCGGCGGCCACCAGCACGGCGGCGATCAGGCCCATCCAGGTGGCGGCGGCCAGGCTGGCGCGCGAGATCCGCTCGGCCCCGTGGCCGTCGCGGCCACCCAGATACTGCGTGATGACCACACTGGCCCCGACGCCCACCAGGCGGAACACGATCATGAAGAACATCATGATCTGGTTGGAGATACCGAAAGCGGCAGCGGTGGCGTCCGAGATGTGCGAGGTAAGCCAGATGAACAGCAGACCGACCGATGCGTGCATCAGGTGTTCGGACAGGATCGGCCACGTGATCTGGAACAGGCGTGGGCGCGATGATGCGGGGGGCGTCATGGACGGGTACTGCGGGTGGGGAAGCCCGTCATTATTGCGCCAATATGTCGGAATATTTGCTGTGGTTTGTTACAACTTGAGCCAGCGCAAAGCTTGCTGGAGGGCGGATTCGGCGGCCCTCGCCTCCGCAAAATCCCGTATCCTTGCCGCGCCCGTAACCCTGCGCGCCGGGGCATGCTCGGCGTGCCCCGGCGCGAAGGGTTCTTATCGCATGCTTCTTCGTACAAGGACCAACATGAAAACCCTGATCGCCGCGCTTGCCTTGGCGCTAGCCGTTCCGGCAGCCGTGGCCGCCGACATGACCGAAGACCAGAAGACGCTGTACGCCATCGGCCTGGTAATGGGTCAGCAAACCGCTCCGTTCAACTTCACGCCGGCCGAAATGGAAATCGTGAAGAAGGGCCTATCCGACTCCGTGCCCGGCGGCAAGCCGGCCGTGAGCCTGGAAACCTACGGCCCCAAGATCCAGCAATTGCTGCAACAACGCCGCCAGGCCGCTGGCGAGAAGGCCGCCGCCGAAGGCAAGGCCGTGGTCGACAAGGCCGCCAAGGAAAAGGGCGCCACCAAGACCACGTCGGGCGCGGTGTACCAGTCGCTCAAGGACGGCTCGGGCGCCACGCCCAAGGCCACCGATATCGTCAAGGTGAACTACCGCGGCACGCTGACCGACGGCACCGAATTCGACAGCTCGTACAAGCGCAACGAGCCGGCCGAATTCCCGCTCAACGGCGTCATCAAGTGCTGGACCGAAGGCCTGCAAAAGATGAAGGTCGGCGGCAAGGCCAAGCTGACCTGCCCGGCCCCGCTGGCGTATGGCGAACAAAGCCCGAGCCCGGCCATTCCGCCGAACTCGACGCTGATCTTTGAAGTGGAACTGCTGTCGGCCACCGCCGCCCCGGCTCCGGCCGCTGCCCCGGCAGCGCCGGCCCAGAAGGCCCCGGCCAAGAAGTAAGCGCCATTCATCTGGCATCCAGCAACGGGCGGCCCACGGGCCGCCCGTTGTCGTTTACGGCCCGCCATCCCCCAAACAGTGCGCCGAGAACGCAAATGGTGCGAATCGGCAAAAACACAACGTTCGCAATCTGTGAATGCGGATATATGGAATAAGCCATTACACAAGACGCCATTTCTATGTACAAAGCGCACCGCTGTTGCCGTGCGCCCACATGACGTTGACTTTGTCGCCGATCTGATTGCAAGCCGCGTTAACCGTGGGGTTTGTATGACAGTGTGGTGACAAATATATTTCCGTAAGCTGCCTGCACCGCCCTGGCGCATTCCGGTTTACATATCTTTCATATCGCCTAAGCCATACAGACCCCTTCCTAGAATCGCCTCGCTGCTGACCGATTTCACGCGAGATCCGCACAGCGGGTTTTTTCAACAGAGACTTATCTAGAGGGGTTAGTCATGAAGGCAAAAGTTACGCTGGGCCTCGCCGCAGCTTTGACCGTCGCATCGACCGCCACGTTTGCGGCCGACTGGAGCGACACTTCCATCAGCTATCGCTATGGCGACAAGTTCAGCGAGCCGGGCATCGACAAGGATGTCGCCAAGGACATCGTCACGCTGACGCACGCCGACGGCTTCAAGTACGGCAGCAACTTCTTCAATGTCGACGTGCTGATTTCGGACCACAACGATCCGCAGGCCGACGGTAGCAGCGGCGCCCAGGAAATCTACCTGGTGTATGCCAACCAGCTGCACCTGTCCAAGGTCACGGGCAAGGAGTTCAAGTACGGCCCGATCTCCGACTTTGCCTGGAGCACCGGCTTCGACCTGAGCAGCAAGAACACCGCGTTCGCGCCCAAGGTCCGCAAGTTCATCACCGGCCCGGTGGTCAAGTTCGGCTTCCCGATCGGCTGGGCCGACGTGGGCCTGATGTACTACAAGGAAAAGAACCACAACGGTATCGTCGGCAAGAACGTCGACTTCGACTCCACCTACCGCATCGCCGCGTCGTGGGGCCTCAAGTTCAACGCCGGCCCGGTGCCGCTGGAACTGAACGGCTTCTTCAACTACACCGGTGCCAAGGGTAAGGACGGTTTCGGCGCTGACACCAAGCCGGAAACCTGGACCGACATCTTCCTGATGGTCGACGCCGGCCAGATGCTGGGCATGGGCGCGCACAAGGTGCTCGTCGGCCCCGGCTACGAGTACGTCAAGAACAAGTTCGGCAACGGCAGCTCGACGCCGGGCTCCAAGACCAGCACCGGCATGGTCAAGGCCGAATGGCACTTCTGATACCGGCCTGATCCGGCATCGGCAAAACGGGGCGCTCGGGGGCGCCCCGTTTTGCTTTGTGGGGCACGCTCTTGCGATTTTGCATAAGAGGGTCATATGCACGGCGCAGCGCGGTGCGCGGTATGATCCATCGGCCGAAAATTCCGACGTGCCATGCTCTCGCCCCATCGCCCCCTCGTCGCCGACGCCCTTGATGCCACGCACGCCGAAGGTTGGCGCGCGCACCTGGCGCTCGACTTCGAACAACGCGGCGAGCGCAGCGTACTGGCGCGCAGGGCCCACAACGGCCCGCTGGTCGTGCAAAAACCGCTTTACCCCGAAGGCGACGCCATCTGCCATGCGGTGCTGGTGCACCCGCCCGGCGGCATCGTCAGTGGCGACCAGTTGCGCATCGACGTTGCCGTGGCGACCGGGGCGCACGCCCTCATCACCACCCCCGGCGCCACCAAGTGGTACCGCAGCCTGGGCCCCTGCTCGACGCAACACGTCAACCTGACCGTCGCGGCCGGCGCCATCCTCGAATGGCTGCCGCAAGAGAACATCGTGTTCGACGCGGCACGCGCCGGCCTGCATACCCGCCTCAACCTGAGGGGCGAGGCCCGCGCCATGGGCTGGGACATCACCTGCCTGGGCCGCCTGGCCGCCGGCGAACGCTTCGCGCGCGGCGAACTGACCCAAACCACCGAACTGTTCATCGACGACGAGCTGGCCTGGTGCGAACGCATGCGCCTGACCGGCGACGATGCCTTGATGCGCTCGGCGGTCGGCCTCGGCGGCCACGGCGTATTCGGCACCCTGTGGCTGGCCGGCTGCGCGCCGGATCGCGCACTGCTCGACGCCCTGCGTCAGCCACCACTGGCCCAGGGCCGCGCGGCCGCCACGGCATTGCCGCGCGTCACATTGATCCGCGCTGTTTCGCCTTCGAGCGAAGCACTGCGCGCCTACTTCGTTTCACTTTGGGAAATCGCCCGGCCGCATTGGCTGGCGCGCGCCGCACAACGGCCGCGCATCTGGGCGACATGACAACGGCATTGCATCCGGGAGACCTGCATGGAACTGACACCGCGCGAAAAAGACAAGCTCTTGATCTTTACCGCCGCCTTGTTGGCCGAACGCCGCAAGGCGCGCGGCCTCAAGCTCAACTACCCCGAAGCGGTGGCCTTCATCACCGCCGCCATCATGGAGGGCGCACGCGATGGGCGCCGTGTCGCCGAGCTGATGAGCTACGGCACGACGCTGCTCACGCGTGACGACGTCATGGACGGCGTGGCCGAGATGATCCCCGAGATCCAGGTCGAGGCCACCTTCCCCGATGGCACCAAGCTGGTCACCGTCCATCACCCGATTGTCTGAACACGCCTGCGGACGCTGCGGCTGCGCCGCCCGTCCTTGATTACCTGGAGATACGCATATGAACGCTCACCGCATTGGTAAGGCCCTGCTCACCGGCTTGGCCCTGTTGCCGACCCTCGCCCTGGCGCACACCGGCGCAGACGGCGGCGCCCATCACCTGGCCGGCTTCCCGGAAGGCTTCGCTCACCCGTTCACCGGCATCGACCACCTGGCGGCCATGGTGGCCGTCGGCGTCTGGAGCGCCATGACCACGCGTCGTGCGTGGACCGCGCCGGTGTCGTTCGCCAGCCTGTTGCTGGTCGGCGCGCTGATGGGTATCGGCGGCGTGGCACTGCCGGCGGTCGAACCGATGATCGCCGCCTCGCTGCTGGTGCTGGGCCTGCTGGTGGCCGCCCGCGTGCGTATGCCGCTGAGCGCCGGCGCCATGCTGGTCGGCGTCTTCGCGCTGTTCCATGGCCTGGCCCACGGCACCGAACTGGCAGGCGCGCACAGCGTCGTCGGTGCGCTCGCCGGCATGGTGCTGGGCACCGCGCTGCTGCATATCTGCGGCCTGGCCGTCGGCCGCGTCCTGATGCGCGCCAACGTGTGGTGGCCGCGCGTACTGGGCGGCGGCGTGGCGCTGCTGGGTGCCGGTCTGATCGGCGGTCTGGTCTGAGGAGCCCGCCATGACTCCCGGCGAAATCATCACCGATGACGGTGACATCGAAATCAATGTCGGCTACCGCACGCTGACGCTGACCGTCGACAACGCGGGCGACCGGCCGATCCAGGTCGGTTCGCACTATCACTTTGCCGAGACCAACGAAGCCTTGCGCTTCGACCGCGATGCGGCGCGTGGCATGCGCCTGAACATCGCCTCGGGCACGGCCGTGCGTTTCGAGCCCGGCCAGAGCCGTACAGTGGAATTGGTCGACTACGCGGGCGACCGCGTAGTGTACGGCTTCCGTGGCCTGGTCCAGGGCCGTCTCTGAGGAAGGGCACACAGCATGGCAAACATTTCCCGACGCGCGTATGCCGAAATGTTCGGCCCCACCACGGGTGACCGCGTACGCCTGGCCGATACCGGCCTGTTCGTGGAAGTCGAGCGCGACTACACGGTGTATGGCGAAGAAGTGAAATTCGGCGGCGGCAAGGTGATCCGCGACGGCATGGGCCAGAGCCAGCGGGTCTCGGCCGACGTGGCCGACACGGTGATCACCAACGCGCTGATCATCGATCACTGGGGCATCGTCAAGGCCGACATCGGCATCAAGGCCGGCCGCATCTGCGGCATCGGCAAGGCCGGCAATCCGGACGTGCAGCCAGCCGTGACCATCCCCATCGGCGCGGGCACCGAGATCATTGCCGGCGAAGGCATGATCATCACCGCCGGCGGCATCGACACGCACATCCACTTCATCTGCCCGCAGCAGATCGAAGAGGCCCTCATGAGTGGCGTGACGACCATGATCGGCGGCGGCACCGGGCCGGCCACCGGCACCTTCGCCACGACATGCACGCCGGGGCCGTGGCACATCCACCGCATGCTGGAGGCGGCCGAGGCCTTCCCGATGAATCTGGGCTTCCTGGGCAAGGGCAACGTGAGCCTGCCCGATCCGGCGCGCGAACAGATCGAAGCCGGCGCCATCGGGCTGAAGCTGCACGAGGACTGGGGCTCGACGCCGGCGGCGATCGACAACTGCCTGTCGGTGGCGGAAGAGCACGACGTTCAGGTGGCCATCCACACCGACACGCTGAACGAATCGGGCTTCGTCGAAGCCACTGTGGCGGCATTCAAGGGCCGCACCATCCACAGCTTCCACACCGAAGGCGCCGGCGGCGGCCATGCTCCCGACATCCTGCGTGTCGTGGGCGAAGCCAACGTGCTGCCCTCGTCGACCAATCCGACCCGCCCGTACACCGTCAACACGCTCGACGAACACCTCGACATGCTGATGGTGTGCCACCACCTCGACCCGGCCATCGCCGAGGACATCGCCTTTGCCGAATCGCGCATCCGGCGCGAGACCATCGCCGCCGAAGACATCCTGCACGACCTTGGCGCGATCAGCATGTATTCGAGCGATTCGCAGGCCATGGGCCGCGTCGGCGAAGTGATCCTGCGCTGCTGGCAGACCGCCCACAAGATGAAGCAGCAACGCGGCGCCTTGCCCGGCGATACGGCACGCGCCGACAATGCGCGCATCAAGCGCTACGTCGCCAAGTACACGATCAACCCGGCCATCGCCCACGGCATCGGCCACGTGGTCGGTTCGGTGGAAGTCGGCAAGCTGGCCGACCTGGTGGTGTGGCGCCCGGCGTTCTTCGGCGTCAAGCCTTCGCTGATCATCAAGGGCGGCATGATCGCAGCGGCCGCCATGGGCGACGCCAACGCGTCGATCCCGACGCCGCAGCCGGTGCACTACCGCCCGATGTTCGGCGCTTTCGGTCGCGCGCTGAAGACCTCGCTGACCTTCGTGTCGCAAGCGGCCTTGCGCAATCCGGGCGTCGCCGATCTCGGCCTGAGCCGGCCGCTCGAAGCGGTCCGCGACATCCGCAGCGTCAAGAAGTCGGACATGATCCACAACGACTACGCGCCCAAGCTGACGGTGGACCCCGAAACCTACGAAGTGCGCGCCGACGGTGATCTGCTCACCTGCGAACCGGCCAGCGAATTGCCGATGGCCCAGCGCTACTTTCTGTTCTGAAGGACGACATGCTTCTCATCGAAAAGCTCTATCACGGCGACGCCGCCGCCAGCGACACCCTGGTGCTGGATTTCGACGGCCGCACCAAGAGCCGCCTGCGCACCCAGCTCGCCTCCGGTGAAGAAGTCGGCCTGTTCCTGCCACGCGGGACCATCCTGCGTGGCGGCGACCGGCTCGAAGGCGCCGATGGCCGCGTGATCGCCGTGCAGTCGGCCCCCGAGCAATTGCTCGAAGCGCGCTGCGCGGATCCGCGTGAGCTGGCGCGCGCGGCCTATCACCTGGGCAACCGCCACGTCGCAGTGGAAGTAGGCCAAGGCTGGCTGCGCATCCAGGCCGACCATGTGCTCGAAACCATGCTGCGTGGCCTCAATGCCGAAGTGATCAGCCTGGCCGCGCCGTTCGAGCCGGAAGCCGGCGCTTACGCACCCGGCCATCACCACAGCGAACGCGGCGCCACCGAAGCCCGCATCCACGTGATGGGCGGCAAGGCCTGACATGCCGACGCCATCGCTGGCCCTGACACGCCTGCTCCATCTGGCCAGCCCGGCATTGCCGGTGGGCGCCTTCTCTTATTCGCAGGGCCTGGAATGGGCCGTCGAATGCGGCGACGTCAAGGATGCGGCGCAGGCGCGCGCGTGGATCGGCGATGCGCTGCGCTTTGTCATCGTACGCTGCGAAGGGCCGGCCGTCGTGCAGTCGATGCGCGCCTGGCGCGCTCATGACCTGGCGGCGGTGCGCGCACTGAACCTGCGCTTCATCGCCACGCGCGAGACCTCCGAACTGCGTGCCGAGACCGTACAGATGGGCTACTCGCTGGCGCGCCTGTTGCGCGACCTGGACGAGGTCCCGGCCGCGGTGCGCGAGGCGCTGGCCGATCTGGGCGAATTGGCTTTCCCGACCGCCTGGGCCGGCGCCGCCGCAGCCTGGGAGCTGGATGAGCGCGAGGCGATCACGGCCTATCTGTGGGCCTGGCTGGAGAACCAGACCATGGCCGCCATCAAGCTGGTGCCGCTGGGCCAGACCGCCGGCCAGAAGATGCTGTTGTCGCTGGCCGCCGATCTACCGGCACTGACCGAAGACGCACTCGCCCGCGCCCACGGCGAATGGGAGAATTTCGCCCCCTTGCAGACGCTGGCCTGTGGCCTGCACGAAACCCAGTACACCCGACTTTTCAGGTCCTGAAGATCATGACGATTCCTCAACAACCCCTTCGCGTCGGCATCGGCGGGCCGGTCGGCTCCGGCAAGACTGCGCTGACCCTCGAGCTGTGCCGCGCGCTGCGCGACCAGTACAACATCGCGGTGGTCACCAACGACATCTACACCGCCGAAGACGCGCAGTTCCTGGTGCGCAACGAAGCCCTGGAGCCCGATCGCATCCTCGGCGTGGAGACCGGCGGCTGTCCTCACACGGCCATCCGCGAAGACGCCTCGATCAATCTGGAAGCGGTCGATCGCCTGAATCGCAGTTTCCCCGGGCTGGAGATCATCTTCGTGGAGTCCGGCGGCGACAACCTGGCGGCAACATTCTCGCCTGAACTATCGGATCTCACGCTGTATGTCATCGACGTATCCGCCGGTGACAAGATTCCGCGCAAGGGCGGGCCGGGCATCACCAAGAGCGACCTGCTGGTGATCAACAAGATCGACCTGGCACCGATGGTGGGCGCCTCGCTCGAAGTAATGGACCGCGACGCACGCAGGATGCGTGGCGACAAGCCCTTCGTGTTCAGCAACCTCAAGACCGGCCAGGGCCTGGCCGAGATCATCCGCTTCATCGAGAAGCAAGGCCTGATGCAAGGCTGATTCCCGCCCCACCCCACACACCGGGCCGCCGGGCGGCTCGGTGTCGGCCATCTGACAATCATCAAAGGTCTGTGTCACCCGCACAGACACTCTGGTGACGCTGAGCTATGGTGAAGTCGACCGGCTCGCGGCAGGCGGCCCGAACGACGGCTGACAACCCAATGGTTTGGCGCACCGACATACGCGTCGCGCATCCGTAACCCGCCTTCACCGCGCCTGCCGCGCCGGTCATTCTGCTCACAGCATCTTGTCCTCGAGCACCGCCCCACACTGGGGCGGTGCTTGCCCCTTTTGTCTTTCCATAACAACAGGAGGAACCCATGAAGGCCATGGTGGTAGAACAATTCGGCGCGCCCCTCGTCTTGCGCGACATGCCCGAACCCCGATTGCGCGGTCCCTACGACGTCATCGTCAAGGTGCACGCCTGTGGCGTGTGCCATACCGATCTGCACGCCGCGCATGGCGACTGGCCGGTCAAACCCAAACTGCCCCTGATCCCCGGCCATGAAGGCGTGGGCGTAGTCGAGAAGATCGGCGAGCTGGTCACGCACCTGCAAGTGGGCGACCGCGTCGGCGTGCCATGGCTGCACTCGGCGTGCGGGCTGTGCAATCCATGCCTGTCGGGCTGGGAAACCCTATGCGGCCATCAGCACATGACGGGCTATAGCGTCGATGGCAGCTATGCCGAAAAAGTGGTGGCCGACGGCCGCTATGTCGGCAAGATTCCGGACGGCCTCGATTTCGCGGCGGTCAGCCCGCACTTCTGCGCTGGCGTCACCACCTACAAGGCCGTCAAGGTCGGCGGAGCCGCGCCGGACAAGACCGTGCTGATCTCGGGTCTCGGCGGCCTCGGCCACATGGCCCTGCAGTACGCCAAGGTCGCCGGCGCCAACGTCATCGGCGTCGACGTGCAGGAACACTCGCTCGAACTGGCCAAGAAGCTGGGGGCAGACGAAGTCATCAACGCCGCGTCGCAGGACGTCGGCAAGACCGCGCACAAGTTGGGTGGCGCCGACATCGTGATTGCCACCGCCGTGTCGGCCAAGGCCTTCCGCGCCTCGTTCGATGCGCTCAAACCTGGCGGCAAGCTGGTCATCGTGGGGCTGCCGCCCGAAGAAATGCCGATCCCGGTGTTCGATCTCGTCCTGCAAGGCAAGAGCGTGATCGGCTCGATCGTCGGCACGCGCAAGGATCTGGAAGAATCGCTCGATCTCGCCGCGCGCGGGCTGGTGACCTGCAACTATTCGGTCGAACCGCTCGATGCCGTGAACGACATTTTCGCGCGCATGGAATCCGGCAAGATCGACGGCCGCATCGTATTGCAGATCGCATAGGGCAGCCGCCCGCCACACAGGCCGCGTCGATAGGCGCGGCCTTTTCCGTTTACCGCGCTCGTCCGCGCTCGCGCCTCACCAATCGGTCAGTTGCAGGCCCACGCCGATGGAGTTCTGCAGCACGTTGTAGTCGATCAGACTTTCGCCATAGCCGTAGAACCACTGTGCGTAGCCCTTGAAGTGGGCAAACAGCGGGAAGCTCCAACCCAGCTGAACGGCGCCGCGATTCTGACTGGGGCCGCGCAGGTTGTTGCGCACCATCATGTCGATGGTATGGCCGTTCTCGAAGCGATAAATGCCGGTCAGGTCGAAGTTGCCCATGTAGGCCTCGATGTCCGGGTTGTCGTCATCGCTGGCCTTTTCCGGCACGCGCCACCACGGGCGCAGGCCAAGCGCGAACTTGTCGCTGTAATCGAGCGCGATCAAGCCATACACGCGGTTCCAGCTGCGTGACAGATCGCCGCCCCGGCCGTTGGACTGGTGGTTGTAGCCCAGGCCCAGGCTGCGCGCGCGCAGGCCGAAAACATTGAAATCGACCTTGGTCGCCAACCAGGTTTCCGGCTCATGGTTGGTCTCGCGGAACGGCGACGACAGCTTTTTGTTGTAGACCTGCCAGAACGCCCGCTCGGTATAGGCGGCGTACCAATCCACGGTGTTGTTGAAGAGCCCCAGCGCGATCGGCGCTTTCAGGCTGATCTGGAATTTGGCCTCGACCTTCTTGGCTTCTCCATCCTGCACATCCACCGCCGAACCGAACACTTCGCTGTTCGGGCGATGCTCGCTATAGGACGCCACCAGCAGATAGTTGGGCCGGTGGGCGGTGATGGCGTAGCGATTGACGTTGGCCTGCGCCTCTTCGCGACGACGCTCGCCGATGAACGAATCGCCATTGGCCTGTTCCTGCGTCTGCGGCACGACCTTGGCGGCCGCCGCCGGTGAGCCATCGCCACAGGCGGCGCGCAGTTGCGCCACAGTCATGTCGGGGCCGGCGCGCTCGATCTTTTCGAGCAGGCATTTATCGCGTGCCTCGTCGGCACGGGCAGGCGCTACCAGGAAAGCGACGCACAGCGCCGCCACAGCCATCCACGCATGTCGCATGCGTAAGCTCCTGAGTCTTTTTCGGGAAACGCGCATGCCGGCCGGATTGGCGGAGTGCGCGCGCGCTCGCGCCTGCGGGCGGATAGGCCGGCAGGCGGGCGCGGGGATGCCGAATGGTAGCGTAAGAAGTGCGCCGCGCGTGCGGACAGACGCAGGCGCCGGAGCGGCACCCGCGCTGCGTGCGACGGTCAGCCGAAACGGCCGGTAATGTAGTCTTCGGTTTCCTTGCGCGTGGGCTTGACGAACATCTTGTCCGTTTCGCCAAACTCGATCAGCTCGCCCAGATACATATAGGTCGTGAAGTCCGAGATACGCGCCGCCTGTTGCATGTTGTGCGTCACGATGACGATGGTGAACTCGCGCTTGAGTTCATCGATCAGCTCTTCGATGCGCATGGTTGAGATCGGGTCCAGCGCCGAAGTCGGCTCGTCGAGCAGCAGCACTTCGGGCTTGACCGCCACGCCACGGGCGATGCACAGGCGTTGTTGCTGCCCCCCCGACAGGCTGGTGCCGCTCTGGTGCAGTTTGTCTTTCACCTCGTCCCACAGGGCCGCCTTGCGCAGCGCCCATTCGACACGCTCTTCCATCTCGGCGCCGGTCAGGCGCTCATGCAGACGCACGCCGAAGGCGATGTTGTCGAAGATCGACATCGGGAACGGCGTCGGCTTCTGGAACACCATGCCGACCTTGGCGCGCAGGGTCGACACGTCGATGTCCGAACCGAGGATGTTGCGGCCTTCGAGCATCAGTTGCCCTTCGGCACGCTGCTCCGGGTACAGGTCGTACATCCGGTTGATGGTGCGCAGCAGGGTCGACTTGCCACAACCGGACGGGCCGATGAAGGCCGTCACCTTGTGATGCGCGATCGACAGGTTGATGTTCTTGAGCGCGTGGAACTTGCCGTAGTAGAAGTTGAAGTCGCGGAATTCGATCTGCGGTACGAGCGAGGTCATGGTTTCTCTTTGGGCTTGAGTCGTCATGCGTTGTGCTGGCGGAAGAACACACGCGCGATGATATTCAGGGCCAGTACGCCCACCGTGATGAGCAGCACCCCGGCCCAGGCCAGCGTCTGCCACTCGGTGAAGGGGCTCATGGCAAAACGGAAGATGGTCACCGGCAGGTTGGCCATCGGACCGGACAGGTCGGCGCTCCAGAACTGGTTGGACAGCGCGGTAAACAACAGCGGTGCGGTCTCGCCGGCGATGCGCGCGACCGCCAGCAGCACGCCCGTCACCACGCCGGCACGGGCGGCGCGCAGCGTCACCGTCATGATCACGGTACGCTTGGGCGCGCCCAGTGCGTAGGCCGCTTCACGCAGCGAGTTCGGCACCAGTTGCAGCATGTTCTCGGTCGTGCGCACCACCACCGGCACCACGATGAGCGCCAGCGACACGATGCCCGCCCAGCCGGAGAAGCGGCCGGTCTGGGCCACCACCATGGCGTACACGAACAGGCCGATGACGATCGACGGCGCCGACAGCAGCAAGTCGTTCACATAGCGTGTGACGTTGCCCAGCCAGGTATAGCGACCGTATTCGGCCAGATAGACCCCGGCCAGCACACCGATGGGCGTGCCCACGGCGGTCGCGCCGGTCACCATCAGAGCGCTGCCGACGATGGCATTGAGCAGGCCACCACCTTCCGAATTGGGCGGCGGTGTCATTTGCGTGAACAGATCCAGCGACAGGCCCCCGACACCCAGCTTGAGCACGGTGTAGAGAATCCAGGCCAGCCAGAACAGGCCGAAAACCATCGCCCCCATTGACAGGGTGAGAGCGATGCGATTGGTCAGTTTGCGACGAACGAGCAGTTCCATGGGCGGTATCCGTTCAGCTCTTGGCGCCTTCATGGCGCGACAGCCGCGCCAGGAACATCTTGGAAATCACCAGCACGATCAGCGTGATGACGAACAGGATCAGGCCCAGTTCCATCAACGCGGCGGTATGCATGCCGGGCGCGGCTTCGGCGAACTCGTTGGCGAGCGCCGACGTGATGCTGTTGCCGGGCATGAACAGCGAGGCCGAATTGAGGAAGTTGGTGTTGCCGATGACAAAGGTCACCGCCATCGTTTCGCCCAGCGCGCGGCCCAGCCCCAGCATGACGCCACCGATGACGCCAGCCTTGGAGTGCGGCAGAACGACGTTCCATACCACTTCCCAGGTCGTGCAGCCCAGGCCGTAAGCCGATTCCTTGAGCAGCGTCGGGGTGATTTCGAACACGTCACGCATCACCGCGGCGATGAACGGGATGATCATGATGGCCAGGATGATGCCGGCCGACAGCAGGCCGATGCCCATGGCGGGCCCGGAAAACAGCATGCCGATGAGGGGCAGCTTACCCAGCGTGGCGGCCAGCAGCGGCTGGACATGCACGGCGAAGAACGGCGCGAACACCAGCAGGCCCCACATGCCGTAAACAATGCTGGGGATGGCGGCGAGCAGTTCGATGGCGGTCCCCAGCGGCCGGCGCAGCCATTTGGGCGACAGCTCGGTCAGGAACAGCGCGATGCCGAAGCTCACCGGCACGGCGATCACCAACGCGATGATCGACGTGAGCATGGTCCCGTAAATAGGCACCACCGCGCCGAAGCGCTCCATCGGTGGATTCCATTCGGACGAGAACAGGAAATGGATGCCCAGGCCCTTGATGGCCGGCCATGAGGCGTAGATAAGGGCAACGATGATGCCCGTCAGGCACAACAGGGCGAAGAATGCGACCCCACTGGTCAAGCCGGCAAATAAGCGATCGCCAAGATCGCGCTTGGGCCGATCAAGGCCCAGGTCAGAGTGCGTACGCAACAACGCGCCCCCCGCTTGCGAGCCAACAGCCGCCCCGGCCACATCGGCCGGGGCGGCTGTCATGCTCCCGTTAGAATTAACGGAGACGGTCATGGAGGCTTACTTCGCAGCCGAAACGGTCTTGCCGGAAGCGTCCTTGATTTGTCCCCAGGACGTGTAGATCTGCTTGACCGTCGCATCGGGCAGCGGCACGTAGTCCAGATCGGCTGCCATCTTGCCACCGTTCTTGTACGCCCACTCGAAGAACTTCAGGACTTCGGTGCCTTGGACCGGCTTGTCTTGTTGCTTGTGCATCAGAATGAAGGTGGCGCTGGTGATCGGCCACGAATCCTTGCCCGGCTGTTCGGTCAGGATTTCGTAGAAGCTCGAACCCCAGTTGGCACCAGCCGAAGCGGCGGCGAACGAGTCATCCGACGGTTGCGGCCATTGCTTGTCCTTGTTCTGCACCAGCGCGTACGTCAGCTTGTTTTGCTTGGCGTAGGCATATTCGACGAAGCCGATCGAACCCGGCAGGCGTTGCACGAAGGCCGACACGCCTTCGTTACCCTTGCCGCCCAGGCCCACCGGCCATTGCGGGGCGGTGCCTTCACCGACCTTTTGCTTCCATTCCGGCGACACCTTCGACAGGTAGTTGGTGAACACGAACGAGGTGCCCGAACCGTCGGCACGGCGCACCACGCCGATGGCCTGATCCGGCAGCTTGGCGCCCGGGTTCAGTTCGGCGATGGCCTTGTCGTTCCAGTTGGCGATCTTGCCCAGGAAGATGTCGGCCAGCACGGCGCCGGTCAGCTTCAGTTCGCCGGCCTTGATGCCCGGCACGTTCAGCACCGGCACCACGCCGCCGATGACCGTCGGGAACTGGGTCAGGCCGTCCTTGGACAGCTCTTCGGGCTTGAGGGGCATGTCGGACGCGCCGAAATCGACGGTCTTGGCCTGGATTTGCTTGATACCACCACCGGAACCGATGGATTGGTAGTTGATCTTGTTGCCGGTGGCCTTGTTGTAGGCATCGGCCCACTTGGCGTAGATCGGGGCCGGGAAGGAAGCACCAGCGCCAGTGATCTCGGCGGCGAACGAAGCGGTTGAGAACGCTGCCATCAGGGCAGCGACGAGCGTGTTCAGGGCGGTGTTGCGCATGACGATTCCTCTATGGGAGTGGATAGACAACGGCCGTCACAATATTGCGGATATGTTACGGCTGTATTGCAGTGTCACGATTGCTTGGCCGCGCGCGCCGCCGCCAGCGCCGGGCGAGCCGCCTGATCGGCCGGTTTTTCAGGCTGGGCCTGGGTTTGGCGGGGATGCCCCGTAACCGGCATAGGTCGCACACAACCGCTCCCGCCGCGACACTTCGCAGCGCGGGCCGCCCCTTCTTTTTACCCGGATTTTTTGTTTCATCCCCTTTGGCGTGACGGCCGCTCACAGCGCCTATCCGCCAACCCGGGACATCGTCCACCGCTGCCAGGCGGGCGACGATACGAGCCCTGGCAGCGCCCCGCCCCGGATGCCCGGCTGTGCGTGCCCGCTCATATACATATCGACATTTCTTGGTTCATCCGGTCCTCGCCACTCACTACGATCAATGCTGATCGAGCATCACACCTGAGGACACCATGGTTCATTTTGTCGTACATGACCGGCGCGACACGACGGGCGTAGTCGTCGTGGAAGGCGTCGAAGCCGGCCAGACCCTGACGGGCTGGCTGATGGATGGGGACGACACGCTCACCGTCACGGTGCGCGAAGCCATTCCCATCGGCCACAAGCTGGCCCTCAAGAACATCGCCCTCCGCGACGACGTCATCAAGTACGGCGAAATCATCGGCGTGGCGGTGGCCCCCATCGGGCGCGGCGAACACCTGCACGTGCACAACGTCAAGACCAAGCGGTGGTGAGCGCCATGAGTCTTGCACAGAGTTTCTGGGGTTTCCGTCGCGAAAATGGCCGGATCGGCGTGCGCAACCACGTCATCATCCTGCCCGTCGACGACCTGTCGAACGCCGCCAGCGAGGCGGTTGCCCACAACATCAAGGGCACCCTCGCCCTGCCGCATCCGTATGGCCGGCTGCAGTTCGGCGCCGACCTCGAATTGCACTTCCGTACCTTGATCGGTACGGGCGCCAATCCGAACGTGGCCGCCGTCGTGGTCATCGGCATCGAACCGGGCTGGACGCAGCGCGTGGTGGATGGCATCGCCGCCACCGGCAAGCCCGTGATCGGATTTTCGATCGAGCTGAACGGCGACATCGCCACCATCGCTGCCGCTTCGCGGGCAGCCAAGGATTACCTGCAGTGGGCCTCCGAGCGGCGCCGCACCGAACACGACATACGCGAGCTGTGGGTGTCGACCAAGTGCGGCGAATCCGACACGACCTCCGGCTGCGGCGCCAATCCGACCGTCGGCAATGCCTTCGACAAGCTGTACGACGCGGGCACCACCCTGCTCTTTGGCGAAACATCCGAGATCACCGGTGGCGAGCACCTGGTGGCGGCGCGGGCCCGCACGCCCGACATCGGCGCGCATTTTCTGCGCACCTGGCAGGCGTACAACGACTTCATCGTCGCCAACAAGACCAACGATCTGTCCGAGTCGCAACCGACCAAGGGCAACATCGCCGGTGGCCTGACCACCATCGAAGAAAAGGCGCTGGGCAACATTCAGAAAATCGGCAAGCGCTGCCGCGTCGACGGCGTGCTGGAGCCAGCCGAAGCGCCCGCGGGCCCCGGCCTGTGGTTCATGGATTCCAGCTCGGCGGCGGCCGAAATGGTGACGCTGGCGGCAGCGGCCGGCTTTGCCGTCCATCTGTTCCCCACCGGCCAAGGCAACGTCATCGGCAACCCCATCCTGCCGGTCATCAAGCTGACGGCCAATCCACGCACTGTGCGCACGATGGGTGAGCACATCGACTACGACTGCTCGGGGCTGCTGCAACGCCAGATCAACCTGGACCAGGCCGGCGACGCTTTGCTCGCCGAATTGCTGCGTACCGCCAACGGGCGCCTGACGGCGGCCGAGGCGCTCGGCCATCGCGAATTCGTGCTCACCAAGCTGTATCGCAGCGCCTGACCCGATCATCCTCATCCGGACCCTTCAAGACATGTACTCACGCATTCTTTCGGTGGCGCTCGGCGTCACCCTGGCGGCAGGCGCCCAATGGGCCCACGCCGAAGCGAGCGAACTACGCATCGCCAAGCAATACGGCATCAGCTACCTGCCGATGCTCATCATCGAGAACGACAAGCTCGTCGAAAAGCACGCCAAGGCTGCCGGGCTGGGCGATGTGAAAGTCACCTGGGCCACCTTTGCCGGTGCCAACGTCATGAACGACGCGCTGCTGTCCAATTCGCTCGACATCGCCTCGGCCGGTGTGCCGCCGGCCATCACGCTGTGGGACAAGACGCGCGGCGACGTCAAGCTGATCGCGGCGATGAACTCGATGCCCAACCTGCTCAACACGCGCAATCCCAAGATCAAGTCGATCCGCGACTTCACCGACAAGGACAAGATCGCCGTGCCGGCGGTCAAAGTGGGATTCCAGCCGGTGGTGTTGCAGATGGCGGCGCTGCAGACGTTCGGCGAGGGGCAGCAGTTCAAGCTCGATCCGCTGACGGTGTCGCTGGCGCACCCGGACGGGCTGGCCGCGCTGCTGTCCGGCGTCGGCGAAATCTCCGCCCACTTCACGGCGCCCCCGTTCTCGCAACGCGAGCTGGAAACGCCGGGCGTTCACACCGTGCTCAATTCGTACGACGTGCTGGGCGGCCCGGCCACCTTCAACGTGCTGTACGGCAGCCGCCGCTTTCACGACAACAATCCCAAGCTCTACGCGGCCTTCCTGAAGGCCTACGAAGAGGCCACCGCCCTCATCAACCGCGACAAACGCGCCGCCGCGCAGCGTTATCTGGATCTATCCAAGGACAAGGATTCGGTGCAAGACATCTACAAGATCCTCAACGACCCGCAGGTGATCTTCACCACCACGCCGCAGAACGTCACCAAGTTCTCCGACTTCCTCTACAAGATCGGCACCATCAAGCAGAAACCCGCCACGTGGAAGGAATTCTTTTTCCCTGAAGTACACGCCCTGCCCGGGAGCTGAACCATGACCACGCCGCTGCTCGACGTCCACGGCGTCACCCTGCGCTACAAGACCCGCGAGCGCGTGGTCACCGCCACGCATCGCGTCAGCTTTTCGGTGCGGCGCGGGGATCGCTACGTGTTGCTCGGTCCGTCGGGCTGCGGCAAGTCGACGTTGCTCAAGGCCGTGGGCGGCTACATCACGCCCGCCGAAGGGCGCCTGCTGCTCAAGGGCGCTCCGATCACCCGCCCCGGCGCCGATCGCGTCATGGTGTTCCAGGAATTCGACCAATTGTTGCCGTGGAAAACCGTGCTCCAGAACGTGCGCTTCGGACTCGAAGCCAGCGGCAAGCTGCGCGGTGAGGCGGCACACACGCACGCGCTGCGCTACCTGAAGAAGGTGGGGCTGGAAGGCTTCGCCGACAGCTTTCCGCACACCTTGTCGGGCGGAATGAAGCAGCGCGTGGCCATTGCGCGCGGCATGGCGATGGAGCCCGACATCATTCTGATGGATGAGCCCTTCGCCGCCCTCGACGCCCTCACCCGACGCACCATGCAGGATGAATTGCTGCGCCTGTGGCAGGACACGCAGTTCACCGTGTTGTTCGTGACGCATTCGATCCCGGAAGCGATTCGCCTGGGCAATCGCATCCTGTTGTTGTCGCCGCATCCCGGCCAGGTCATCACCGAAATCGCCAGCGACGGGCAGGATCTGCCCGATGCCGACGGCAAGCTTCTGTCCACCCGTATCCACGAGACGCTGTTCGCCGAAGCGTCCGCGCGCGAGGCCGCTCATGCCTGAACAATCGCAACTCACACTCGCCGCCCCGGTGGCCCGCCCGCGTGGCGGCAGCGATGCCCCCCTCCACAACCTGGGACCGTTCGAGCGCCTGTGGCAGATCGCCGCGCTGCGCAAAGCGCTGATCCTCGTGGTGCTGGCCGCGTTGTGGCAGACCTACGCCACCCATCTCGACAATCCGTTGCTGTTCCCGACCTTCACCGACACCCTGGCGGCCTTGTGGGACGGCCTCGTGTCGGGGAATCTGCTCAAGCGCGCCGGTTTCACGCTGCACACCCTGCTCACCGGCTACGCCATTGGCATTGCGCTGGCGGCCCTGGTCACCGCCCTCGCCGTGGGCTCGCGCATCGGCAACGATCTGCTCGAAACGCTGACCGCCATGTTCAACCCCTTGCCGGCCATCGCGCTGCTGCCTTTGTCGCTGATCTGGTTCGGGCTGGGCCATGCCAGCCTGGTCTTCGTGCTGGTCCACTCGGTGCTGTGGCCGGTGGCGCTCAACACGCACGGCGGCTTCAAGGCGGTGTCGCCAACCCTGCGCATGGTGGGCCGCAACTACGGCTTGTCAGGCCTGCGGCTGGTGGCGACGATCCTCATCCCGGCCGCCTTCCCGAGCATTCTCAGCGGGCTCAAGATCGGCTGGGCCTTTGCCTGGCGGACGTTGATCGCGGCCGAGCTGGTGTTCGGCGTCAGCTCCGGTGGCGGCGGCCTGGGCTGGTTCATCTACGAGAACAAGAACCAACTGGAAATCCCCTCGGTGTTCGCCGGCCTGCTCACCGTCATCATCATCGGGCTGGCCGTGGACAATCTGGTCTTCCGCGCCATCGAAGCACGCACCGTACGACGCTGGGGCATGCATAGCTGACGCAGTTCGCACCGTATGAGAACAGGCGCCGTGAAGGCGCCCGTGTTCTTTCAGCCAGCCAAGGCGTGCAACTGCGCCAGTAATGCATCCGGAATATCGATGACCTCGGCGCTGGCGGCCTGCGCGGCCAATCGACGGGTGCCAGGCAGGCGAACGTCCTCGTCCTGCAGCATGTAGGCGAGCAGCGTCTCCAGACGTTCGTGGAAGACCTCCCGCCCCGCCAGCGCGCCCGGATCGAGCACCAGGAAGGCCTGGCCAATGCGCGGACGATTGCCGGCGTCGACAAAGAACGAATCGGCCTCGAAGCCGAGCGCAGCCCCCGTCAGCGTCGTCACCAGCAATTCCACCACCAGGGCCAGCAAAGCGCCTTTGACGCCGCCGGCCGGCGCCATCATGCCCGCCAAGCCGGCCTGGGGATCGGTGGTCGGCTGGCCACTGCTGTCCAGTGCCCAGCCCAGGGGAATCGAGCGGCCCTCACGCGCGGCCACCATCAATCTGCCACGCGCCACTTCCGACAGACTCAGGTCGATCACCAGCGGCGCGGCATCACGGCGCGGGAACACCGCGGCGATGGGATTGGTGCCGAACACCGCGCGCCGGCCGCCCCACGCCGGGATGGCGGCCGGCGAGTTGCCGAATGCCAAGCCCACCAGACCGTGCGCGGCGACCTCGCGCAGATGGTAGGCGGCGACACCGAAATGATGACTGTTGGCCACGCCGGCAAACACCACCCCCTGTTCGGCGACGCGATCGATGGCCACGCTGACGGCCAACTCGATGGCCGGGAAGGCAAAACCTTCGCGTGCGTCCACCAGCACCGCGCCGCCCTGGGCGCGCACGACGCTTGCCTCGGCATCGCCATTGACGCGCCCCGAACGCAGATGCGCGGCGTATTGCGGCACACGCGACAAGCCATGCGATGCCAGGCCATCACGTTCGGCGGCCACCAGTGCGCGTGCCGTGCTGGCGGCCGCATGGGCATTCGCACCGGCGGCGTGCAGCGCACGCTCCGCCAGTGCACGTGCGCTATTCAGATCAACGTAGGCCATCGGCGACCTCCCGCGCTTGCAAGGCCTGCGTCACGGCTTCGGCGATCACAGCACTGACGCGTGTGTTGGATTCTTCGGTGACACCCGCCACGTGCGGGGTCAGGATGAGGTTGGGCGCGCCGGCCAAGGGCGACCCCGACGGCAGCGGCTCGTGCTCGAAGACGTCGACCGCCGCGCCCGCCAGTTGCCCCCGCACGAGGGCATCGGCCAGTGCCGTTTCGTCCACGATGCCACCCCGTGCCGTGTTGATCAGCACCGCGCGCGCCTTGATCCGGGCCAGGCGGGCCGCATCCAGCAGGCCCCGCGTCGTCGGCAGCAGCGGCAGGTGCAAGCTGATGACATCCGATTCGGCCAGCAGCGCCTCCAACGTGACCGGCCGCACGGCCTCGGCCTGCCACACCGGGTCGTCAACGGGCCGATGCGGGTCATGTGCCACCACGTGCATGCCAAGGGCCTGCGCCAGACGCGCGACGCGCTGCCCGATGTCACCGAAACCGATCAGCCCCACTTGCTTGCCGGCCGCTTCACGGCCACCCGACAGGCGTGTTCGCGGCCACTGGCCGGCGGCCACCTCGTGGGTGGACAGCAGGCTGCCGCGCAGCAGCACCAGCGCGGTAGCGATGACGTACTCGGCCACGCTGTCGGCATTGGCGCCAGTGGCCGGAATCACCTCGATGCCGCGCCGGTGAGCGGCGTCAACGTCGATGTTGTCGAGGCCGACGCCCAGGCGCCCGATGACAGCGCCATCGTGCAGCGCGTCCAGCAACGCACCGCGCACCTGCGTGCGATTGCGCACGATCAGTGCATCGGCCTGGCGCGCAGCGGCCAGCAATTCGGCCGGTTGATCGACCAGCGTCGGCGCGTAGTGCACATCGAAGAGGGAAGCCAGACGCGCCACGGCGGGCGCGTCCATGAATTCACTGATGACAATGGTATGGCGGGTCATGGCTCGGATCGCGTTCAGGAACGGCGCCACCGGCTGGCGGCACCCGGTCCGCCGAGCATAGATCGGGCCACAAGCCCGGCCAACGATGATTTCCTGATTTGTTTTGCCGCTTTTCTGCAGCGGCCCGAGCGGGCCTCAGGAGGGGCTGTCGAGACTGCGCATCAACGCCGGCAAGTCGTACGCCGGGGGCAGGCACGCGCTGCCGGTGCATACCCAGGCGCCGCCCCCGGCGGGCTTGTCGAGCGCAGCAGGCAGATCGGGCACGCCGTCGGGCACGACGATCGCATACTCGTGGACGCGCGCGCGCTCGGCGATCGCCAAAGCCCATGGAGCCATGGCGGCCGGCTGGCCCCGCAACACCACCAGAGTCGGCGGCGCAAGGTGTTCGCGCAGGGCCAGGAGCATGCTGCTGTAGCCGCGCGGATTGGCGGCCATGGACGGATAGAACACTTGCAGCGCACGCGCGGCGGCATCGAGATAGCGCGGCTCGCCCACCAGATGCCCGAGCCGTTGCAAGGCATAGGCGGCCATGCCATTGCCGGACGGCATGGCGTTGTCATGACCCGGCTTGGGACGCAGGATCAATTGCTCGTGATCGTGGCGCGTGAAATGGAAACCCCCGCGCTCCCGGTCTTCGAAGTCTTCCAGCAAGGCATCGGCCAGCACGCAGGCAAAGCGCAGGTCCTGCGGGCGGAAAGCGGCCGTCATGAGGGTCAGCGCCGCATGCAGCAGATAGGCGTGATCGTCGACGTAGGCGTTCAGGTGCGCCTGCCCGTTCCTGCTGGTGGCGAGCAGGCGCCCGTCACGCCACAGCGTCTGGCGCACGCAGTCCATCGCGCGCTGCGCCGACGCCAGCCATGGCGGTGCCCGCATGACGGTGGCGGCACGTGCCATGCCGGCGATCATGAGGCCGTTCCAGCTGGCCAGGATCTTGTCGTCGCGGGCGGGCGCCACGCGTTGCTGGCGGCTGTTGAGCAACACCAGGCGGGCGGCATCGAGGCGGCGGCGCGCAGCGGCTTCGCTCAGCCCCAGACGGGCCGCCACGTCGGCCAATGGGCGCGCCACGTAGAGATGCCAGGCGGCATCGTCGAAGTTCGCCCGGCTATCGAGCCCGAAGTGCTCCATGAACACGGCGCGGGTGGTCTCGTCCGGTAACAGACGCGCGATCTCGTCGCGCTGCCACACGTAGTAGCGCCCCTCCTCGCCCTCGGAATCGGCATCGAAGGCCGCGTAATAGCCGCCCTGCGGTGATTGCATGTCGCGCACCACCCATTGCGCCGTATCGGTCAGCACGCGCGCGAACAGATCGTCGCGGGTGACGGCGTAGGCATCGGCGTACAGTTCCAGCAATGCGCCGTTGTCATAGAGCATTTTTTCGAAATGCGGAATGTTCCAGCGCTCATCGACGCTATAGCGCGCGAAGCCGCCGCCGAGCTGATCGTACAGCCCGCCCTCGGCCATGCGGCGCAGGCTCAGCAGCCAGGCGTGGCGGGCATCCGCGTCGCCCCCATCGGCGGCCTCGCGCAGCAGAGCCAGATCGGACGGGTGCGGAAACTTCGGCGCGCCGCCAAAGCCGCCATTCTTGCTGTCGAAGGTGGCCAGCAGCTCGCGGATGCCCTGGGCAATGGGCACGCTCGCCAGCGCCGCGGGCGCAGCGGTGTGCGGCAGGGTGCGCTGCAGGGCCACACGCATGCTGTCGTTCTGGGTGGCGATGGCGACGCGTTGCGTGCGATAGGCGTCGGCCACGCGTTCGAGCAGATCACCGAAGCCGGGCAAGCCGGCGCGCGCACGGCGCGGGAAATAGGTGCCGCCGAAATACGGCGTGCCATCGGGGGTGAGGAACATCGTCAGCGGCCACCCGCCTCCCCGCTGCGTCAACATCTGATGCGCCGCCTGGTAGATCTGATCGATATCGGGGCGCTCTTCGCGATCGACCTTGATGTTGATGAAATGCGCGTTCATCACGGCCGCCACCTCGGCATCCTCGAAGCACTCGTGGGCCATGACGTGGCACCAGTGGCAAGCCGAGTATCCCACCGACAGCAGGATCGGCTTGTCCTGCGCGCGCGCGGCGGCCAGGGCCGCCTCGCCCCAAGGCCACCAGTCGACCGGGTTGTCGACGTGCTGCAGCAGATACGGCGAGGTCTCGTGCGCAAGACGATTCATGGCGGCAGGATCCGTAGAAAAGCCGGTGCGGATGCACACTGGCTAGACTACCGTTTGGAGCCTGGCATGCGCGGCGAATTCCCCGCCAAAACGGGCAGGCACGACTTAAGGGCAGCGCCCTCAGTCCACCGCCAGCGCGAGTTCGGCCAGCCGCCGGTGGACGGCGTGCGTGGCATGCGGCAGCAGCCCGGTCAGATCGGCCAGGTCGAAACGCTGCGGATCGATCTCCTTGCCATTGGCGAATGCCAAGGTCAGGCAGCCGGGGCTTTGGCGCGTCATGCCCAGCATCAGCAGCACCGGCAGCGGGTTGCCGATGCGCGGCGCCGAACCGCGCAGGTTGTCCTCCGCCAGGACGAAGAACGGCTGCGGGGTGCTGTGGTGGCGAACGGTCCAGATACGTTCGCGATCATCGATGCGAACGACGAATTCGGTGGCCGTGCGCCAGCGCGCGATGACACGCTCGGCAACGGCGATCAGGTCCTGCCAGGGCAGGGAACTGCGCCACATGAAAGTTTCGAGGCCTTGAGACATCGTCGGAGTCGGGTGTTGGGGGAAAGCGCCATGGCACTGGGGGCGACACCGCCTTAACGGTGCCGCCCGCCGCGAACTGAAGCGTGGAGCCGGTCTTGGGGATATGCCGCAAAACAGTTTTGCGATTTGCCCCTTTTTTTATGCGCGGTACTTGTTGATGGCGTCCCGCGTTGCCTGGGCGGCCAGGCGCGCAGCGGCGGCAAAATCCTCGCCCCGACCGGCGTACAGGATGGCGCGTGAGGAATTGATCATCAAACCGGCGCCCGCCGCCGTGCGGCCCGCCGTCACCGTGGCCTGCACATCGCCGCCCTGGGCACCGACACCCGGCACCAGCAGCGGCATGTCGCCGACGATGGCGCGCACGTCTGCCAGTTCCTGCGGGAACGTCGCCCCCACCACCAACGCGCATTGCCCCTTGGCATTCCATTGGGTGGCGACCATGCGTGCCACATGTTGGTAGAGCTTGCCGCCCGCCGCCAGATCGAGATTCTGCAAATCCGACCCGCCGGCGTTGCTGGTCCGGCACAGCACGATGAGACCGCGATCTTCGTACGCCAGGTAGGGCTCGACCGAATCGAACCCCATGTAGGGGTTCACGGTGAGCGCGTCGGCCTGGAAACGCTCGAAGGCTTCGCGCGCGTATTGCGTCGCGGTCGCGCCGATGTCGCCGCGCTTGGCATCGAGAATGACGGGGATATCCGGATAAGTGCGATGGATATACGCCATCAGCGCCTGCAACTGATCTTCGGCGGCGGCGCCGGCGAAATAGGCAATCTGCGGCTTGAAGGCGCATACCAGATCGGCGGTGGCGTCGACGATGTCCTTGCAGAACTGGTAGGTGGCGTCGGGCTGGCCACGCAGGTGATCGGGCAGCTTCGCTTCATCCGGATCGAGCCCCACGCACAGCAGTGAGTCGTTGCGCTGCCAGGCGGCGGTGAGCCTGTCGGTGAAAGTCATGGCGAGTCCTCGTGAAAGCGAAATAAATGTGAAAAAGCGTGCACGGCCGCCATGGTAATGGCTGTGGCGGCGCATCGCACGGGCAGGTCGTCGTCCGGCCTACAGTTCAATGGGATCGACGTCGATGTGCCAGCGCAGGTCGCGCGGTGCCTTGAGCGCGTAGAGGCCGGCCACCCAGGTCGTCAGCATGTTCTGCAGCGCCGGGCGCGTATCGGCCTCGATCACCAGTTGCGCGCGCTCCAGGCGGGCACGGCGCACCAGGCGCATGGGCACCACGTCGAACAGGCGGACCTCGCTATCGAGCGCCACGGCGGCGCTGCGCGCCGCCCCCAGGAAGGCCACCGCGTCAGCCAGGGCCGGCGCCTCGGCGCGCAGGACGGCATGGTAGCTGTAGGGCGGAAAGCCGGCCTGCTCGCGCTCGCGCAGCAGCAGGCCGGCAAAGCCGCCGTAGTCCTGCCGCGCCAGATGCCGGTACAGATCGTTGTCGGGGAATTCCGTCTGGATGATCACTTCGCCCGGCAAGGTGCCGCGCCCGCTGCGCCCCGCCACCTGCATCAATTGCTGGAACAGGCGCTCGGGGGCGCGATAGTCCGCCGAGAACAGCGACGCATCGGCGCCCACCACGGCCACCAGGGTGAGGCGCGGAAAGTCATGCCCCTTGGCCAGCATCTGCGTCCCCACCAGCACGTCGACCTCGCCGGCGGCGATACGATCGCGCACGGCTTCCCACTGGGCCGGCGTGCGCACGGCGTCGCGATCCACGCGCAGGATGCGTGCGTCGGGAAAATGTTCGGCCAGGCGCTCTTCGAGCCGTTGAGTGCCGCGTCCGAAAGCGTGGATATCCTGCGCGCCACACTTGGGGCAGGCACGCGGTGCGCGCTGTTCGGCACCGCAATGATGGCAGCGCAGCAAGCCGTCGGCGTGGTGGAACACCATGTTGGCCGAACAGTGTTGGCAGGCACTCACCCAGCCGCAGTTGCCGCAGGTCACCACCGGTGCGTAGCCGCGCCGGTTCAAGAAGACCAGGCTCTGCTCACCGGCCGCCAGACGGCTTTCGATGGCGCGCAGCAAGGGGCCGGACATGCCCTGGTCGAGCTTGGCGCGCCGCGTATCCACCACTTGCATGGTGGGCGGCCGCGCCGCCACCGCCGGACGTGGCATGGCCAGGCGCGTATAGCGGCCGGTCTGGCCGTGCAACCAGGTTTCCAGCGAGGGCGTGGCAGAACCGAGCACGATCGGCACCTGTTCGTGGTGGGCCCGCCATACGGCAAGGTCGCGTGCCGAGTAGCGCAGCCCTTCCTGCTGCTTGAAGGAGGCGTCGTGCTCTTCATCGATGACGATCAGCCCCAGCTTTGCCAGCGGCACGAACACCGACAGGCGGGTGCCGATGACGATGTCGATCTGGCCGCGCAAGGCTTGCACAAAGCCGCGCGAACGCGCGCCGTCGGCCAGGCCGCTGTGCAGCGCCAGCCACCGCGCGCCGGGGAAACGTGCCGCCACGCGTTCGAGCAATTGCGGCGTGAGCCCGATTTCCGGCACCAGCATCAGCGCTTGTTCGCCCCGCGCCAGCGCAGCGGCGATCAACTGCAGATAGACCTCGGTCTTGCCGCTGCCGGTGACGCCATGCAGCAGAAAAGGCGCAAAGCGGCCGAAGGATTCGGCCACCGTCCGCACCGCATCGGCCTGTTCGTCGTTGAGTGCCATCTGGGCCACCGGCCGGATGTCCGAGCCCGGCGGCACGGCGTCGACCCAGCCGCGTTTGCGCGCCTCGCGAATGGCCACGGCCCCCAAGGCTTCGAGCAAGGCCGCGCGGCGCGCCGGACCGTGCTCCGCCAGATGGGCGGCGACGGCCAGGGCCTGGGTGCTGCGCCGGGCCTCGGCCAGCGCGGCGCGGCCGGCCGTGGTGACCCCCAGGACCGGGTCGTCTTCACGCGGCAGGCGCACCGCCCGCTTGAGACCGGGCGGCAGCGCGGTCGCCACTACTTCACCCAGCGGATGCTGGTAATAGCGGGCGGCGAACTCGGTCAGCGCCAGCCATGCAGGCGGCAGGGGCGGCACGTCCGACAACAGCTCGGTGACCTGTCTCAATTTGTCCACAGGCGGGGCGTCCGTGGGGTCCAGCGCAACAATGACGCCGGTCTTCTCGCCTACCCCGAAGGGCACGCGCGCGCACGCCCCCACCGCCACCGAATCGATGGATTCGGCCAGGTAATCAAAGAGTTGCGGCTTGGGGAGCGGGAGGGCGATGCGGACTATGCGCTTCACGGCAGGGCGTACTGTTTGTTTTTGTATATCGATCAATAAGTTACTTCACAGACGTGAAGTCATTTAGCGCAATTAGCGGGCAAGCCTTTGGTGTGGCGGGCATTCGGTTTTTTCCACGGCAGCCTGTGGATAAAAATGTGAGTAGGGTTCGAACAAAGCCTGCGCTCGTGGCCCTTGCTTAAGCTTGGTTTTTCATGCTAAGCGCGCCACCACCCGCAAAATTATCGTTATTTCAATGACTTAACACCATAACAATCATTGATGCAGGTCATTGAAAAGGGCGCTTATCAGCCCCCGCCTGCTTGTGCATAAGTCATCGCCTGTCGGTGCCCGACCCCATTGGATTATTCACTTTGCATAGCCCGGAGAGCCGCATGCGGACGGCCTGTGCATAGTGGCCAGATGTAAAAAATGTGTAACGTACCCACTCTGCGGGCACGTTCGTCGCGCAGGAGGCCAAATGCCCCCGGCTTTCGTGCTTGTCAATGGCTGTTGCCATCCCAGACTTCGTCACCGGCACCGTCCGGCGCGCGCACGCTTTCGCGCACCTCGCGGCTATAGCTGTGCACCGTATCGACCAGCACACGAACGTTGTCGTGCGGCGTGTACTGCGAGATCCCGTGCCCCAGATTGAAGACATGCCCATTGAACGGACCATAGTCGTCCAGCACCCGGCGCGCCTCGGCGGCCACGGTCTCCGGGCGACCGAGCAGGATGCTGGGGTCGAGATTGCCCTGCAGGGCGACCTGTTCGCCGACGCGGGCACGCGCCACGCCGATATCGGTCGTCCAATCCAGGCCGAGGGCGTCACAGCCTGTCACCGCCAGGTCTTCGATCCATTGGCCGCCGCCCTTGGTGAACAGGATCACCGGAACATCTTCGCCGTCGTGGCGGCGCGTCAGACCATCGACGATCTGCTGCATGTAGTACAGGGAGAATTCGCGATAGGCCGCGGGCGACAGCACGCCGCCCCAGGAGTCGAACACCATCACCGCCTGCGCCCCCTGCTCGATCTGGGTGTTGAGATACGCCGTCACCGTGCGGGCGTTCACATCCAGGATGTGGTGCAGCAATTCGGGGCGCGTGTACATCAGCGTCTTGATGTGCCGAAAATCGCTGCTGGCGCCCCCTTCGACCATATAGCAGGCGAGCGTGAACGGGCTGCCGGCAAAGCCGATCAACGGCACCGAATCCTTCAGCGCACGGCGGATTTCCGCCACCGCATCGAACACGTAGCGCAGCGATTCCATCGGCGGCACCGCCAGGGCTTCGATGGCGGCCGCCTCACGCAGCGGGCGGGCAAAGCGCGGCCCTTCGCCTTCGACGAACGACAGGCCCAGGCCCATGGCGTCCGGCACCGTCAGGATGTCGGAAAACAGAATGGCGGCGTCCAGCGCATAGCGGTCCAGCGGCTGCAGGGTCACTTCGCAGGCCAGCGAAGGCGACCGGCACAGATCCATGAAACTGCCGGCGCGCTCACGCGTGGCGCGGTATTCGGGCAGGTAGCGGCCAGCCTGACGCATCAGCCACACGGGCGTGTAATCGGTCGGCTCGCGCAGCAGGGCACGCAGCAAAGTATCGTTGTGCGGACGGGACATGGAAGTCGACCTTCAGACGAATGGAAAGGTGGGCGATTGTACCGCGACGCCGCAGCGCCCCCGGCGCGGCACACGCGTGCGGGCTGGGACCGCACCGTGCCTTTCGGTTAACATCGCACCTTTACTGCCTGGAGCCCCCTCGCGCCGTGCGTCTGTTTCGCCTCGCCAAGATAGTCCGCGTCAGCCTCCGTTTTGGCCTGGACCAGATGATCCTCGATCGCGCATCGACCACGCGGGTGGGCGAATGGCTGCGCCGCCTGCTGCCGACGCGACGCTTTGCCGAGCCGCGCGCGGTGCGCCTGCGCCTGGCGCTCGAATCGCTCGGCCCGATCTTCGTCAAGTTCGGCCAGATGCTGTCGACGCGGCGCGACCTGCTGCCGGCCGACCTGGTCATCGAACTGTCCAAGTTACAGGACCGCGTACCGCCCTTCGACAGCGAACTGGCGGTGCGGCTGCTCGAAGCCGAATACGGCCTGCCGGTCGACCAGGTGTTCCACCGCTTCGAGCGCACGCCGGTCGCTTCGGCCTCCATCGCCCAGGTGCATTTCGGCGAACTGCCCGATGGCACCGAAGTGGCCATCAAGGTGCTGCGCCCGGGCATCGCCAACATCATCGCCAACGACGTGGCGCTGATGGAAGTGGCCGCCACGCTGATCGAGAAGATCTGGGTGGAAGGCCGCCGCCTGAAGCCGCGCGAAGTGGTGGCCGAGTTCTCGCGCCACCTGCTCGATGAACTCGACCTGATGCGCGAAGCCGGCAACTGCTCGCAGTTGCGGCGCAATTTCCGAGATTCCGCCCTGCTGGCGGTGCCCGAGGTGTACTGGGATTTCTGCGCCTCGACCGTCATGGTGATGCAGCGCATGTACGGCACGCCGATCTCCCAGACCGAGACACTGCGCAATCAGGGCGTCGATATGTCGGCGCTGTCGCGCGCCGGGGTCGAAATCTTCTTTACGCAGGTGTTCCGCGACGGCTTCTTCCATGCCGACATGCACCCCGGCAACATCTTCGTGACGACCGAAGGACCACATCGCGGACAGTACGTCGCACTCGACTTCGGCATCATGGGCACGCTCAACGAGCGCGACAAGCAGTACCTGGCGACCAACTTCCTGGCCTTCTTCCAGCGTGATTACCGCCGGGTGGCACAGGCCCACGTCGACGCGGGCTGGGTGCCGGCCGACACCCGTGTGGACGACTTCGAAACGGCCATCCGTGCCGTCTGCGAGCCAATCTTCGACAAGCCGCTACGCGACATTTCGTTCGGCAAGACGCTGCTGCGCCTGTTCCAGACGGCCCGCCGCTTCAACATGGAAGTCCAGCCGCAACTGGTGATGCTGCAAAAGACGCTGCTCAATATCGAAGGCCTGGGCCGCGAGCTCGATCCGGATCTCGATCTGTGGAAGACCGCCAAGCCGTTCCTGGAACGCTGGATGAACGAGCAGGTGGGTTGGCGGGCGCTGGTGCGTCACGTCAAGGAAGAAGCGCCCAACTGGGCGGTGATCATGCCGCAGATGCCGCGCCTGGTGCACCGGGCGTTGCTCAATGAAGGCCGCGACCTGCTGCCGGAACAGATCGCCAGCCTGGAACGCCAGCAGCAACGGCAGACGCGCGCCACCTGGGCGCTGGCGGCCCTGGTACTGCTGCTGATGCTGCTGCAGGTCTATCTGATCTACGGCGGCTGAGGCCCGCGCGCCGCAGGCTACAGGCCGCCGTCGGGCGGCCTTTTTCATGCTCATCAGAATGCGTACGAGGCCCCCAGGCCGATGACGGGGTACACCTTGACCTTGTCCAGGTCGTCGTTGAGCGAACGTTCGGCGTCGGCACGATTGCGTTCCAGCGTGCCGGTGGTATCGACGATACCCGAGGTGCTCAGCGAGCCCTTGGGATTCTGGAACAGCACACCGAGCCGCGCGTTGAAGGCCCAGCCCGGCGCTCCTGCCGGGTTGCTGCTCCAGCCAACGCCGATGTAGGGCGACCACTTGTCGTCATCGAGCCGGGCGTCGTAATGGGCGGACGGACTCACCCCCACGTAGGTCTGTCCATTGATGGTGATCGAGGTCGCCGAAGAGCTGCCATCGGCGGTGAATTTGTTCTTGTTGTACAAAATACCGGCCGAAATGGCAAAACCGTTGCCGAATGGGTGGTAATCGGCGATCAATTCGACCGAATTGAGCTTGGCCTTGCCGTCGTAGTCGACGTCGTCTTCGGTGATGGAACCGTTGAGCTGGCCGCCGTTGTAGCCGACGTGCAGGCCGAATCGCTCATTGAAGCTGTACTTGTAGCCAACGCCGACGCCGAGTGTGCTGATGCCGCCGTAAATGCCGTGCTCACCCGCCACCGCGCCGCCCGAGGCCGTCGCCGCGGCCAAGGCTGCCACCCACAGTGCGCGCATAGTCTGTCTCCGATTGATTCGACATGGAGCCGGCGCGGGCCGCGCCGACGCGTCCCGGCATCAGGAGAGGGGCGTGGCGCCCCGTCCCCAGGCCAGGCAGGGGCGAGGCCCAGCAAGATACGCGCCGCGGCGATGCGCCCCGCAGGGGCGCCACCGATCAGCGGAAGACGACGGTCTTGTTGCCGTGCACCAGCACACGGTCTTCGAGATGGTGGCGCAGGGCGCGCGCCAGGACGGTCTTTTCGATGTCCTTGCCATAGCGGACCATGTCTTCCGGCGAGTCGGAATGGTCCACGCGGATCACGTCCTGCTCGATGATCGGGCCCTGGTCCAGCTCGGCCGTCACATAGTGGCAGGTTGCGCCGATCAGCTTGACGCCCCGGTTGTAGGCCTGGTGGTACGGCTTGGCGCCGACGAAGCTGGGCAGGAAGCTATGGTGGATGTTGAGGATGCGCGCCGGGTAGGCCGCACACAGCGCGGGCGAGAGGATCTGCATGTAGCGCGCCAGCACCATGGTGTCGCCACGCACGTCCTCGAAGATACGCTGGACTTCGGCGTAAGCGGCCGCCTTGTTGTCGGGCGTGACCGGCACGTGATGGAACGGGATGCCGTGCCATTCGACAAAGCCACGGAAGGTATCGTGGTTGGAGATCACACACGGGATCTCGATATCCAGTTCCTTGCTCTGCCAGCGCGCCAGCAGGTCGTACAGGCAGTGTTCCTGCTTGCTGACCATCAGCACCACGCGCTTCTTGACCGCGCTGTCGTTGATCTTCCAGTCCATGCCGAACTCTTCGGCCAGCGGGCGGAAACGATCGCGGAACTCAGCCAGCAGGAAAGGCAGCGAGTCGGCCTTGACCTCGATGCGCATGAAATAACGATTGTCTTCGGGGTCGGCGTGCAGGTTGGTTTCGAGAATCCAGCCCCCCAGCTCGGCGATGAAGGACGATACGCGCGCCACGATGCCCACGCGGTCGGGGCACGATGCGGTAAGAGTGTAGAAGCGTTGATTCGGCATGACTGGGAAACCGGCGGTCAGACCACCGCCTTGGCATAGAAATCACGGTGCAGTTCGAGCACCTCGACGGTTATCTGAGTGCTCAGCCCGGCCTGGGCCGGACAATGCTCG
>JASGFB010000038.1:0-36662 GCA_047605765.1 Rhodocyclaceae bacterium
GTGCCGATGTAGAGGCCACCCCGGATCAGCGTGATCCCCGGGCCGGGCTCGCTGCGCGCGGCGCTGGAGGCGCGCGGGCCGCGCATCATCGTTTTTGAAGTCGGTGGCGTCATCGATCTGGACCAGAAAGACCTGGCCCTGCGCGAGCCCTTCGTCACCATTGCCGGGCAGACTGCCCCGAGCCCGGGGATCACGCTGATCCGGGGTGGCCTCTACATCGGCACGCACGACGTGCTGATGCAGCATCTGCGCTTTCGCATCGGTGACGCCGGTCAGGCCAGGCAGAGCGGCTTCGAACGCGACGTGTCGATTGCCGGCAAGCACGCCTACAACGTGGTGGTCGATCATTGCTCGTTCGCCTGGGGCACCGACGAGAACCTGTCGGTGTCCGGCGAGCGCTACGACGGGCCGGCCGGCACGGCGCGCCACGTCACGCTGAGCCACAACATCATCGCCCAGGGCCTGTACGACGGGCCGCACAGCAAGGGGCGCCACTCGATGGGCACCCTCATCCACGACAATGTGCAGGAGGTCGCCGTCATCGGCAACCTGTACGCCCACAACAACGACCGCAATCCGTGGTTCAAGGCCAATGGCACCGGCGTGGTGGTCAACAACTTCATCTACAACCCCGGGACCTGGGCCGTGCGCGTGGGCTACAACCCCAAGGAATGGGTGGGGCGGACGCTGCCGGGGCCGCCGTCGATCAGCGTGGTCGGCAACGTGCTGCAATACGGGGTGAATACGGCAGGCAATGTGGCCCTGGTGGGCTCGGGCTTCGGCAATGGCGAGGTCTTTGTGGACGACAACATCGCCCTCGATCGCCAAGGCCGGGCGGTGGCGCAAACAGGGCCAGGGGTGCAGCGGCTGGATGCGCGCCCCGTCTGGGTGGCGGGGTTGTCTCCCCTGCCCGCAGCGGCGGTGCGCGAGGCGGTGTTGGTCGGCGCCGGGGCGCGGCCGCGCGATCGCGACAGCGTCGACCGCCAGCTGATTGCCGACATCCGCGCCGGTCAGGGCGCACGCATCGACAGTCAGTCCGAGGTCGGCGGCTACCCGCAGGCGGCGCTCGTCCAGCGGCGCCTGGAGGTGCCGGCAGAGGGCGTCGAGGAATGGCTGGCGGAGATGGCGCGGGCGCTGGAGTGACGCCGCCGCCGGGTCAGGCGCGCGGGCGCGGCACGAAGACGATGCAGGTGCCGGCCAGGCGGTCGTGCATGAACTGGCGGTCGCGATCGACGAAGGCGGTCCACAAGATGCCCACGCCGGACAGAATGAACAGCAGCGACGGCCAGGCCAGCACGTAACGCAGGATCAACTGCCGCTGCGTGGGCGGCTTGCCGCTCACCGCATCGACCAGGCGCAGGCTCCAGGTCTGCATGGCCAGCGTCTGGGCGCCGATGCGCCAGGCCAGCACGAAGTACACGCCCATCAACGCAAAGGTGTACAGCCACAGGAACCAGCCCGGTGGGGTGATGTGCATCAGCACGCCCAGCGCCGTGAGCGGCGCCAGCCCGCCGACGGCGAGCACGCCGAAGGCCGGTAGTCCTTCATAGAGCATGGCGGCGAGGCGCCGCCGCAGGGAGGCCAGTTCGACTTGCGCGCGGGGCGATGGATTGTCCGTGGCGGCAGTCGACGTGGCGATGTTCATGGCGTGGCGGCGGGTGTGTCGGGAGGCGTGTTGTTCACCGGCGCGCTCGGCACCGTTACCGGCTCCGCAGGCGCGGCCGTCGGTCTGGGCGATTGTACGGGCGTTTTGTCGGCGATGCGCGCATTGCCCTGGGTGACGTGCTTGGGCGCATGCGTATTGCCCGGCTGCGCCGGCCGGGGCGCCTGCTTCAGGCGCTGCTTTTCGGCCGCCGGCAAAGCGTCGTACTGCAGCCATTGTTCGTGCAGCGAGCGATTGTCGTCACTGGCGGTGGTGCGCCACTTCTTGAATTGTTCGCGCGCCGCGTCGCGCTCGGACTGCGACAGGCGGGCCCAGGCCGATACGCGGCTGCGCAGCTTGGCCTGATCTTCGGATGCCATGGTGGGGTAGCGGTTGGCGATCCCCAGCCATTTGCGCTGGCGCACCGCCGTCAGGGTGTCCCATTCGGCGGACAACGGGGCCAGCAGCCGCTTCTGTTCGACTGTCAGGTGGCGCCAGTCCGACGGCGGCTCGACCGGCTGGGCCGCCTGGGAGGCCAGAGCTGCCAGCAGGCAGCCGCCGACGAGCAATGCGCGGCTCAGCGCTTGCCGGAATCTTGTAACCATCGGGCGAAACCGTGATCGAGATAGGCGTTGATGGGCAGGTCGTTGGTCAGCAAGGCGCTGTCGACCTCTTCGAGTTCGCGTGCCTGCACCACCGTCTGCCAATAATCGACGCCGACGGCGGCGATCATCAGCACGGCGGCCAGCAGCAGCGGGCGCCAGGTGCCGCGGCCCCAGTCGGCGAGGTTGTGACCGAGCGAGACCAGGACCGGTTCGGTGCGCACCTGATGGGCGCGGCGCAGCGCGGCCTGGCGGGCGGCAAACAAACGTTCGGTGACGGCCGGATCCATGCTGGCCGTGCTGCCGTTGAGTTTGTTGCGAACCTTCAGGCCGAAAGCGCGTTCCTGTTGCTCGTTCATGGTCATAGTGTGACTCCCTTGGCGCGCAGGGCGGCGGCCAGTGCGTGGGTGGCCCGTGAGCAGTGTGTTTTCACGCTGCCTTCCGAACACCCCATCGCAGCCGCCGTCTCTGCAATGTCCATCTCTTCCCAATAACGCATCAGGAAGGCTTCGCGTTGACGGGGCGGGAGGCGTTCTATCTCCTTTTCTATCAGCGCAAGCGTTTGAATTTGTTCAAATTCTCCGTGGGGGGTCGCGGGGGCCTCTGCCTCGTCGGGCAGTTCCATACTGTCCAGCGGATCGCCCTCGTCGTCTTCGCCCCGGGCCCCCAGTGCAGACAGCAGCGTGACCCATAGGTTGCGGACCTTGCTGCGGCGGTGGTGGTCGCGGATGGCGTTTTGCAGGATGCGCTGGAACAGCAGCGGCAGCTCGGCCGCTGGCTTGTGGGCATATTTTTCGGCCAGGCGCATCATGGCGTCCTGGACGACGTCGAGGGCGGCCTCGTCGTCGCGCAAGGCGAACTGAGCCTGTCGGAACGCGCGGCGTTCGACGGCTGCCAGGAAGTCGGAGAGTTCTGAAGGAGAGGCCAGGACGCGATCTTTTTGTTCGGGCCCGGCCTTGTCCTGGCTGGGCGCAGTGCCCGCGCAACCTTGACCAAACGGCCTCGCCCCGGTAACTTAACGGGCTCTTTTCAAGCTGTCGGCTGGGTTAGCGCAAATGACTTTGACGGGTGCCGAGATTGTAGTGAGGTGTCTGCAGGAAGAAAAGGTCGAATACGTATTCGGCTATCCTGGCGGCGCCGTCCTATTCATTTATGACGCCCTGTTCGAGCAAGACGCCGTCCGCCATGTATTGGTGCGGCACGAACAGGCTGCCGTCCATGCTGCCGACGGCTTTGCCCGCTCGACCGAAAAGGTCGGCGTGGCGCTGGTTACCTCCGGTCCCGGCGCCACCAATGCCGTGACGGGTATCGCCACCGCCTACATGGATTCCATCCCGCTGGTCATCATCAGCGGCCAGGTGCCATCGGCCGTGATCGGCCAGGATGCCTTCCAGGAAGTGGACACCATCGGCATCACGCGACCCTGCGTGAAACACAATTTTTTGGTCAAGGACGTGCGCGACATCGCGCCGACCCTGCGCAAGGCCTTTTTCCTCGCCGCGTCCGGCCGTCCCGGCCCGGTACTGGTGGACATCCCCAAGGACATCTCGGCCCAGCGCTGCGAATTCTCGTACCCCGACAAGGTCGAGCTGCGTTCGTACAACCCGGTGGTCAAGGGCCATCACGGCCAGATCAAGAAGGCCGCGCAGCTGTTGCTCGAAGCCAAGCGCCCGATGATCTACACGGGCGGCGGCGTGGTGCTGTCCAATGCGGCCGAAAAGCTCACGCGTCTGGCGCGCCTGCTCGGCTACCCGGTGACCAACACGCTGATGGGCCTGGGCGGCTTCCCGGCGTCGGACAAGCAGTTCGTCGGCATGCTGGGCATGCACGGCACCTACGAAGCCAACATGGCGATGCAGTACTGCGACGTGCTGCTGGCGGTGGGCGCGCGCTTCGATGACCGTGTCATCGGCGACACCAAGCATTTCGCCTCCGAGCCGCGCAAGATCGTCCACATCGATATCGATCCGTCGTCGATCTCCAAGCGCGTGAAGGTCGACGTGCCCATCGTGGGCGACGTGGGCGAAGTCCTCGACGAAATGATCCGCCTGCTCGAAGCCTCGGGCGAGCGCGCCGACAGCGACAGTCTGGCCAGCTGGTGGCGCCAGATCGACACCTGGCGCGACCGCAAGTGCCTGGTCTATCGCAACTCGGACGACGTCATCAAGCCGCAGTACGTGCTCGAAAAGCTGTGGCAGGTCACCGGCGGTGAAGCCTTCGTGACTACCGACGTGGGTCAGCATCAGATGTGGAGTGCGCAGTACTGCCGCTTCGACAAGCCGCGCCGCTGGGTGACTTCCGGCGGCCTGGGCACCATGGGCTTCGGCCTGCCGGCCGCCATGGGCGTGCAGATGGCGCATCCGGGTTCGCCGGTGGCGTGCGTCACCGGCGAAGGCTCGGTCCAGATGTGCATCCAGGAACTGTCGACCTGCAAGCAATACCGCCTGCCGATCAAGATCCTGAGCCTGAACAATCGCTACCTGGGCATGGTCCGCCAGTGGCAGGAGTTCTTCCACGGCAACCGCTATTCCGAGTCCTATATGGATTCGTTGCCCGATTTTGCCAAGCTGGCCGAGGCCTATGGCCACGTCGGCATGCAGATCACCAAGCCTTCCGATGTGGAAGGCGCCTTGCGCGAAGCGTTCAAGCGCAAGGATGAACTGGTCTTTCTGGATTTCCAGATCGACCCGACCGAGAACGTTTATCCGATGGTGCAAGGCGGCAAGGGTCTATCCGAAATGATCCTGGCGCCCGACGACCTCTGATATTTCGAATGTGTGTGCGGGGGGCGGTGCTCATCAGGCCCGCTCCGCTGCGGCGCGCTTACCGGTGCGCCACGGCGCGGCTGTCGCCCTGCGGCAGGCTGTATCGCGCAGTGTTCGGATCTACTGGCTGGATTTGAAAACGCTATGCGACATGTCATTTCTTTGCTGCTCGAAAACGAAGCGGGCGCGCTCTCGCGCGTGGCTGGCCTGTTTTCGGCGCGCGGCTACAACATCGAATCGTTGACCGTGGCGCCGACCGAGGATGCCTCGCTGTCGCGCATGACGATCGTCACGCGCGGGTCCGACGACGTCATCGAGCAGATCAACAAGCAGCTGAACAAGCTCGTCGATGTGGTGAAGGTGGTCGATATCTCGGAAGCCGCCCACATCGAGCGCGAACTCATGCTGATCAAGGTCCGCGCCATCGGCAAGGACCGCGAGGAAATGAAGCGCATGGCGGATATCTTCCGCGGCCGCATCGTTGATGTGACCGACTCCAGCTATGTGATCGAACTGACCGGCGCGCAAGACAAGCTCGATTCCTTTATCCAGGCAATCGACAGCGACCTGATCCTGGAAACCGTCCGGACCGGCGCCTGCGGCGTGGGCCGCGGTGACCGCATCCTCAAGATTTAAGCACCCGACCGGCCGCGTGTGGCGCCCGGCAGGGCCATCATGCGCGGTGCATCGCACTGGAGAACAGCAATGAAAGTGTATTACGACAAGGACGCCGACCTCTCCCTCATCAAGGGCAAGAAGGTCACCATCGTGGGTTATGGCTCGCAAGGCCACGCGCATGCGCTGAACCTGAAGGATTCGGGCGTATCCGTCACCATCGGCCTGCGCCGTGGTGGTGCATCCTGGGGCAAGGCCGAAGCGGCCGGCCTGCCGGTCGCCGAAGTGGCCGAAGCGGTCAAGGGCGCCGACGTCGTCATGATTCTGCTGCCGGATGAAAATCAGCCGGAAGTCTACAAGCGCGACATCGAGCCGAACATCAAGGAAGGCGCCGCACTGGCCTTTGCCCACGGTTTCAACGTGCACTACAACCAGATCGTGCCGCGCGCCGACCTGGACGTGATCATGGTCGCCCCCAAGGGCCCCGGCCATACCGTGCGTTCGGAATACCTCAAGGGTGGCGGCGTGCCCAGCCTGATCGCCGTGTATGCCGATAAGTCCGGCAAGGCGCGTGACGTGGCGCTGTCGTATGCGGCAGCCAATGGCGGCACCAAGGGTGGCGTGATCGAGACCAATTTCCGCGAAGAAACCGAAACCGATCTGTTCGGCGAACAGGCCGTGCTGTGCGGCGGCGCCGTGGAGCTGGTCAAGGCGGGTTTCGAAACCCTGGTGGAAGCCGGCTACGCCCCCGAAATGGCGTACTTTGAATGCCTGCACGAACTGAAGCTGATCGTCGACCTGATGTATGAAGGCGGCATCGCCAACATGAACTACTCGATCTCCAACAATGCCGAGTACGGTGAATACCTCACCGGCCCGGAAGTGGTGACCGCAGAGACCAAGGTGGCGATGAAGAATGCGCTGACCCGCATCCAGACCGGCGAATACGCCAAGCAGTTCATCCTGGAAGGGCGCACCAACTATCCGTCGATGACGGCTCGCCGCCGCCTGACGGCCGAGCATCCGATCGAGAAGGTTGGTGCCCAGCTGCGCGCGATGATGCCGTGGATCGCCAAGAACAAGCTGGTCGACCAAAGCAAGAACTGATCGATTTTCGATCGATTCGTGCACACTCCTGTCATCCACGTGGATGACAGGAGTTTTGTCATGAGGCTCAGGCCCCATTCATGACGGGCGCCGCCTGCGACGCGGGCAGTCTGTCGCGCAGCCTCGTCGAAGCCACCTCGGCGGACGATCGCGCCGTCTTCGTGCGGTGAATCGTGGCGCCGTTCCCGGCGCACCCTGCCGTCCAGCAGCGCTTTCAATTCTTCGGGCAGGTTGCCGCCGCCGATCTGTTTCAGAACCCTGTGGTAGGTCAAGCAAAGTCCAGAAGCCAGCAACGCATCGGCCAGAAAAGACTCGAAGCGTTTGTTGGCCCACGCCGGTGCCCCGGTACGCAAACAGCGCTGCCATAGCGGGCGTGTTGTCCGCCGGCCCTGCAATGACCGCCTGATCGCCACCAGGGAAGGGCGCTGCCGTGCGCATGACCGTACGCTCGACCCTTGGGCTAAAATCTACTGTTTCCCCTGACTGCACGCACGCACATGTCCGCTCGCAAGATTTTTGTCACCAATGCCCTGCCGTATGCCAACGGCGACATCCACCTCGGACACCTGGTCGGTTACGTCCAGGCCGACGTCTGGGTGCGCTATCAGCGCATGCGCGGCAATATGGTGCACTACGTCTGCGCGGACGACACCCATGGCGCGCCGATCATGCTGCGTGCCGAAAAAGAAGGCATCACGCCAGAGCAACTGATTGCCCGCGCCCATGCCAGCCATTCGCGCGATTTCGCCGACTTCCTGGTCGAATTCGACAACTACCACTCGACGCACAGCGACGAAAACCGCGCCTATGCCGAAGACATCTACGGCAGGCTGAAGGCCGCAGGGTTCATCCAGACGCGCTCCATCGAGCAGTTCTACGATCCGGTCAAGCAGATGTTCCTGCCGGACCGCTTCATCAAGGGCGAATGCCCCAAGTGCGGCGCCAAGGACCAATACGGCGACAACTGTGAAGTGTGCGGCACGGCCTATGCGCCGACCGAACTCAAGAACCCGTATTCGGCGGTATCGGGCGCCAAGCCCGAGCTGCGCAATTCCGAGCATTATTTCTTCCGCCTGTCCGACCCCAAGGCGGTGGATTTCCTGCGCCAGTGGACGCAGGGCGTCAACGCCGATGGCTCGCACCGCATGCCGCCGGAAGCGTCCAACAAGATGCGTGAATGGATTGGCGCCGAGGGCGAGAACAAGCTGTCCGACTGGGACATCTCGCGTGACGCGCCGTACTTCGGCTTCGAGATCCCCGATGCGCCGGGCAAATATTTCTACGTGTGGCTGGATGCGCCGATCGGTTACCTGGCGAGCTTCCGCAACTATGCCGACCGCGTCGGCGGCCTGGACGTCACCGATTACATCGACCCGGTCAAGTCCGCTGCGCTGGGGACCGAGATGGTCCACTTCATCGGCAAGGACATCCTGTACTTCCACGCGCTGTTCTGGCCCGCCATGCTGGAATTCGCCGGCTACCGCACGCCGACCTTCCTCAACGTAAACGGCTTCCTGACGGTCGATGGCGCCAAGATGTCGAAGAGCCGTGGCACCTTCATCACGGCGCGCAGCTATCTCGACCTGGGACTCAACCCCGAATGGCTGCGCTATTACTTCGCCGCCAAGCTCAACGCCAACATCGAAGACCTCGATCTGTCGCTGGATGACTTCGTCGCCAAGGTGAATTCCGACCTGGTCGGCAAGTTCGTGAACATCGCCAGCCGCTGCGCCGGCTTCATCGCCAAGCGTTTCGACGGCAAGCTCGCCGAATCCGATGCGACTGCGCTGGATGCTTTCTCGGCCGAGGCTGTCGAGGCAGTTGCGCGTGCCTACAACGATCGCGACTACAGCGTGGCGCTGCGTGAAGTCATGCGCCTGGCGGACGCCGCCAACGTTTACGTTAACAACGAAAAGCCGTGGGAACTCGCCAAGGATCCGGCCCAGGTCGAACGCCTGCACCGCGTGTGCAGCACCGCGTTGAACCAGTTCCGTGCCCTGGCCATCCTGCTCAAGCCGGTGCTGCCGGCGCTGGCGGCCCAGGTCGAGGCATTCCTGTGCGTGCCGGCCTTTGCGTGGACCGATCTGTTCCGCCCGCTGCCGGCGGGGCATGTCATCGACACCTACAAGCACCTGATGACGCGTATCGAGCGCAAGCAGATCGACGCCCTCATCGAGGCCAACAAGTCGTCCCTCGAAGCGCCTGTCGTGACCCCCGCCACGACAGACAAGAAGACCGCCGACAAAGCCGCCGCCGCTGCGCCTGCCCAGGTTGCCGCAGCCGAAGAGGCGCCGCCGACGATCAGCATCGATGAGTTCAGCAAGGTCGATCTGCGCGTGGCACGCATCGTCTCGGCCGAACACGTCGAGGGCGCGGCCAAGCTCATCAAGTTGCAGCTGGATATCGGCGAGGCGCAGCCGCGCCAGGTGTTCGCCGGCATCAAGAGCGCCTACGATCCCGCCACCCTGGTGGGGCGCCTGACCGTCATGGTTGCCAACCTAGCGCCGCGCAAGATGAAGTTCGGCATGAGCGAGGGGATGGTGCTGGCCGCTGCGGACGAGGCTGGCGAGGTGCCGGGTCTGTTCATCCTGTCGCCCGACACGGGCGCGGTGCCGGGTATGCGCGTGCGCTGAGGATTCACCCGCCGGGGCGCCGACCCCCCGGCCGTGGATTCCTGTGGTGGCCGGCATTCATGGAGCCCGGGCTGTCGGCCCGGGTGGTTCAATGCAGGCCTTTCGCCCCAAGCTCTTTCAAACCCTGCGCACGTACACGCGCGGACAATTCGGCGCCGATCTGTCGGCGGGTATCACGGTCGGCGTGCTGGCCCTGCCCTTGGCGATGGCGTTTGCCATCGCCAGCGGCGCCAGCCCGTCATCCGGCATCTGGACGGCCATCGTGGCCGGCCTGCTGATCTCGATCTTCGGCGGCTCTCGCGTGCAGATCGGGGGCCCCACGGGCGCCTTCATTCCGATTCTGTATGCCATCGTCGCCACGCACGGCGTGCCCAACATGTTGGCGGCCACTTTCATGGCCGGCATCCTGTTGGTGGCGATGGGCGCCACCGGACTGGGCACGCTGATTCGGTTCATTCCGGTGGCGGTCGTCATCGGCTTCACCAACGGCATTGCGATCGTTATTTTCCTGTCGCAGGTGAAGGATTTCTTCGGCCTCGGCGTCACCGACGTGCCGGCCGAATTCTTCGCCCGCATGCGCGTACTCATGCACTATGCGCCGACTGTCGACGGAGCAACGGTGGCGGTGGCCATCGTGTCGGTGCTGGTGATCCTGGGGTGGGGCGCGGCGATCCGCCGTCTGCAACGCGCCCATGCGCGCTTCAAGATACTGGAGGCGATACCGCCTCAATTGGCTGTCCTGCTGGTGATGACCCCCGTATGCGCCTTGCTCGCCCTGCCGGTGGAGACCATCGGCTCGCGCTTCGGCGGCATTCCCCAGGGGCTGCCGGCGCTGACCGTGCCCCTGCCGTCCATCGAGCGTCTCGGTAGCCTGATTTCGCCGGCCATCACCATCGCCTTGCTGGGCGCCATCGAGTCTTTGCTGTCCGCCCGCGTGGCCGACAATTACGTCGACGACCGTCACGACCCCAATCAGGAACTGATGGGCCAGGGCATCGCCAATATCCTGGCGCCGTTCTTCGGCGGCGTGGCCGCCACCGGCGCCATCGCCCGCACGTCGGCCAACGTGCGCGCCGGCGGGCGCACGCCGGTGGCGGGCATCATCCATTCGGTGACGCTCCTGCTCATCGTGCTGATCGCCGCCCCGCTGGCCGCCTATGTGCCGATTGCCACGCTGGCCGCCATTGTCATGGTGGTGGCGGTGCGCATGGGCGAATGGCACGAGTTCAAACGCCTGCGGCAGTTTTCGTGGAGCTACCGCATCACGCTGGTGGCAACCTTTGCGATGACGGTCCTGTTCGATCTGACGGTGGCCGTCGAGATCGGCATGGTGCTGGCGAGCCTGTTCTTCATCTATCGCATGCAGACGCTGACCATGCTCGAGCCGCTGGAGCGGGCCGGCATGGACGACGCCATCCGCGCCTGGAGCCTGCGCGGCTCATTGTTCTTCGGCGCCGTCGCCAAGCTTGAACGCGTCTTCGACCCGCTGCAGGTGCGCGCGCGCGTGGTGGTCTTCGATATGCATCGCGTGCTCAACGTGGACAGCACCGGCGTGGACTGGTTGGCCGGCGTCCAGCGGGCGCTGGCCAAACAGGGCTGCACGCTGATTTTGTGCGGGCTCGAAATGCAGCCGCAGTCCATCGCCATGCGCTCGGGTCTGTACGCGCAGGTCGAAATGGCCAACGTCTGCGCCGATCTTTCTGCTGCGCTGCGGCGTGGCAATGACATCCTGGATGGCAACTGAGCCGTGGCCGCCCCGCCAGGGGTGGTATGTCGGCGTCAGGGCAGCCGGGTGATCGTGTCGACGTCGATTTCGATAGACTTTCGGTCTTTGTCGACTTCGCCTTCGATCTGGACCGTGTCCCGAGGTGTCACAGTGCGCTCTTCCCAGTCGTCATCGTCGATGTCGAGGGTGATGGCGCCGGTGGCGTCGCGAAAACGATAGGTGTCGTGGCCCAGTTTGCGCTCGATCCGACCGCGCAGCACGACCGGGGTATCATCGCGCGCCGCCTTGGCGGCTGCGACGGTGGTCACCACTGTCTGGCGGCTCCCGTCCGTGCGGGCAGAGCGTGAAGGATCGACGAAGCCATCCTCATCGGCGGCGGCGATGAGTGGGACGATCGCCAGCAGGGTGGCAGCAAGGTGTGTTTTCATGATGGGATTCCTGCCGACACGGGATGGCCGGTTCATCGCGTAAGGTAGCAACCACCTTTAAGGCGGGTCTTGACGGAGGGACAGCAATGGCCGACCAGAGCGATGTGGCACGTCACCTGACCATCACCGGCCGCGTGCAGGGGGTGGGTTTTCGCTGGAGCATGATGCGCGAAGCCGAGGCGCGCGGCGTCGGTGGCTGGGTGCGCAACCGTCCGGATGGCGCCGTCGAAGCCGTCGTCAGCGGCGCGCCGGAGGCGGTGGCCGCCCTGATCGACTGGGCCTCGCACGGTCCGGCGGGCGCCCGCGTCGAGGCGGTTGAAGTACGTGACAGCACTGAACGCTATGAGACGTTCGGTCACCGGCCGAATGCTTAGCGGATCATGCTGCACTGCAACTATTCACTTGATAGTCAAAGCCAATCAAAACCCGTTTGACCTTTAATGGTGGCGGTGACGATAATTCACACTCGCCCCAAATTTTAAACGGAGTACAAAAATGGCTGTTCTCGTCGGCAAAAAGGCCCCCGATTTCACTGCGACCGCGGTCCTCGGCAACAACGAAATCAAGGACATCACCTTCTCCCAGGCCGCCAAGGGCAAGTACGCCGTGGTGTTCTTCTACCCGCTGGACTTCACCTTCGTCTGCCCGTCCGAACTGATCGCGTTCGATAACCGCCTGGACGAATTCAAGAAGCGCAACGTCGAAGTGTTCAGCGTGTCCATCGACTCGCAATTCACCCACCTGGCCTGGAAGAACACCCCGGTCGACCAGGGCGGCATCGGCAAGGTCGGCTACACCATGGTGGCTGACGTCAAGCACGAAATCGCCCAGGCCTATGACGTCGAGTCCGAAGGCGGCGTCGCCTTCCGCGGTTCGTTCCTGATCGACAAGGACGGCATCGTGCAGCACCAGGTGGTCAACAACCTGCCGCTGGGCCGCAACATCGACGAGATGATCCGCATGGTCGATGCCCTGCAGTTCACTGAAGAGCATGGCGAAGTCTGCCCGGCCGGCTGGAAGCGCGGCGAGAAGGGTATGAGCGCCACCAGCGAAGGGGTCGCCCAGTACCTGTCCGAGAACGCGACCGCCCTGTAATACAGCAGCTATTCGGCGGCGCATGCCGCCGATACCCTTGCAGGCGCCGGCCGGCCGGCTGGCGCCGCTCCCGCATGGGAAACTTGCAATAAACTCTCAAGTATCTTCGATAAACACCGTAAATTTCTGTTGCGCGCCTCGCGTGGCCGTTCTGGCCGTTGGTACTGATCACACCGCAGCATCGATTTGATTAAATAGCGCTGTCTGCATCCATGGCTTCCGTGGCTCTGCGAACACACGGAGACGCTACGGCTCATGAAGGCCTTGCTGCAACGCTCGCGACGCATCCTGCCCGCCTGCGCGCGCCGACTGGCACGCCTGGCCGGCCCGGCATGCCCCGCCGTCGCGGTGCTGCCGCTGGAGGCCGCGCTGCCACCGTCCCCAGCCGGTACCGATGTGTGGTCACTGCTGCTGGCCGTGGTGATCGTGCTGCTGGCGTTGGCGGTGTGGATGTATCACCGCCAGATGCGTGACAACGCGCAGCGCACGCGTGCCCTGGCGCTGTCCGAAGAACGCTTCCGCGTCATCGTCGAAGGCACCAATGTAGTGGCCTGGGAATACGACATTGGCGCCGACTGCTTCACCTATGTTTCCGCCCCCGGCGAGCGCCTGCTCGGTTTCCAGATCGAAGACTGGCAACAATCCGGCTTCTGGCGCGCCCGTCTGCACCCCGAAGACCGCTTCACCGCCATGGCCTTCCTGCGCGACCGCGCAGTGACCCGCGCCTCGCACGAGTGCGAATACCGCATGTTGCACGCCGATGGCCACGCCATCTACGTGCGCGACCTGCGTTCGCCTATCGCCGCTGCCAGCGGTCATGTCATCGGCATGCGCGGCATTTTCGTGGACATCACGGCGCACAAGGCTTCCGAGGCCGCCCTGGAGGATTCCGAAGCGCGTTTTCGCGGGGCCTACGATCAGGCCGCCGTCGGCATGGGGCTGTGTGCGATTTCCGGACGCTATATGCGCGTCAACGCGCGCTACTGCGAGATCACCGGGCATACCGAGGCGGAACTGCTGCGCTGCGATTTCCGTGACATCACCTTCCGCGACGATATCGAGGCGCACGAACGCCTGCTCGACGAACTGGTCATCGGTGGCGTGACCTCGCATTCCATCGAAAAGCGCCTGCGCCGCGCCGACGGGCAACTGGTGTGGGTCAACGTCCGCCTTGCCTTGGTGACGGCCGGCCGGGGCGGCGCCAGCCATTTCATGGAGGTGATCGAAGACATCACCGCCCGGCGCTATGCCGAGGGCGAATTGCGCGAGAGCGAAGGACGCATGCGCTCGATGCTGGCGGTGATGAATGAGGGCGTCATCCTGCGCGACCCGGTGGGTAACACGATCCTCGCCAACGGAGCCGCCCGCCGACTCTATGGCGTGGTGCCGGGGGCGCTCCTGCCGCCGCTGCACGACCCCACCATCCGCTATCTGCACGAGGACGGCTCGACCTGTCCGGTCGAAGAGCTGCCCAGCTTCCATGCCATGCACGCCGGGGAGTCTTCTTCCGGCACCATCGGCATCGAGCGCGGTGATGGTTCGCGCGTGTGGTTCATCTCGCGCGCCGAACCGCTGCATCGCGATGAGCGATCCGGCATGTGGTCGGTGGTGCTCACGCTGACCGACATCACCGGGCAGCGCCGGGCCGAAGAAGAACTGCGTCTGGCCGCCACGGTGTTCGACAACAGCATCGAGGCGATCATGATCACCGATGCGCAGCGCCACATCCTGTCGGTCAACCGTGCCTTCACCGACCTGACCGGCTTCGAGCCGGCGCAGGTGCTCGGCAGCACGCCGGCCTTGTTCGCGGTGGACCATCTGGATCGCGAGCATCATGACGACATCTGGCGTCGGGCGGCCGACAACGGCGCCTGGCAGGGCGAGACCTGGCAGCGCCGCCGCGATGGCTCGGAGTTCCTCGAGTGGCTGTCGATCTCGGCCGTGTATGACCGTGCCAACGTCATCACGCACTTCGTGGCGGTGTTCTCCGACATCACCGAGCGCAAGGCCAACGAGGCCCGCATCGCCTATCTGGCCCACCACGACCCGCTCACCACGCTGCCCAACCGCACCCTGTTCCAGGATCGGCTCGAACAGGCGCTGGCGCGTGCCGAACGGCAAACGCAGATGGTGGCGCTGCTGTTCCTCGACCTGGACCGCTTCAAGACCATCAACGATTCGCTCGGCCACCTCGCCGGCGATCGTCTGTTGCAGGCGGTGTCGGACCGGCTGCGCGAATGCGTGCGCGAAACGGACACCATCTGCCGCCAGGGCGGCGATGAATTCATCATCGTGCTGCCGGATATCGACGACGCTGACACGCCGGCGCGGGTGGCGGAAAAGATCCTGCGCCAATTGTCTGAACCCTTCGACATCGACGGCCATCGGCTCGGCACCTCGTTTTCGATTGGCATCGCGGTGTATCCGGGTGACGGCAGCAGCGCCGACACCCTGATGAAGAACGCCGACACGGCCATGTATCACGCCAAGGAAAACGGCCGTAACACGTACCGTTTCTTCACCGAGGCGATGAACGCCAACGCGCTGGAGCGCCTGCAACTGGAAAATCAACTGCGCCAAGCGCTGGCGCGTGGCGAGCTGCTGCTCAACTACCAGCCGCAGATCGATCTCACCACCGGGGCCATCCTCGGCGCCGAAGCCCTGATCCGCTGGCAGTCCGAGGCATTGGGCTTCGTGCCGCCCGCACGCTTCATTCCGATCGCCGAGGAATCCGGCCTCATCGTGCCGCTGGGGCGCTGGGTGCTGCGCCAGGCCTGTCTGCACGCACGCGCGTGGCAGGATGCCGGCTTGCCGCCAGTCGCTGTGGCGGTGAATATCTCGGCGCTGCAGTTCGCACGCGATGACATCGTCACCGCCGTGCGTGACGTGCTGACTGAGACCGGTCTGTCGCCGGAGCGGCTGGAACTCGAACTGACCGAATCGCTGCTCATGCGCCAGGCCGACGAAGTCCTCGACACCATGCATCGCCTCAAGGGGCTGGGCGTGCGCCTGTCGATCGACGATTTCGGCACCGGCTATTCGTCGCTGTCGTACCTGAAGCGGTTCGCGGTGGACCGCCTCAAGATCGACCAGAGCTTCGTGCGCGACATCGTCGAAGATCCGGACGATGCCGCCATCGTCCGCGCCATCATCCAACTGGGCCGCAGCCTCAAACTGGATGTCATTGCCGAGGGCGCCGAAGGGCGTGCCCAGGTGGACTTCCTGGTGCGCGAAGGCTGCCGCAAGGCGCAGGGGTATTTCTTCTGTCCGCCGGTCACCCACGAAGTGTTCATGGGCGTGCTGCGCGAAGGCATCGGCATGCGTCTGCCCGACCGGCGCGTGCGCACATTGGCCTGATGCCGGCCATGCGCAAAACGGCATGAAGCTCTTGCCGCGCGGCGAGGGTGGCCTGCGCTAGACTGCTCCATCCCCAACGAGAAGAATCTTCATGCAACCCAAGAAACGCGTGCGCGAACGCGTCTTTCATGCCGTCTGTTTCGAGATCGGTGTGCTCAGCGTGGCCTCGCCCCTGTTTGCCTGGATCATGGGCGTGAAGGTCGTGGACATGGGCGTGTTGACCGTCGCCATCGGCCTCATCGCCATGTTCTGGAACATGGTGTTCAACGCGCTCTTCGAGCGCGCCGAGCGGCGCTACGGCCTGCGGCGCACGCTGCTCGTGCGCATCGGCCATGCCGTGTTGTTCGAGCTGGGGCTGGTGCTGGTGGCGGTGCCGCTGGCGGCGCTGTGGCTCAAGATCGGCCTGGTGCCGGCGTTGTTGCTTGAAATCGGTTTTGCCCTGTTCATGCTGCCGTACGCCGTCATCTTCAACTGGCTGTACGACCTCGGCCGCGCCCTGGCCTTGCGCCACGTACGGCAGGCGCCATGACGCTCAATACAGCGGGAAGATCAGCGGCACACCCCACACGCTGAGCACCCCCACCAGGATCGTGAAGGGCACGCCGATGCGCACGAAATCGCCGAAGCGGTACTGGCCGGGGCCGACCACCAGTGTATTGACGGGCGACGAGACCGGCGTCATGAAGGCCGCCGAGGCCGCCAGGGCCACGATCATGGCGAACGGGTAGGGTGAGGCGCCCACTTGTGCGGCGGTGGCGATGGCCACCGGAGCCATCAGCACGGCGGTGGCGGTGTTGGAGATGAACAATCCAGTCAGGGCCGTGGCCACGAACAGGCTCGCCAGCAGGGCGGTCGGGCCGGCTTCGCCCAGCGCGCCGACCAGGACGTCCACCGCCAAGGCAATGCCGCCGGTTTTTTGCAGAGCCACCGCGAAGGGCAGCATGCCCACGATGAGGAACAGGCTCTGCCAGTGGATGGAGCGATATGCGCTGTCCAGATCGACGCAGCGCGTTGCCCCCATCAGCATGCAGGCGATGAGCGCGGCCATCACGTTGGGCACGATGCCGCTGATCATCAGCACCACCATCACGGCCACGCTGGCTACGGCGTAGCGCGCCCGCCCCGGCGCCGGCAGGACTTCTTCGACCTCGACCGGTACCGACAGCAGGATCAGCTCGCGCGTTTGCGCCTTGATGCGGCGGATGTCGCGCCAGGCGCCGATCACCAGCAGCGTGTCGCCCACTTTCAGGCGTGTATCGGTGAGCGGCGCGGCCAACGCTTCGCCGTCACGCCGCAGCCCGACCACGTTCAACTGATAGCGGCTGCGAAAACCCAGATCGACGATCGATTTGCCGAGCAGTGAGGATTCCGGCGGCAGCATCAGTTCGGCCATGCCGAGTTCTTGCGTGCGATCGGCGAAGTAGTCGCTCGTCATGGCGGCGGGCGCGCATCGCCAATGTGCCCGCAGCGCTTCGATGTCCTCGCTGGGGGCGCACAGATCGAGCAGCATCACGTCGTGCGCCAGCACTTGCGTGCTGGGAACGGGTTTGATCAGTTCATGGCCGAAGCGTAGCCGCCGCTCGATGCCGATGATGTTGATGCCATGGCGTCCGCGCAGCGACAACTCGCTGAGCAGATGCCCGACGGCGGGCGAGTGGGGCGGGATGTGCCAGCGTTGTGCGCGGCCGGCCAGGCGGTAGGTATGCGTCAGATCGGCCCAGCGTGCGCGCTCCGCGCCGGCCTGGGCACCCGGTGCGTCGGGGAGCCAGCGGCGTGCCACCAGCATGTAGGCGATGCCCAGCAGCAACACCGGCACGCCGATGGGCGTGAAGTCGAAAAAGGCGAAGCCTGCCGCCCCTTCGCGTACCAGTTCGCTGTGCACGACCATGTTGGGGGGCGTGGCGACGAGGGTCAGCATGCCGCTGATCAGGCCTGCCACCGATAAGGGCATCATGAGTCGGCCCGGCGAAATCGCTGCGCGGCGCGCGATGCTCAATGCCACCGGAATGAAGATCGCCACGACGCCGGTCGAACTCATGACCGCGCCCAGGGTGGCCACCACCGCCATCAACAGGGCGACGAGGCGCGCCTCGTTGCGGCCGGCGCGGCGTACCAGCCAGGTGCCCAGGCCGTGCGCCACGCCGGTGCGCACGAGCCCTTCGCCGATGATGAACAAGGCGCCGATCATGATGACCGACGGATCGGAAAACCCCGCCAGCGCCTCCGGCAGGGTGAGCACCCCACTCAAGGCCAGCGCCATCATCGCCAGCAGGGCGACGACGTCCATGCGTGGGCGATTGATGACGAACAGCACGACCGCCGCACCCAACAGGCTGGTCACCCAGATGAGTTGCGGTGTCCACGCGCTATGCATGGGCGTCAGCCGACGACGGCAGGCGGCACGTCGGGATCGACGCGGGGATGGCGCAGGCTGGGTGGCGGCGTGATGCCCATCGACACGTAGATGGCGGTCAGCTTGTCCACCCCGATGGTGGCGGGGCGCACCCATTCGACCGGCACGTACAGCAGCCCGCCGCCGATGGGCACGGGTGCGGTGGGGACCAGCACGGCGCAATACAGGCGGCCTTCGAGATCGACCGGCTCCGGGTTGGGCATGAGCGCCAGCACGGCGACGCCGTTGCCGCCGAAGAAGCACCACACCGGGCTCATGGCGGCGATGTCGGCTTCTTCTTTCTGGTCGAGCAGGCTCACGAAGCGGTCGGCCAGGTTGTACAGGCTGCCGAACAAGGGCAGGCGGCGCAGGGTGATGTCCACCAGGCGCGCCAAGGGGCGCTTGAGCCCCGACTGCACGGCCAGCCCCAGCGGGTAGAGCGCCACGATCAGCAGCACCGTGCCGAACAGATAGGCGAGGATCTGGCTGTCGACGAAGGGCTGGCCGACGGCGGCGAACATGCGGCCGATCAGGCTTTCGGGGCCGACGAAGCGGTTGAGCAGGCTGACGATCCACCCCAGCAGCGCCAGGGTCAATGCCAGCGGCAACAGGGCCAGCAGACCCGCCAGCCAGGTTTTGAGGATGGAGTTCAGGCTCTGTTTGAACATGAATGGCATAGCGCGACAGGATGGGCCACGGCCTGGCCCCCGCCGGGCACACGTGGCGAACGCCAAGTGTCGCACAGGATGGCGCCCTCAGGCAGCGCGGCCTTAGACGGGGTTTTCGAGTTCCGGCGGGATGCCGCCATCGAGGCGGTAATCCTGACGCAGGATATTGCCCGCCTGCCAGCGCTGCAGCAGGTGCCCCTCGCGCAGGGGCGGCCATTTGGCGTTGATTTCCTCGGCGTGGTCGGCGGCCGAATCGCGCGGGCTGAAACCCAATATGCGGGCGGCATCGTCTTCGTACCACTTGACGGGGTTGTCCGACACGCCGTTGACCACCGTGAAGCCCACTGTCGGCGCGCTGACTGCGCAACGCACCAGCTCGCACAGGTCGTGCGGGCTGAGCCAGGCGGCAAACGCGCGCTGGGACTTGGGGTGTTCGGTGCAACTGCCGATGCGCAGGCAGACGCTTTCGATGCCATGGCGATGCCAGTAGAAACTGGCCACCAATTCGCCAAAGCCCTTGGTTGCGGCATACAGGCTGTCGGGGCGCATGGCCATGTCGGGCCTGACCGTGTCGCAGCTTTCGTAGTAGCCGGTGACGTGGTTGCTGCTGGCATAGACGACGCGCCGCACACCGTGGGCGAGTGCCGCGTCGTAGAGGTTGTAGATCCCCAGCAGGTTGCTCTGCAAGAGCGGTTCGAAGCGCTGCTCCTGCGACGCGCCGCCCATGTGGATGATGGTGTCGATACCCGCCACCATGTCGCCGACGGCCGCGCGATCGGCCAGGTCGCAGGCCACGAAGGCTTCGTTCTCATGCAGGGGTGCCGCCACGCTCGCCAGGTCCGACAGACGCAGGTATGCAGCCGATGCCTGCAGTGAAGGGCGAATCAGACGCCCCAGGTTGCCTGCTGCGCCAGTCAGCAGGATCCGCCCCAAAGTATGTGCCACGCTTTTCTCGCTTGCGGCCCGTGCCGGGCTCGCTTTGTCTCGTTTTGTCAGTGTCGTGCCCGGCCGGGCGACTCAGCCCAGCCGTTCGAAATCGTCTTCGTCCAGGTCGCGCCATACGCCCTGCACGCGCCCTTCGAGGGGGCGGAAGCGGCGTTTGTAGTTCATTTTTTCGCTGTCGCGGATCCAGTAGCCCAGGTACAGGTAGGGCCGGTTCATCTGCCGGCAGGCCTCGGCCTGCCACAGGATGCTGTAGGTGCCCAGGCTGGCCCCGCCCAGGTCGGGCTCGTAGAAGGTGTATACGCTGGACAGCCCGTCGGACAAGCAGTCGATGATCGACACCATGCGCAGCGTGCCTTCGTCGCGGAATTCCACCAGCCGCGTATCGACCTGGCTCTGCAGCAGAAAGTGGGTGTACTGCTCGCGGCTGTCCTGATCCATGCCGCCGCCGGCATGGCGCGACAACTGATAGCGCTGGTAGAGCTGGTAGTGTTCTTCGCGGAAAGTCAGCGGCAGCTCGCGCGCCGTCAGACCCGCATGGCGGCGCCAGGCGCGGCGCTGGGCACGGTCCGGCGTCAGCCGCTCGACCGCCACCCGCACCGGCACGCAGGCGTTGCAGGTGTCGCAATATGGGCGGTAGGTGAACACCCCGCTGCGACGGAAGCCACCACGCACCAGTTCTCCGTAGAGAACGGTGTCGATCATGTGGCTCGGCGTGGCTACCTGGGAGCGCGCGGTGCGCTCGGGCAGGTAAGAGCAGTTATACGGGGCGGTCGAATAGAACTGCAGAAACGCATAGGGAAGGTCTTTCAGCAGAGACATGGGGGTGGGCTCCAGTTCTTCTCCCGCCCGGCGCTCAAGGCGCCCGGCGCGTTTCATCATGGTTCATGCACGCGCATCGTCACGGCTCGGTGCGCCAATCTCGTTGCAGCATGTCGACCGGCCAGCGCCCCGGCTCGGCGCCCACGCCGGTCCATCGCGCCAACAGGTCCAGGAAGGCCTGGCGGCCGATTTCGCGTCCGCCCAGCGAGGCCAGGTGAGGCGTGCTCATCTGGCAATCGATGACGGCGTAGCCCTGGTGGAGCAGCCCCCGCGCCAAGTGCGCGAAGGCGATCTTGGAGGCGTCGCTGACGCGGTGGAACATCGATTCACCATAGAACACGCGGCCGATGGCCACCCCATAGAGCCCGCCGACCAATTCACCATCAAGCCATGCTTCGACGCTATGCGCCCAGCCCGACTCATGCAATTGGCAATATCCCTGCGTGATCAGAGGGCCGATCCAGGTCAGACCTTCGGCGTCGCGAGGCGCCGCGCACTGGGCCATTACGTCGGCGAACGCGGTGTCGCAGCGGACGTCGACATCGCCTTTGATCAGCCGTTTGCGCAACGAGCGCGTCAGGCGCAGCTCCGACGGAAAGAGCACCATGCGCGGGTCGGGGCTCCACCACAGCACGGGTTCGCCGTCCATGTACCACGGGAAGATACCTTGCCGATAAGCGGCCAGCAGCCAGGCGGGCGATAGCGTCTCGCTCGCCGCCAGCAGCCCGTTGGGTTCTTCGAGCGCGTGATGGGCCGGCGGAAAATGCGGCGTGGTGAGCCAGGGCAACATGCGGGGTCGGGGTCGATCGGGGCCGCTGGCGAAGGCGCGCGGCAGGAAGCCGCAACTTAGCATGGAACGTCCTGCCCACGCGAGGTGCGAGGGCTTGCCTGCCATCAAGGGGATGGTCGCCCCGCTGCCTACAATCGGAGCCTTGTCCGCGCGCTCGGCGCGCACCTCATCAAGGCGCTCTCCATGTGTTCCCGTTCCCCGTCGTTCTCCCGCCTGGCACTGGCGGGGCTTGGTCTGGTTCTGTGTGCCTGCGGCGGGGCGGATCACGGCGACACCAACCCGCTCGGCCCGAAGCGTGATGCATCGAGTAGTTCGGCGTCGAGCAGCAGCCCCTCGTCAACGGGCGCCACCGGCACGGCAGGCGCCTGCCCGAGCGGTTACAGCGGGGTCACCGTCGTGGGTGACAGTGCGCCCGACATGGACGTTGTGCTGATCAGCGCCGACCGGGTCGCCACGCTCAAGGTCAGGACGCCGGCAGCCGGCCTGGGGACGCTCAGGCTGTGCCTGGGCCGTGCCGATGCCGCCATCCTGCCCGCTCAGGGTGCGGCCACGCTGAATTACGAAGTGCTGGCGGACGGCGCATTCCAACGCCTGACGGCGAGTACGCTGCGCTTCGCGTACAGCGCCCCCGGTGAGGTGACCGTTCGCTATGTCGCGCCTCCGCCCAATGCCGCCGGGCGTTATGGGACTGCAGTCGACGCCAGCGGCACCGTGATCGCCACACGCACCGTCAGGCAGCGCACCGTCCCCAGTGGCGAGGCGAGTCACGTGGTGGTGCTGGAAGCCGCCCAGCCGGGTCTCTACATGACCGACAATCCCTGATATCCGAAAAAACGGCCCTCACGGGCCGTTTGGTTGTCATCTGCCCTGCACCCCGTTCAGACGCATACGCACTGCCCGAGGTGGCTGCTCAGGTCACGGCTGGGGAACTTGGTGTAGTCCTTGTCCAGCCGGCTCGACACCATTGATGCCGTGGGTGGATCGAGCTCCGAGTTGAGCATGCCCATGAAACTAGGTGGCGCCACCAGCACCGCCCGTGCGTAATCGCCCCGCGTCCGTGCCTGGGTCAGATCCCGCGCCAGTTGATGCGCGAAGCCCTGTGCCGATGTCCGCAGAGGTTCGCCGCGCCGATCCGACCGTCCCAGGGGGTCTCTCACCTCGATGTCCGGTTCGGCCACGGCTTCCTTGACCAGTTCGAGTCCCTTGTTGGGGCCGTGGTGGGCAAAGATGCGGGCGCAGCGGGCGTTGGCAACGAGAATCCAGGTGGTCGACATAGCGGGAACCTCCGGTGAAATCAGAAAAGAACTACCGCCGTTTTCCGGCGACAGAACTCTCACCATAGGCAGCTTTTCGGCCGCTTACAAACTCATTACGACGTCTTTTCGATATGCCCCGGGTCTTGCCGGTAAAATTGCATAAGTTGTTGATAAATAGCTGGATATTCTTTCCATAGAAGCGCCGGTTCGGTAAAGAATACCTCGCTCGCCACGGCAAAGAATTCGGCTGGATGCTCGGCGGCGTAAGGGTCGATGGCGGTGTCGGTGCCGGCCTGTTCGGCCGCGTCGACCTTGTCGCAAAAATCCTCGTAGGCGGCATCGAAGGCGTCGCACCAATCGTCGATCGACATGCCGGTATGCAGGGGCGGCATGCCGTCGGCGCCGCCGGACAATTGATCGAGTTTGTGCGCGAATTCGTGCACCACCACCTGGGCGCCAGCGTAGTCGTCCGGATTGTCGAACCAACTGATGATGACCGGACCACCGTCCCAGGATTCTCCGAGGGCTTCCTCGTCGTACTCGTGGATCAGCCCGTCTTCGTCCTGCGTGGTCCGCGGAATGACGAATTCCCCCGGGTACACCACGATGCCGCTCCACCCGCCATACGACGATAGTCCGAGCTTCAAAACGGGCACGCAGGCCTGCAGCGCGATCGACAGGCGGACCGGATTGTCCGGCTCGAAACCGTGCGCACCGGCGAAAACCTTGCTTGCCATGAAATCCAGTGCCATCTCGCGCAAACTTTGGCGCTCGGCGACGGACAAATACGACAGCCAGGGCAGACGGGCTTCGACGTCCTGCCACAGTGCGGCGGGTACATCGGGCCGCGTGTTGCGTTGAAAGAGTTTCTTTAGTCCAAACATAAAGTGAACAAATCGTTCTCGCCGTTCCCCATAGGGTAGCGCGGGCATCGGGAACGCTATGGGATAATCACAAAATGGTTTCAGTTCAGCATTCCGTCGCCAACACCGACGCCGCCACATCTTTGCCCGATGTGCTGTGCGAAGGGTTGGGCCCCGAGGCACGCGAGCCTCTTGCTCGCGCCATCGACTGGGCACAGACACTCTACGGCGATCAGCTTCTCGGTACCGGCGAATCCATCTGGCCCCACGCGCTGGGCATGGCCCTCATCTGCGTGTCGCTGCGCCTCGATCTCGAAACGCGCCTGGCCGCCATCCTGTTTTCGGTGGGCGAGGAGGATGAAAAGCTCGCCGCCCAGGTCGAAGAACGCTTTGGCCCGATCGTGGCCAGGCTGGCCGAGGGTGGTCGGCGCCTCAATCGACTGCGCCTGGTGTCGCGCGGTTCCACCAATGCCGATCTGCACGCGCAGACCGAAGTGCTGCGCAAGATGGTCCTGGCCATGGCCGAGGACATCCGCGTCATTTTGCTGCGCCTGGCTTCGCGCACGCAGACCCTGCGCTTTTTCGCCGAAAAGAAAGACCAGCCCGACGGCGGTACGCGGCAGGAGATCGCGCGCGAGAGCCTCGACCTGTATGCCCCGCTGGCCAACCGCCTGGGTGTCTGGCAGCTCAAGTGGGAACTCGAAGATCTGTCTTTCCGCTTTCTCGAGCCCGCCACCTACAAGCGCATCGCCAAGCAACTCGATGAGCGCCGCGTCGAGCGCGAAGCCTTCATCCACGATGCCATCGCCAAGCTGCAAAAGGAAATCACCGCGCTGGACATCAAGGCCGAGGTGTATGGACGGCCCAAGCACATCTACAGCATCTACAACAAAATGCGCGCCAAGCACCTGGATTTTTCGCAGGTGTACGACGTGCGCGCTTTCCGTGTGCTGGTTAACTCCATCGACGAGTGCTATGCCGTGCTGGGTATCGTGCACGCGTTGTGGACGCCGATCCTCAACGAGTTCGACGACTACATCCTCAAGCCCAAAGGTAACAATTACCAGTCGCTGCATACCGCCGTGCGCGCCGCCGATGGCCGTGCGCTCGAAGTGCAGATCCGCACCCACGACATGCACAAGCATGCCGAGCTGGGCGTGGCGGCGCACTGGCGCTACAAGGAAGGCGGCAAGAGCGCCGGTGTCGATTACGACGAAAAAATCGCCCTGCTGCGCAATCTGCTGTCGTGGCGCGATGAAGTGACCGATGCGTCGGCATGGGAAGAGCAGACCCGCCAGGCGGCGCTCGACGACACCATCTACGTCGTCACGCCGCAGGGCCGCGTCCTCGACCTGACCGCCGGCGCCACGCCGATCGATTTCGCTTACCGCCTGCATACCGACCTGGGGCACCGCTGCCGTGGCGCCAAGGTCGACGGCCAGATGGTGCCGCTCGACACGCCGCTGGCCAATGGGCAGATGGTCGAGATCATCACCGCCAAGCAGGGCAGTCCGTCGCGCGACTGGCTCAATCCGCAACTGAACTACCTGGTGACCTCCAACGCGCGTGCCAAAGTGCGCCGCTGGTTCGTGCAGCAGGAAGAAGAAGAAACCGCCGCCCAGGGTCGTGCCATCGTGGGCAAGGAACTGCAGCGCATGGGCCAGACCCAGGCCAACCTCGAAGTGCTGGCCGACAAGCTGGGCTTCAAGGACACGCAGACGTTCTTCCTGGCGGTGGGCCGGGGCGATGTCGGCAGCCGGCAGATCCACAACGCCTTCCAGGCCGAACCGCCGGCGCAGCCCAAGCCGGACGATGTCGCCATCGGCAAGCGTCGCGCCGGTGAATCGTCGCAAGGCATCACCATCGTCGGTGTGGGCAAGTTGCTCACCCAGCTGGCGCGCTGCTGCAAGCCGGTACCGCCGGACGACATCCAGGGCTTCGTGACGCGCGGGCGCGGCGTATCGATCCATCGCAGCGACTGCAAGAGCTTCCAGAACATTGCCCAGCGCCATCCCGAGCGCACCGTGCCGGCCGATTGGGGCGCAGTCGGCGTGGAGGCCCCCGCCGCGCAGCCGGAGGTCTACCCGGTCGACATTTCGGTCGAGGCCATGGACCGCCAGGGTCTGCTGCGCGACATCTCCGATGTGTTCTCGCGCGACAAGCTCAACGTCATCGGCGTCAATACCGTGTCGCGCGCGGGGCGGGCCTATATGAAGTTCACCGTCGAGGTGAACAGCTCGGCCAGCTTGCAGCGGGTGCTGCATCAGATTCGCGAAGTGAAGGGCGTCGAAGCCACTACGCGGGCATGAGGCGCGGCCTGCCCACGCGGGCGGGCCTGCGCGGCAACTGACGCCGCTCAAATGATGCGGTGGCCGGCTTGGGTCAAATCGGTTTTTTCCGACCACGCTTCCCATCGCCATGCACATTCGACCGCTCCACGCCGCCGACCTGCACGCCTTGCTCGGCTTGTACCGCCACCTCCACGTGGCAGACGATCCTCTGCCGGAACCGACGGCCATCGAGGCGATCTGGCACGAGATCATCGCCAGCGCGCGCTTTCGGTACTTCGGAGTCTTCATCGACGATGTGCTGGTGGCCAGCTGCAACCTGACCATCATTCCGAATCTCACGCGCGGCTGTCGTCCGCACGGGGTCATCGAGAACGTCGTCACGCACGCCGCGCATCGGCGCAAGGGCTTGGGCAAGGCGGTGATCGCCCACGCGGTCGAGTTTGCGCGTCATGATGGCTGCTACAAGGTCGTGCTGACGACCAGCCGCCAGGACGAAGGCACGCTGACCTTCTACGCTTCGACGGGCATGGATCCGCTGGGCAAGCGGGCTTTCATCACGCGTTTCGACCAGCCTGCTGGCTGATGCCTGCTGCGGCCGCTACAGGGGCGGCCGCAGACAAGGCGGTTTTTCGCACACCCCTCAAGCGAGGGCCGCGTGTGAAAAACCGCCTTCGTCGCGACCGCCCTGGCGCAGCGATTTCATCCATGCCGCTTTGTCGTTGGCGCGCTGCCGTTTGTGCGATTTGTCGTGGGCGCCGCCGTGGCGACTCTGCATCATCGCCAGATGGACATGATTGCGCGGCTTGCCGGGTGTCTTGGGTGTCTTCATGGTGCTGTCCTCTTATTTGGTGGCGTCGTCGACGGCCTGTTGCTGGGCTTCCAGCCGGCGGCGTTCGGCGTCGTTCGCCTGCTCGAACTGGCGGGTGATCTGATCGGCCTGTTGCTTGGCCTGCTGGGCTGCTTCGGCCTGGGCCTTGGCGACGGTGGCGGCGCTGGTGGCCGATTCGGTCAGGCCGCAGCCGGCCAGGGTCAGGGCCATGGCCAAGGTGGCCAGGGCAGGGCTGTATTTCATGTTCGCTTTCCTTTCTGTCAAGTCTCGCGGCTTCGAAACGGGCCGCGTATCATCGTTCAATTTTTCGGCACATGTGGTTCAAGAATTTACAACTCTACCGGCTCCCCAGTCCCTGGGACATCACCATTGATCGGCTTGCCGAACAGCTGGGCCGGCTGACCTTCCAACCGTGCGGCAGCCAGGATCTGATGAGCCGTGGCTGGACCGCGCCGGTGCAGGATGGCGGCCTGGTGCACAGCGTTGGCGGCCAATGGATGGTGGCCCTCACCGTCGAGCAGCGCCTGCTGCCCACGTCGGTGGTCAATGAAGTATCCGAAGAGCGCGCCGAGGAAATCGAAGCCCAGCAGGGTTACAAGCCCGGCCGCAAGCAGCTCAAGGAAATCAAGGAGGCGGTCATGCAGGAACTGCTGCCGCGCGCCTTCACCCGTCGCCGCCGCACCTATGCCTGGATCGATCCGCAGGGTGGCTGGCTGGCCATCGATACCTCCAGCCGCAAGGGCGCGGATGTGGTCATCGAAGCGCTGACCAAGGCGCTGGACGAGTTGCCGCTCAAGCTGCTCAACACGCGCATGAGCCCGGCCGCCGCCATGACGGGCTGGCTCGCCGAGGGCGAGGCGCCCGGCGCGTTCACGATCGACCAGGATTGTGAACTGGCATCGGTCGCCGACGAAAAGAGCGCCGTGCGCTACGTGCGCCATACCCTGGAAGGCGACGAGATTCGCGAGCACATCGCCAGCGGCAAGCAGGTCACGCGCCTGGCGCTGACTTTCGATGATCGCATCAGTCTGGTCTTCAACGACAAGTTCGAGGTCAAGCGCCTGCAGATGCTCGACATCGTCAAGGAAAGCGCCGGCACGCAGGATGCCGCGTCGCGCGAAGAGCAGTTCGACGCCGATTTCGCGCTCATGACGGGCGAGCTGCAACGCTTGATTCCGGCGCTGGTCGATACGCTCGGCGGCGAGGAGCCGACGATTTGACGCTGCGCGTCTACATTGCCGGCCCGGATGTGTTTCGGCCCGACGCCCTGGTCTGGGCCGAGTCGGTGCGTGCGTTGTGCGCGGCGCAGGGGTGCGTGGCGTTACTGCCGACCGATGGCGGGCACACGACGGCCGCCGCCATCTATGCCGGCAATATCGCGCTGATCCAGCAGGCCGACACCGTGCTGGCCAATCTGAACGCTTTCCGTGGCGCCGAGCCGGATTCCGGGACGTGTTTCGAGGTGGGCTATGCGGCCGCGTTGGGCAAACGCGTGATCGGTTACGTCGAGCGCGGCGAATGCATCGCCGAGCGTGTCGCCCGCCTCGAAGGGCGGGCGCTGGCGCGCGGCGCGCAGGGGCCGCTCGATGCGGCGGGGCAGGTGATCGAAGACTTCGGCCTGCCGGTGAACCTCATGCTGGCGATCCCCGCCGAACTGGTGGTGGGCGATCTGGCCGCCGCGTTGCGCCGCGCTCTGGCTGGCGCAACACCGGGCCAGCCCTGAGACGGCGGCTAAACGTCAGAAGGACGCTGCCGGCGCCGATGCGGCGTCGTCGGTGTTCAACTGCTTGCTCAGTTCGCGCAGCGCGTTGCCTTGAACGCGCGCATCGCGCAGCAAGGTCTCCAGCCAGCGCCCGTAGTTGGGATGGATCTCTTCGTAGTCGCCATCCTTGGTGTAGTTGAGGTTCTCGCTGCTGATGTATTTCACGTCGCAGGCGCGATCGTCGATGTTGAGAAAATCGACCGTGGCGAAGTGCTTGTTGCGCACATTCAGGCGCAGGCGCAAGGCGTTGGGGTCTTCAGAGACGACCGACCAGCCATGCATGCGGCCGGCCTGCTTGAGCGCCAGCTTGACGCGGCCGGCGTCCATTGGTTGTTCGAGGATCTGTTGGCGCCCGTATTGGGGCATGGCGTCGCGGCGCGCCGCGGTGGCGGGATGGCTGGCGAGCAGCACGGCCAGGCCGATGGTGGTGGCCAGGAAACGCAGCAGTGAACGTAGCATGTCGGATGAATGGTGAAGTGAATAGGCTCAGCATCATCGCCGGGACGCAGGGCAGGCGGGACGACGCGCGTCAAGCCTGCCCCTCGGCGTTACCGAGCGACCTTGGCGTAGGTGCCCTTGAGCGCCACGCCGCCGATGATGGCGCCGGCATGGCATTCGAATTCGGTCGGGCTGGAATACTCGACCTTCTTGTAGTAGCTCACCGTGTTGATGACGGCGTTGGCGCCGAGCGCCTTGGCCTTGTCCTGCAGCGCGATCACCGCTGACAGGAAGGCCCACTTGCAGGCTTCCTCATCGCTCTTGTTGAAGGCGTTGGTCTTCTTGTTGGTGGTGTCGGTGCTCAGCTTTTCGAGAACCTTGGGGGTCTTCTGGGCGCCCCAATAGAAGGTCACCGAGGGATCGAGCTTTTCCTTGGCTTCCGGCATGGACAGCGTCTCGGCGATGGACAGATGCAAGGTGGTATCGCGGGCTTGCGCGCCAAAGGCCAGGAGGGCGGCCGCAGCGGCCACGGCGAAGTGCAGTTTCTTCATGTTATGAGGCTCCCATTCGCTAGGTTCAGGGGTTGTACACGACTTGGTGCTGCAAAGCGCGCCGGCGAGGATGGCCCAGGGGCGTCAGCCTTCCCAGCGCTTGAAAACCAGCGACGTATTGATACCGCCGAATGCAAAGTTGTTGCTCACCACGTATTCGCAATCGAGCGCACGACTCGCGCCCATGATGTGATCGACACCGGTGCAGCCTTCCGCCACTTCGTCCAGATTGAGTGTCGGTGCGAACCAGCCTTCGCGCATCATGTGCACCGTCATCCAGGCTTCAAGTACACCGCAGGCGCCCAAAGTGTGACCCATGTAGCTCTTGAGCGAGCTGACCGGCACCATGTCTCCGTAGATTTCGCCGGTGGCGGTGGCTTCGGCCACATCGCCGCGGTCGGTCGAGGTGCCGTGCGCATTCACATAACCGACCGCGCTGGCCGGCAGATCGGCGTCTTCCAGTGCCAGGCGCATGGCCTGCGCCATGGTCGGCGCGCTCGGATGCGTCACATGGGTGCCGTCGCAATTGGTGCCGAAGCCGACGATCTCGGCGTAGATCGTCGCGCCGCGCGCCCGCGCATGCTCCAGGTCTTCCAGCACCATGCTGCCGGCGCCTTCACCCAGCACCAGCCCGTCGCGGCGGGCGTCGAAGGGGCGGGGGGTGAGGCCGGGGGTGTCGTTGGTCACGCTGGTGGCGAACAGGGTATCGAACACCGCCGCATGGATAGCGTCCAGTTCTTCGGCGCCGCCGGCGATCATCGCCACCTGCTTGCCGGACTGGATCGCCTCGTAAGCGTAACCGATGCCCTGGCTGCCGGATGTGCACGCGCTGCTGGTGGTGATCACGCGGCCGGTGATGCCGAAGAACACGGCGATGTTCACCGGCGCCGTGTGGCTCATCATCTTGATGTAAGTGTTGGCGTTGATGCCTTCGGTATTGTGCTCGTTGAGCATGCGGCCGAAATCGCCGATGGCGGACGGCGTGCCCGCCGACGAACCGTAGCTGATGCCAACCTTGCCGCTGGCCAGGATCGGGTCGCCCAGCAGCCCGGCGTCGGCCAGCGCGCGCTCGGCGCTGAGCACCGCCATGACGGCCACGCGGCCCATGCTGCGGGTCGTTTTGCGGTTGTAGTGGGCGGGCAGCTCGAAGGCCGCCGCCTGGGCCCCGAGGTGAGTGTGCAGGCCCTCGATGCGATCCCAGCCGGGCATGCGCTGAATGGCGTTGGTGTATGACGCCAGCTTGGCGCGGACGGTGTCCCAGTCGTTGCCGAGCGGGCTGATGCCGGCCATGCCGGTGATCACGACGCGGCGTGCCATCAGATCATTCCCCCGTTGACCGAAATCACCTGGCGCGTGATGTATGCGGCCTCCGGCGACAGCAGGAAGCTCACGGTGGCTGCGACTTCCTCGGGACGGCCCATACGACGGGCGGGGATCATTTTCATGGCTTCTTCCAGCACCTGCGGCTCGATCATGTCGGTGTCGATCAGCCCCGGTGCCACGCAATTGACGGTGATGTCGCGCTTGGCCAGTTCCAGCGCCAGCGCCTTGGTGGCGCCGATGATGCCAGCCTTGGCTGCACTGTAGTTGACCTGGCCGCGGTTGCCTGCCACGCCGGACACCGACGACAGCGTCACGATGCGCCCCGGCGCGCGGCGCCGCACCATCGGCATGATGAGCGGATTGAGCACGTTGTAGAAGGCATCCAGATTGGTATGGATGACGGCATCCCAGTCCTCGCCGGTCAGCGCTGGAAAGGCGCCGTCGCGGGCGATGCCGGCATTGCACACCACGCCGTAGTAGGCGCCATGCGCGCCCACGTCGGCTTCGAGGGCGGCGGCGCTGGCGGCGCGGTCGGCGACATCGAACTGGATGACTCGCGCGCCGCGGCCGAGGGCCGTGATCTCGGCGGCGACGGCGTCGGCCTCGTCGCGCCGGCTGCGGCAATGCACGACGACGTCATAGCCGTCGCGTGCCAGGCGCAAGGCAACGGCGCGTCCGATGCCGCGGCTCGAACCGGTGACCAGTACGGTGTGCGTCAATTGTTTTCTCCCCCCAGGAATGCGGCCGCATCCTGCGGCTGGAACACGGTGATGTTGGCAGTCGCCAGGGTCTCGCCCTGGCGTGAAATCTGGCAGCGGAACGACGACAGTCCCTGCTCGTCCTGGATCTCGCAGTGCGCGCTCACGCGCAGCGTGTCACCCACTTCGAAGCGGGGCACGGCGCATTCATAGCGGCGCGCGCCCAGCAGGAAGCCGATCTTCACGCCCACGCCGTCGACATGATTGCGATAGCCGGCCCAGGCGCCGACGGTCTGCGCCATGTATTCCACGCCGACCCAGGCTCCGACGGACGTGCCGTCGCAGAACGGGCTTTCCGGGTGGAGGTGGACATGGGCGACGATGTCCTGGCCGTCGACGTCCACCAGTTCGTCGATGAGGATCATGGGCGCCGTGTGCGGCAGCACCTGGGCGGGTGTCAGATCGGGTTTCATGGTGCGCTGATCAGCAGGCTGGCATTGTTGCCGCCGAAGGCGAAAGTGTTGATGAGGATGTTGCGCGGCGCATGCGGTGCGCGCGTACCGGGGGCCACCAGCGCGAGCGGTGGCAGGGCGTCGTCGAGGGCGCCGTCGAACCAATGCGGCGGCAGCAGCCCGGGTGCGTTGTCGCACAGCGTCAGCCAGGCGAAGGCGGCGCTCAGGGCGCCGGCCGCGCCCAGTGTATGGCCGGTCAGCGGCTTGGTCGACGCGCACGGCACCGTGGTGCCCACCACTGCCGCCACGGCGGCCGATTCGACCGCGTCGTTCTGTGGTGTCGCCGTGCCGTGCAGGGCCACGTAGTCCACCGCATCGGCGGTGAGGCCTGCCTGCGTCAATGCCGTGCGCATGGCTTCGATGGCGCCACGGCCAGCCGGATCGGGGGCCGATATGTGGTGCGCATCGGAACTTTCACCCCAGCCGGCCAGACGTGCGCGCGCACCGGTGGCCTCGCGCGTCATGACGAACAAGGCCGCCGCTTCGCCGATGTTGATGCCATGGCGGTTGCGCGACATCGGGTTGCAGCGCTCGGCACTGATCAATTCCAGCGCCGAGAAGCCCGCGATGGTAAAGCCGCACAATGAATCGGCACCGCCGCAGACGACGGCGTCGGCCAGGCCCATGTCGAGCAGGCGCGCGGCGGAGATCATCGCTTTGGCGCTCGATGAACAGGCCGTCGACACCGTGAAGCACGGGCCGTCCAGCTCGAAGACATGGGCCAGCACGTGGGCGGTGGAGCCCAACTCCTGTTGCGCGTAGTGATAGCTCGACGGATATGCGCCGTGGGCGACGAGTGCGCGCGTGGCGTGCTCGGCCTCGCCGATGCCCGTCGTGCTGGTGCCCATCACCACGGCCACGCGGTGGGCGCCGTAGCGCGCGCGCACGGCGTCGATGGTGGCGCGGATCTCGTCGGCCGCCGCCAGCACGAGCGCGTTGTTGCGCCCGCGCAGTTGCACCGGCAACGCTGACAGATCGGGCAGCGGCGCGCTGACCGCGCCGACGTGCAGGGAGCGGCCGAGAAAGGCCTCGCTGGGTGCGACGCCGCGCGGTGCGTGGGCGTCGAACAGCGCCTCGCGCACGGCTTGCTTGCCGCGCCCCAGCGCGCAAACGACGCCACAGTCGTGCAGATAGAACAGATTCATGATGCGTCAGCGGAAACCGATTCAATATCCAGCCGCATGTGCAGGCCGGGGTGGTCGATGCGGATATGGCGCGGCTCGCTCGCGCGGTCCGAATAGTGCACGTCCGTCACCAATTCATCGCCTTGCCACAGGCGGCGCCCTTCGGCGCTGTCCTCCAGGCGCCAGCCCGGTGGCAGGGCTGCGCGCAGCGCTGGCAAGGGCCAGTAGACCAGTTGCAGATCGGACAGCACGGCTGCCGCGTCGACCACCTCGGGCAGCCAGTCGGCGCGCCGCACCTGCAGGTTGTTGCCGTCCCACACGATGCGCAGGGCGGTCTGCCCGCTCAGCATGGCCGCCAGGCGCACTTCCTTGGCATCGCTTTCGAGGTAGGCGTCGAAGCTGCGCTCGCCGCGTGGAAAACTGAAGCGCAATTGCTGCTGCAAGGAAAGCTCCCGCCCCAGGCTGGCCGGTGACAGCGCGAAATGCGGCGTGGTCTGCGGCGGACGCGCATTCTGCGTGGCGCAGGCGGCCACGACCATGAGCATGGTCAGTGAGGCGAAACGCGCCATCAACCGCCGCACAGTTCCTCCAGCACGGTCAGGCGGCGGCTTTCGGCCACGAACGGGTTGGCGGTGTCCCAGGCGTAGCCAGCCAGGATCGACGAAATCATACGGCGGATGTCGTCCTGCTGATGCGGGTGAAAGATGATGCGTTGGAAGCCGCCGGCATACCAGGCTTCGACGAAGCGGCGGAACGTATCCACACCGGCCTTGAGCGGCGTGGCGTAGTCGCGCTGCCAATCGACCGTTTCACCCGCCCATTCGCGTGCGATGCAGGCGGCCGCCAGACTGGCGGATTTGAATGCGATGGTCACCCCCGACGAAAACACCGGGTCGAGGAATTCGCCGGCGTTGCCCAGCAGGGCGAAGCCGCGCCCCCACAGCGAACGGACATTGGCCGAATAACCCACGATCTGGCGGGCCGGCGTATCCCAGCGGGCCTGGGCGAGCAGACCGGAGAGATAGGGCATCTCGCCAACCAGTGCGCGCAGGCGCTCGGTTTCGTCGCCCGGGTAGCCGGCCAGGAACTCCTGACGCGCCACCACCCCCTGCGAGCAGCGCCCGTCGGAGAACGGAATCGTCCAGTACCACACGTCCTGATGTTCGGGGTGAACCGAGATGAGGATCTTGTTGCGGTCGAAGGCGCCTGGCGCGATGCCGTCTTCGATGTGCGTGAACAACGCGCCGCGCACCGGAAAGCCGGATGGTTCTTCCAGCGACAGCAGTCGGGGCAGGATGCGGCCGAAGCCGGAGGCGTCCAGCAGGAACCTGGCCTGCACCTGGTAGCGGGTGTCGTCGGGTGCGCGCACCGTCACCACGGGCGAATTGCCCGAGACGTCGGCGGCGATGACCTCGTGGCGATAACGAATTTCGGCGCCCATGCGCTCGGCCGCATCGGCCAGCACTTTGTCGAAGCGGGCGCGCTGCACCTGGTAGGTCGTGCCCCAACCGCAGGAAAACTTTTCGCGAAAATCGAAGGCGGTGCGTTGGTCACGCCAGGCGAAGGCGGCGCCGTTCTTGTACTGGAACCCCGCTTCGACGACGTCCTGCAGCATGCCGGCTTCTTCGATGTAGGCCATGCTCTGGGGCAACAGGCTCTCGCCGATCGAAAAGCGCGGAAAGTTCTCGCGCTCGAGGATCAGCACGCGGCGGCCCTGGCGCCGCAGCAGGCCCGCCGCCACCGCGCCGGACGGGCCGGCGCCGATGATGAGGATTTCCGCCTGTTCGACATTCATGTTTCATCCTCCACGTGCAAAGTGCAGAACATGGGTGCCGTGACCCACACCACGATGATGCCGATCGCCATCACCAGGCCGAACGCTTGCAGGGCCGGCGTGCGCGACAAGGCGAGCAGACCGAAAGATAGCAGGGTACTGGCGGCGCCCAGCCCGACCGCCAGCCAGGCCGCGCCATCATGCTCGCGCGGATGCTCCAGCAGGAAGATGCCGTAGTCGACGCCCATGCCCAGCACCAGGAAGATGGCCAATACATGGAACAGTTGCAAGGGCTGGCCGGTCCAGCCCAGCACGGCCAGTGCCACGCCGCCCGACAGGGCAGTGGGCCACACCGCGCGCCAACTGGCCGCGCCGAAGCGCCGCCACAGCGCCGCCCAGATCAGGACCAGACCGAGCACAGCCAGCAGGCTCATGGCGTGGCGGTAATGTTCCAGCAGGCGTGAGATGTCGGCCGGCTTGTCCACGAAGCGCGCGCCCGGCTGCGTGCGGGCCAGCGCGGCAAGGCTCGCCAGGGAATCCGGCGTCACCCCGCTGAGCAGGATGACGCTGCCATAGCCCTCGCCGAGGCGGCCCAGCCACAGCGGGCGGGCGGCATCGCCCAGCGGACTGGCGAGCAAGGCGTCGATATCCAGCGAGGCGGTCGACATGGGGGGCGGCGACGGATCCAGGCCCAGGGAATCGGCCAGGGCGTGCCAGACGCGTGTGCGCGCCTGCGCCTGCAGCGCCTGGTTGTCGGCCTGGCGTGTCGGCGAGGGGATCCAGTCGGACAGCGCTTGCCAGCCGGTCAGGTGGCCTTCGGCGACCAGTTTGCCGAGGCCGCCGCGCAGGGCTTCTTCGGTGGCCAGGACGGCGTCCGGCGTGGCGCCCCGCACGAAAATGAACTGTGCCGGGCTGGGCAGGCCGAGAATGCGGGCCGCGCTGACCTGTGCGTCACGCAGGGCAGGTGGCGGGTTCTGCAGGGCACGGATGTCGTCGCGCACGCTCAGGCGCGCCCAGCCGCCAGCGCAGATCACCAGCACCACAGCCATGATGAGCGCGCCGCGCCGCCCGCGCAGGGCCGGCCAGTAGCGGCGGCTGTCCGACCAGCGCGTGGCGAAGCGCGTGCGCCGGGGCTGGCCGCGGTCGAGCCAGGGATACCACAGGAACGCCGTGATGAAGGCGCCGAGCAGACCGGCCGCCGAGAACAGCGCCATCTGCCGCAGACCGGGGAAGGGCGCCAGGGCCAGGGCCGCATACGCCACCACCGAGGTCAGCAGCGCCAGCCACAGCGAGGGGCCGAGCCGGCGCATCATGTCGAACGGTTTGACCTCGGGTTCGTCCTGGCGGGTGGCGAAATAATGGATGCCGTAGTCCTCGGCCACGCCGACCAGACTGGCGCCGAATACCAGCGTGATCACGTGCACGCGCTCGAATACCAAGGCGCAGGCCGACACGCCGGCCAGGCAGCCAATGAACAGCGTGGCGACCACCAGCGACAGCGGCCGCAGCGAACGGAAGCCGAGCCACATGAGCAACATGACGCCGGCCAGCGAGCCCCAGCCGACGGTATTCATTTCGAAATTGGCCTGCATGGCGGCGGCCTCTGCGTGCAGCGGCACGCCGGCGGCCAGCACGGTGGCCCCGGCGGCGGCCTGGG
>JASGFB010000039.1:0-36582 GCA_047605765.1 Rhodocyclaceae bacterium
CCACGCGCGCCGAGATCGCGCGCCACTTCGGCTTCGCTTCGCCCAACGCCGCCGAAAGCCACATCAAGGCGCTGGTGCAGAAAGGCGCCCTGATCCTCGAGGCCGGCGCGGCCCGCGGTCTGCGCCTGGCGGAAGGGCTTGGCATTCCGCTGATCGGGCGGGTCGCCGCCGGTGCGCCGATTCTGGCGCAGGAGCACATCCAGTCGCGCCACCATATCGATCCGGCATTGTTCACGCCGCGCGCCGATTTCCTCCTCCAGGTGCGTGGCGCATCGATGATCAACGCAGGCATCTTCGACGGCGATCTGCTGGCCGTCCACAAGACCCACGATGCGCGGGACGGTCAGATCGTGGTGGCACGCGTCGATGACGACGTCACCGTCAAGCGTTTTGAGCGACGCGCCGGTGGTGTCGTCGCGCTGATCGCCGAAAACCCCGATTACGCTCCCATCCTGGTCGATCCGGACCGGCACCAACTGGCGATCGAAGGGGTCGCCGTGGGCCTGATCCGTGATGGCTTTCCCCGCTGAACCGCCCCGACGTCTGAGAGAACGATCATGAATGCTTCGCGCCTTTTCGGTTTGCTGTGCCTGGATTCGAAAGCCAGCTTCATTCCCCATGCGCCCGTGCTCGGGCAGGCCACCGCGCGGCGAACACCGGGCAGCACGGTTCCACGCACGACGGTGCGGCCCAGCGCCATTCTTGAAGTCGTCCATCGCCGTGGACGTAGCTGGGGTTTGCTGGCGTCCTACGAAGAAAAACGCCTCGGGCTGTAAGCCTCCGCACCGGGGCGGTCAGTGCAGACAAGAAAATGGCCCCGTCGGGGCCATTTTTCTTGGGGCATGCATGTCGCAGCAGCCGTGACGTCTAGCCCTTGGCGGTCATGATGCGCAGCATGAGGTCGCCGGCGTCGGGCTTGTTGAGGATCGGCTGATAGACCTGGCGCATGCGCGAGATGAACGAGGTCTGGTTCTTCAGGTCGAGGAACCTGACCCCCTGCTTTTCCAGCTTGCCACGCAAGGTGGCGCTCTGCCGGGCCCACAACTCGCGCATCATGACGGCCGATTCGTGGCCGGCCTGGCGGAAGATCTCCTTTTCGGCATCCGACAGCCTGGCCCACAACTGCGTGCTCACGATGAGCGCTTCCGGCTGCATGCTGTGGTTGCTGCTCAGGAAGTAGGGCGCGTACTTGTAATGCTCTTCCTTGGCGTAGGTGAAGATGTCCGTCTCCGCGCCGTCGAGCTGGTTGCCGGTGAAAGCGGCCGGCATGTCCTTGAGCGGCATCATCACCGCCACGCCTCCCAGTGAATTCACCATCGTGCGCAGCGCTTCACGGTCGGCGATGCGCAGATGCTTGCCTTCGATGTCGGTGGCGTAGCCGTTGGGCTTGGTCTTCAGATAGAACGAGCGCGAGCCGCCGTCATACCAGCCGAGGATCAGAAAGCCCTTGGCCGCCAGTTTCTTCTCCAGGCTCTTGCCGAGGTCGCCATCGAGCGCCTTCATCATGCCGCGCGTGTCCGAGAACATGAACGGTAGCGAGAGTACTTCCATTTCGGGTACCGCTTTGTAGAGCGGCGTATTGCTGATGACGGCCACGTCGAGCTGCCCCTGATTGAGCAGGGGCAGGGCCTTGTAGATGTCGCCCAGAGTGTCCTTGGTCTGGATCTGTCCTTCGAACTTGCCGTTGGTCTTGGCCTTGACGGTGTCCATGAACAGCTTGAGGCCCTGATGCGAGGGAAATTCTTCGCTGCCCTGGACCCAGGCCTTGAGCGGTTCGGCATGTGCCCAAGCAGTGAGCCCCAGGCCCAACAGGGCCGCCGCCATCCAATGTCGCACGTTCATCAATTGCTCTCCCAGTAAAACGTGTTCACGCACGCCTTTGCGTGAAGGTGAGGCAAGGATAGCGGCAGGTGAGTTAAACGTTTTCCTGATTCCCGCCGAACGGCACCACGGGACGGCCGTGCGTCGGCCTGGGCGTCCGACACCCATGGCGCTCCGCTCACTGGTTTGTGGAAATGCTTTCACGAATATATCTACGGATTTAAATAATGCTGCCAAATATATATGGCGCAATATTTAAACAAGAGGCCGCTTATAGCGCGATCAGGCGTTTTGAATAAGAGGGCGGGCCTTAAACATTGTGTCGTGATAAATAAATTCTGGCCTATATCAAAAGTTTTCAATGTGACCGGGAACGAAGCGTTTCGGAAATGTTGTCTGTGAGAAAACTCTGAGGCAGCATGCGCAAAAAACAAATGGAGACATTTAAATGCTGCTGGCTGCACCGATTTCAAGCGCTGGTTGTTCAACCGAAATGACGCTTGGCGGTGAGCAGTCGGAATCCATTTGCACGAATCGGCCGGAAATCCTTGCTGGGCAAGCTTTTTGGGCGATGCGCGCGAACCAGTCATTCTCTACATATAATGCGATCGGCATTGAATGCCGAATGGCAGAAAAGCATTTATATGAAATAAATACGGGCGAATGGATGGCTTGCAAATCAATTTGCAAGCATGGATCCGGTTTGTTTTATTCAAATGCACGGATGACGCCGTCGGCTGGTGTGGTGGTGAATGGTTTTCCTCAAAACAAGAAGGCGCAATCGGATGCGTTTAATCCGTTTCAACAAATGCGCACTCCACGTCGGGCTTTGTCCTGATTTTCATTCATCCAAATAGAGTTTTGGTGGCGCGAGCTGCCCTTAGTGTGTCCAGGAGATTTATCAATGAAGTTCAAAGTCAATCAGTTAGTCGGCGTTTTGATGGGCAGCGTGCTGGCCGTCTCGGCAACCACCGGTATGGCGCGTACCTTCCGTTCGGCGGACGTCCATGCCAAGGACTACCCGACCAACATGGCCGTTGTGCACATGGGTGAAGATCTTTCGAAGGCCACGGGTGGCAAGGACGTCATCAAGGTGTTCGGCGACAGCGCGCTGGGTTCGGAAACCGACGTCGTGCAACAGGTCAAGATCGGCGCCATCGACATGGTGCGCGTCTCCACCGCGACCTTCCACGGCATCGTGCCGGAATCGCTGATCCCGTCGCTGCCGTTCATGTTCCGCGACATCGATCACTTCCGTAAGGTCATCTACGGCCCGATCGGCGACAAGATCCTGGCCTCGTTCGACAAGGCTGGTTTCGTCGCGCTGTGCATGTACGAAGCGGGTGCCCGTTCGGTCTACGCCAAGAAGCCGGTCCACACCGTGGCCGACATGAAGGGCATGAAGATCCGCGTGCAGCCCTCCGATCTGTCGGTGAGCATGACCGAAGCGCTGGGCGCATCGCCGACCCCGATGCCGATGGCCGAGGTCTACACCGGCCTGAAGACCGGTCTGGTCGACGCCGCCGAGAACAACTACCCGTCGTACGACGAAGCCAAGCACTTCGAATCGGCGCCGGTGTTCTCCGAAACGATGCACATGATGACGCCTGAAGTGCTGGTGTTCTCCAAGAAGATCTGGGACACGCTGCCCCCGCAAGAGCAAGCCGCTCTGCGCAAGGCCGCCAAGGACTCCGTGCCTTACTACGTCAAGCTCTGGGAAGCCAAGGAAGCGCAATCGAAGGCTGCCGTGGTCAAGGGCGGCGCCAAGATCGTGCCGGCGTCCGAAATCGACAAGAAGGCTTTCGTCGCGGCTGAAAAGCCGGTGTGGGACAAGTTCGCCAATACGCCTGCTCTGAAGACACTGGTGCAAGACATCCAGAACACCAAGTAATTCCAGCATCAACCCCTGCTGGCGGCCATGCCGGGCGCATACGCTCGGCATGGCCGTCTCTGAGGACCGTCATGAATATCCTTACTGCAGTCAATTCCCGGCTGTCCCGCTGGGCGATGTATATCGCCTGCGTGTGCCTGGCCGGACTTGTTCTGATCGTCGATTACGCTGTCGTCATGCGCTACGTCTTCAATGACGCACCCCCCTTCGTGGAACAGGTCGCGCTGTTGCTGGTGATCTCCGTTTCCATGTTTGGCGCATCCGCTGGTGTACGCGATGCCGGCCACATCGGCCTCGATTCGCTGGTGTCCAAACTGCCGAAGGGCGCTCAGTCGGTGTGCGCGCTGCTGGTCGGTGTCATCACGATTACCTTCGCCGTTTTCCTGTTCGCCTGTGGCATCGTCATGGCGCAGGAAACCATCGATCACACGATCCCCACCCTTGGGATCTCGGAAGCCTATCGCTTCCTGCCGCCCGTCATCGCCGGTGTCTTGATGCTGCTGTTCTCGCTTGAACACATCGTGGCGATCTTTACCAAGAAGAAGGTAGTTCCATCATGGCATTGACCGTCCTGTGTCTGAGTTTTCTGGTCTTCCTGCTGCTCGGCGTACCGGTTGCCATCGGTATCGGTCTGAGCTGCGTGATGACCTTCCTGGTCGAAGGCCTGCCGATGTCGACCGCCCTGCAGATGATGATCTCGGGGATGAACGCGTTTTCGTTCCTCGCCATCCCGTTCTTCATCTTCTCCGGTGAGTTGATGCTGCACGGCGGTATCGCCGACAAGATCGTGGTCTTTGCCCGTAGCCTCGTCGGCCACTGGCGCGGCGGCCTCGGTCTGGCCAACGTGATCGCGTGTACCTTCTTCGGTGGTGTGTCGGGTTCCCCCGTTGCCGATACGTCGGCCATGGGCGGCGTGATGATCCCCATCATGAAGCGCGAGGGCTACGGCGCCGACTACGCGGTGAACGTGACGACGCACGCGTCGTTGTCGGGCGCGCTGATGCCGACCTCCCACAACATGATCATCTATGCCTTCGCTGCCCAGGCTGCGTCGGGCGTGATCAATGGTCATGAGATCAAGGGCGTGTCGATCGGCGATCTGATGTTCGCGGGTCTGGTGCCGGTGTTCTGGATCATGGTCTGCATGCTGGCCGCCGCCTACTGGCAAGCGGTCAAGTATGGTTACCCGAAGCGTGCCGACGGCACCTCGATGGTCGAGAAGTTCCCGGGCTGGAACGCGGTGCTGCGCTCGTTCATCGCTGCCGTTCCTGGCTTCATGGTGGTGGCCATCATTCTGGTCGCGGTCATGAAGGGGATTGCCACGGCGACCGAGTCCGCCGGTATCGCAGTGACCTATTCGCTGCTGCTGACGGGGCTGGTGTACCGCACGCTCGATCGCAAGAAGCTGCTCAAGGCGTTGGCCAAGGCTTCGAAGACGACGGGGGTGATCCTGCTGCTGATCGGCGTGTCCAACATGCTGCGCTGGCAACTGGCTTACCTGGAAATCCCCGATGCGATCGAAGCGGCGCTGCTGTCGGCGACGCACACGCCCTGGATCATGCTGTTGTACATCAACATCATCCAGGTCGTGCTGGGCATCTTCCTCGACATGGCTGCGCACATCCTGATCACGACGCCGCTGTTCATGCCGCTGGCCATCCAGATGGGTGTCGGCCCGGTGCAGTTCGGCATGATGCTGCTGCTCAACTGCGCGCTCGGCCTGGTGCACCCGCCGGTCGGAACCGTGCAGTTCGTCGGTTGCGCCATCGGTGAAGTGTCGATCGGCGAAGTGATGAAGACGGTGTGGCCGTACTACCTCGCCATCTGGACGGCGATTCAGTTCGTGACCTACATACCGAGCTTCTCGACGTGGCTGCCCACTCTCATCACGGGCCACGTGGTGATGTAGTGATGTAGCGAAATCCTGCGCGTCGAGCAAAGGAAAACGGCCGGTGGATCCCACGATCCACCGGCCGTTGTCATATGTGCCGCCGGCGTGCCTGCTCTCGGCGCGGCGCCTACGGCACCGGGGTCGGTGTGCTCGGCGCCGGTGGGGCATCGCGCATGATCGCCATGCGTGCCGCCTTGTGCGTTTCGGCCAGGCGCGTCTGCTCGCGGAACAGCATGTGGGTGACCTCGGCGCCGAACAACACGATCATCGACACGTAGTAGATCCATGCCAGCAGGATCGCCAGCGAACCGGCCGCGCCGAATGTCGAGCCAATGGCCCCGGCGCCCAGGTACAGGCCGACCGCCCACTTGCCCATCGTAAACAGCAGGGCCGTGACGAAGGCTCCGCCGGCCAGGGTGCGCCACGACAGGCGCACCGGTGCCAGCAGACGGAACATCAGGCCGAACAGCGCGGTAAGGAAGATCAGCGAGAAGGCGGCTTCCAGCAACGAGGCCGCGCGCAGCCACTCGCCGACCCAGCTCGTGAGGTACCTGCTGGCGGCCACGATGGCGGCGCTGGCGATCAGCGAAACGATCAGCAGGAAACCCACGCCGACCACGATGGCCAGGCCACGCAGCCGGCCCATGACGAGTGAGAAGAAGGCGTTGCGGTACTTGCGCTGGGCCTCGAAGATGCGCTCGAAAGCGTAGTCCAGTTCCATGAACAGCCCGGTGGCCCCGAGCAATACGCCGAAGATCCCGATCAGCGAAGCCTTGAGGCTGTGGCCCGAGATGTAGCTGGCCTGGATCATGCGCTGGATGAGACTGGCGCCGTCGGTGCCAATGAGACCGGCCAGTTCCTGCAGTACGCGGCCTTCCACCGCGTCGCGGCCGAACACGATGCCCGAGATCGACAGAGCGATGACCAGAATCGGCGCCAGCGAGAAGATCGCGTAGTAGGCGAGGGCGGCGCCGATGCTCGTGCAACGGTGGTCCGACCACGATACCGCCGCTTGGTAGACGATCCGGCCGATGGACTTGAGCGCGTGCATGACGATTCTCCTGGCATGTTGCCGCATGGGCCGATGCTCGCCGATCGGCACAGGGTGGTCCATCGGCGTTGTCCTACGCGGCGGCGGCGGCCACAATAGGGTGATGAATTTTCTGGCGCACACCTACCTGGCGGGGCCGCACGAGGATGCTCGCCTCGGCGGCCTGCTGGGCGACTTCGTCAAAGGGCCGCTCGACGGTCCGACCCTGGCGCATCTGCCGGCGTCCGTGCGGGCCGGCATCGGCCTGCATCGCCATATCGACAGCTATCTGGATACCCTGCCGGCCTTCGTTGCCAGCCGGGCCCGCGTCGCGGCGCGTTACCGGCGCGTGGCCGGCATCATGATCGACGTGTTCTACGATCATTTCCTGGCGCGCCATTGGGCGCGCTTCAGCGATGAGCCGCTGGAGGACTTCGCCGCCGGCGTCTATGACATGCTCGATGCGCGCGCCGATCTGCTGCCCCCCACATTGGCACGCCTGCGCCATTACATGCGCGAGGACGACTGGCTGGTGTCCTATCGCGACCTCGAAACGCCCGGCGCGGTGCTGGCACGCATGGCGCGGCGTCTGTCGCGCCCCGATCTGTTGGCGGGGGCAGGAGGCGAACTTGAGTCCCACTATGCGGGACTTGAGGCCGATTTCTTTGCCGCGATGGCCGATCTGACCCCCGAAACCACCCTCTGGCGGCGCCAGGCCGGCCTGTAACAGACTGACAAATCTTGCACGGAACACAGTGTGGTGGAAGTGGCAAAATCCGCTTCACTGATCGCCATGCCGATACATATTGCGATGCACAAACGGTCGTTTGTCGACTAAGCTGGCAGCTCGGAATAAGCAATTTCCTAACCCCGAAGACAGATGAACAATCCGATTCCTTTTGGCTGCAAACGTGTCGTCGATGGCGAGGAGCGCGTTTACTACTACGGCTATTGGATCAAGACTTATCAGGCGCCGGCGGATAGTCTGGCCGCCAAGAAGAAGCTGATCGAAGCGCTTACACGACGCCTGTTCAACCATGTCGAGCATGGCATCAACATTCCTGGCAGCCGTCTGAAAGAAGCGCGCGAAGTCTACGAAGCCGAGACCGATCCGGACATCAAGCGGGTCAAGGGCGCCATGCTGGCCGGCTCGCTGTTCAACCGCGCGGGCGACATCTTCACCAAGCTGGTGGAGCTGCAGGCCGCCGGGGTCGAGATCGCGTCGGACAATGCGCTCATGCGCCAGTGCGGCGGTTGCCTGCAAGAAGCGCTGGAGCTGGGCAAGACCGTGCACCACCGCAGCGGCGAAGAAGGTATCGACGAACTGTGGGGCGAGCCCTTCAAGGTGTTTTCGATCCCCATCGAGGCCTTCTACGAAAGCCGCTACATCAAGATCGCGCAAGCCATGCGCGACATCGACGCCATCGCCGACGTGGTGGCCGTCAACTTTGCCAACAACAGCATGTTTCCGGGGATCGAGCCGGTCATGCGGCGCTATGCCGAAACGGCCCGCATCAAGTGCGAAACGCTGCGCACCGATGCCGACATCTTCGATGTCTGGGCGCGCTTTGCGGTAGCGGGCGAGCAACTGCGCAACTACGAATACGTGCTGCCGCAGGATGCCAACGAAATGACCTGGCGCCAAGCGGAACATGGCCGTCGCGTGCTGCGCAACGCCCAACATCTGATCAGCGACATCACCCGCGCACGCGTGCCGATGCCCAAGAGCACGGCCGAATTCATCGAACGCGCCAATTACTTCGGCACCGCCTACATCAAGCCCGTGCAGTGCGCGATCGAACCTTCCGCCGTCGTGCCGGCCGCTGGCGCCCACGCCTGAGCGTGCCCGATCGCGCAGCCTAGCTGCGCCGCGCGATCGCCTTCATCACCGCTTCCCACCCCGCGACCGCCTGCGGACCGCAGGCGTCGAATACCTGTGCCAACATATGCAGTTGCGGATCGGATAATTCCGCTTCGGCTCGCTGACCGGCAGGCGTGAGCGTCAGGCATTTGACGCGGCGATCATGCTTGTCGGGCGCGGCGCTCACCAGGCCGGCTTCGATCAGCGCGCGCAGGGGGGCGTTCAGTGCCTGCTTGGTGACGCCCAGCTTGTCGAGCAGGGCCTGCACCGACATGCCTGGATGGCGGCCGATGAAATGCAGCACGCGGTGGTGGACGCGCCCCCATCCGCGTGTGGCGAGACGGGCATCCTGCACCGCGGTGAAGGCGCGGTAGGCGTAATAGAACAGTTCGTGCCCGTCATCGGGCGAAGTGATGTCTTCTGCCATATCTTTCAGGTTCGGTCATGCCGGGGCCGTTCGTCAAACAGGTCAAGAGCATTGACATAGTTATCCGTCTTCCTCAATATTAGGTCAATTTTGTTGACCAAAGGACAGCCATGTTTGCGCAACGTATCGAACGACTCACCTCGTCGCTGGTGCGCGACATTCTGGCAGCGGCCTCGCGCCCCGGCATGATTTCTTTCGCTGGCGGCCTGCCGGCGAGCGAAGTGCTGTATCGGCCGGCATTCCCCGATGCCAACAGCATGGATTGCTGGCAGTACGGACAGAGCGAAGGCGAACCGGCGCTGCGCGAAATGATCGCCGCGCGGGCGCGTGACCTGGGCATCGCGTGTACCGCTGCGCAGGTGCTTGTGCTGTCGGGCTCGCAGCAGGGCATCGACCTGGTGGCCAAGCTCTTCGTGGAGTCGGGAACCGACATCCTCATCGAATCGCCCGCCTATCTGGCCGCGTTGCAGGTGTTCTCGCTGTTCGGTGCGGATTTTTCGCCCGTGGCGGTCGATACGGTCGCCGGCCCGGATATGGCCGCGTTCTCCAGTGCGGCGGCGCGGGCGCGCCTGGCGTATCTCACGCCGACGTTCCAGAACCCCTCCGGTTACTGTTATAGCGATGCCCAGCGTGACGACATCGCCGCGCGCCTCGACACCGCCGGCACGCCGCTGTTCGAGGATGATCCTTACCGCGACCTTGCATACGATGGCGCCGCCCCCCAGCCCATATGCGGACGCCTGCGCCATGCGCCATGGATCTACCAGGGCTCGTTTTCCAAGACGCTGGCGCCGGGGCTGCGTCTGGGGTTTCTGGTTGTGCATCCGTCCTTGGTCGATCCGCTCACACGTCTGAAGCAGGCGGCCGACTTGCATACCAACCGGCTCAGCCAGGTGCTGGTGATGGAGATGCTGCGCGATGGCCGTCTCGCGCGCCATGTGCAAGCGGCATTGCCGCTCTATCGCGAACGCCGCGCCGCCATGAACCAAGCCTTGCAAACCCATCTGGGCACGCGAGCACAATGGCATATCCCCGCCGGTGGCCTGTTCTTCTGGGTGCGGCTGGAGGAGGGGATCGATGCCCAGCGTTTGATGACCGATGCGCTCGAGCTGGGTGTGGCGGTGATGCCTGGTGACGCATTCTTCGGCAAGCAGGTGCCGGGTAGTTTCCTGCGCCTGAACTTCAGCCACGCGGCGCCGGCCGATATCGATACCGGCATGGCCCGGCTGGCGCGGGCGCTGGCCCTGCAGACATCAGCGACGCCCGCGATGGCCGCCCCGGTATGATCCTGAACGCATAAAAAAAGCCGCCCGTCATGGGCGGCTTTTTCGTTTGCACGCGCCTGTCTGCGCGCGGCGGTCACTGCTTGGGATGCAGCAGCGAACGCTTGCGGGCGTAGGTGAAGTACACCACCAGACCGATCAGGCTCCAGGCGATGAAGCACACCCAGGTCAGCCATTGCAGGTGGATCATCAGGAACACGCAGGCGGCCATGGCCATCACCGGGATCACCGGCGAGCCCGGGCAGCGGAAGCCGCGCTTCAGGTCCGGACGCGTGCGGCGCAGGATCAGCACTGCCATGGCGACCATCGTGAACGCGGCCAGCGTGCCGATGTTGATCAGTTCCGCCAGGAAGTTCAGCGGCACCAGTGCAGCGATCAGGCCGAACACGATACCGATGGCCCAGGTGTTGAAGAACGGCGTGTTGTGCTTGGGGTGTACTTCCGACAGCTTGGCCGGCAGCAGACCGTCGCGCGACATGGCGAAGGTGATGCGGGTCTGGCCATAGAGCATCACCAGGATCACGGTGGTCATGCCGACAATGGCGCCCAGGCTGATGAAGCCCGCCACCCAGTGTTCGCCGGCCACTTGCAGGGCCAGCGCGACCGGGCGATCGATGCCTTCGGCAAAACGCTGGTACGGCAGGATGCCGGTCATCACCGCCGCCACCGCCATGTACAGCACGGTGCAGATGGTGACCGAGCCGAGCAGGCCGATCGGCAGCGAGCGGGCCGGGTTGCGCGCTTCTTCGGCGGCCGACGTGATGGCGTCGAAACCGAGGAAGGCGAAGAACATCACGGCGGCGGCATTGAATACGCCGTTGGCGCCGAAAGGCAGGAACGGGGTCCAGTTCTGCGTATCGACATGACGCGCGCCGACCACGATGATCAGCACCACCACCAGCACCTTGATGATCACCATCAGGTTGTTGAAGCGTGCCGATTCACGCACACCGAAGGACACCACGGCGGTGATGGCCATCATGATCAGGAAAGCCGGCAGGTTGAACCAGGTAGCCACGCCTTCCACCGCACCCGGTGCCGCCGTCAGAACGGTGGGCAGGTGAATGCCGACAGCGCTCAGTAGCGATTGCATGTAGCCGGACCAGCCCGCCGACACCGCCGAGGTAGCCAGGCCGTATTCCAGCATCAGGTCCCAGCCGATGATCCAGGCGGGCAGCTCGCCCATGGTGGCGTAGCTGTACGTATAGATGGAACCGGCCACCGGAATGGTGGACGCGAACTCGGCGTAACACAGTGCCGACAGAACGCAGGCCACGGCGGCCAGCGCAAACGACAGCATGAGGGCCGGGCCGGCCATGAGAGCGCCGGTGCCGACGAGCACGAAAATGCCCGTGCCGATGACGGCACCGATGCCCAACAAGACCAGATCGAAAGGCCCGAGGGCTTTCTTCAGACCGTGGGTAGCCGCTGTTTGGAGTAGGTGGTCGACGCTTTTGGTGCGAATGAGGCTCATGTGAGCTGTTCCCGTGTCTCAGGGCAACACCGTACCGCCGGGTGCGCCCATGGTTTTTATGAATTGCGGGGCGTGATGATGATCAAAGGTAATGATGCGTGTCTTTGATGTAGATCGTTTTTTGGAGTGCGCAAACACTTGTTTTTAAAGTCAATGCCAGTTTACGACCGTCTCAAAAACAAGCTTGCCCAACAGAATGATTGCCAGAACCAGAAACAGCCGACGAATCCACTGGTTTCCGCCTCGGAAGGCGAGATGTGTGCCAACAAAAGCCCCGGCGACGCCCGCCACCCCCATGGGGATCGCCAATGAATAGATGACCAGGCCGGCAGGGATAAAAAACGACAGTGCTGCCAGATTTGTCGCCATATTGACTACTTTTGCACTGGCCGAGGCACGCAAAAAGTCGAAATGAAACACCCGCACGAACAAAAAGAGCAGAAAGCTCCCTGCGCCCGGACCGAAGAAACCGTCATAGAAACCAATGCCGGCACCGGCGACCACGCCCAGCGCGATTTCGCGCCGCCCGATTGGCCGGCCGGTGTCCTGTGCCCCCATCTGGGGACGCCGCCAGGTATAGATCAGCATCACCACCAGCAGCACGATGATCAGCGGCCGCACCCAGTGCGAGGGCATCAAATGCACGACGTGCGCGCCCAAGTACGAGCCGATGAACGCGGCGGCGCCGGTGATGCCCAGCAGACGCCATGGCAGCTCGATGCGGCGTGCATACTGGCGCGCCGAAAAAGCATGGCCGAGAACCGACGAGAGTTTGTCCGAACCGAGCAGGGCGGCCGGCGCGGCGCGCGGCAGGGTGGCGAAGAGCCCGGGAATCATGATCAACCCGCCACCACCGACCGCCGCATTGATGAGCCCCGAGCAAAAAGCCAGGGGCAGGATGATCCACAGGTCGGTCGACAACATGAGCGGGCGGGGCGGCGGCAGAAGGGCGCCATGGTACCGCGCTATCAGGCAGGCAAGCGCGCGTGGCCGAGTTTTTTCTGCAACGAGACAGAAGGTGCCAGCGCCGGGCCCGGCAAGCCTGGCTCAGCAGCTCTCAAAGCAGGGGCTCGATATCCTTGGCGAGGTCTTCGGGCTTGGTCATCGGCGCATAGCGGTGGTGTACGCGGCCGTGGCGGTCGACCAGAAACTTGGTGAAGTTCCATTTGATGCCTTCGCTGCCCAATAACCCCTTGGCCTGCGACTTGAGGTGCTGGAACAGCGGATGGGCGTGTTCGCCGTTGACGTCGACCTTGGCGAACATGGGAAAAGTGACGTCGAAGCGCGTGCTGCAGAACGCCCCGATCTGCGCCTCGTCGCCCGGCTCTTGCGCGCCGAACTGATTGCACGGAAAGCCGAGTACTTCCAGGCCTTGCGAGCGGTACTTGCGATAGAGCGCCTCGAGCCCCGCGTATTGCGGCGTGAAGCCGCACTGGCTGGCCGTATTGACGATCAGCAGCACGCGGTCGGCGTAGCTGCGCAGGTCGGTCTGGCGACCGTCCAGCGTGCGCACGGCAATGTCATACAGAGCGCTGCTCATGGCTGTCTCCACATGGTGTGCCGCCGGTGCAGGCACCGGCGGCGGTGAGCTTCGCTTATTTGCTGGCGTCAGCCACGCACTTCTTGAGGAAGCTGTTCTTGGCCGCGCCGGCCAGCTTTTTGTCGGCGGCCTGGCTGTCGCACGCCGCCGTGGCGTTGGCGGTCTTGGCGTCGGCGACGCACTTCTTGACGAAGCTGTTCTTGGCGGCGCCGGCCAGTTTTTTGTCGGCGGCCTTGCTTTCGCAATCGCCGTTGGCCGAATTGACCAGGGCGTCGGCTTCGCACTTCTTCAGAAAGCTGCTCTTGGCGGCGCCGGCCAGCTTCTTTTCTGCAGCGGCGGCGTCGCAGGCCGCATCGGCCCACGCCAACTGGGCCGCGCACAGCGCGGACAGGGCGACAATGATGTACTTGCGCATGGCTTTGCTCCTTTTGGTTTGTCCTCGCCTCGGCAAATCGTCCCCGGGCGCGGGCATTCTAGCGGGGGCGCGCCGGCGCGGCCATGCGGAGCGGCATCCTCGTCAGGCGGGGTCGGCTCCGCGCGCCACCGGGCGGGCGGGGTCGGCGCACCACTCGCTCCATGATCCCGGATAGAGCGCCGCGCCTGCCAGGCCGGCCAGTTCCAGCGCCAGCAGGTTGTGGCAGGCGGTGATGCCTGATCCGCACTGGGCGACCACCCGCCGAGCGTCGCTGTGGCCCATCACGGCCAGCCATTCGCGGCGCAGCTCTTCGGCTGGCTTGAAGCGCTGTTGGGCGTCGAGGTTGTCCTTGAAGAACCGATTGGCGGCGCCGGGGATGTGGCCGCCGACCGGATCGAGCGTTTCGTTTTCGCCACGGAAACGGTCTGCCGCGCGGGCGTCCACCACCTGCTGATCGGGCGAGCCCAGGCGCGACAGCACGATGTCGGCATCGACCTGGCGCGTCAGCGGTGGGCGCAAGGTGAGCTGCCCGGGCGTATGTGGAGCGGCGGGGCGCTGGCTCTGTGGCTGAGCCGCCTGCAGCCAGGCCGGCCATCCGCCGTCGAGGACCGCTACGCGCTCGTGTCCCAGCCAGCGCAACATCCACCACAAGCGGGTTGCGAACATGCCGCCATGGGCGTCGTAGGCCACGACCTGGGTGCTGTCGCCGACGCCCAGCGAGGCCAGGCGGGCGGCGAACACGCGTTGTTCCGGCAAGGGGTGGCGGCCGTTGCGTCCGGTCTTGGGGCCGGACAGATCGTCGTCGACCGACAGGAACAACGCGCCGGGGATGTGGCCGGCGTCGTAGGCCTGGCGGCCGGCGGCCCCATCGCTCAGTTCATGGCGGACATCGAAGATGATCCAGTCCGGCTCGTTGAGGTGGCGGCCGAGCGTGGCGGCATCGATCAGCGTGCGATAACTCATGGGACGGCTCCTGCTGCGGGCATGGGTACGGGGTCCGGATCGCCGGGAACGGCGCCGGCAGGCTCAGGCACAGCATAGCGCGGGGCTTGCCGCCATGCCGTGCTTGAAAAAACGGCCGCGAGCGGTTAAGATCTTTGGCTACCTTGCTCCACCGGTTTCGCATGCCGGGGGGCTTTTTCAACCGTAAGGAGTATTCATGCGCCATTACGAAATTGTTTTCATCGTCCATCCGGACCAGAGCGAGCAAGTGCCCGCCATGATCGAGCGCTACAAGACGCTCGTGACGTCCAACGGTGGGCAGATCCATCGTCTGGAAGACTGGGGCCGCCGCCAACTGGCCTACCCGATCCAGAAGATCCACAAGGCTCACTATGTTCTGATGAACATCGAAGTCGGCGGTGAAACGCTGGCCGAGCTGGAGCACGCCTTCAAGTTCAACGACGCCGTGCTGCGCCACCTCACCATCCAGACGAAGAAGGCCGTGACGGCCGCCTCGCCGATGATGAAGGAAGAAAAGTCGCGTTCGCTGACCGCGCCGGCCGCTGAAGAAGCCAAGCCCGCCGAGCAGCCCGCTGCCGAGTAATACGCAACACGGACTGATGAGCGAGGATCGCAGCGAAAACACCGTTCGCATCACAGGCAAGCTGCTCGAAAAAGACGCGCTTCGCCTGACCCCCGCCAGGGTGCCCATCGTCGGGTTTCGCATCGAGCATGCGTCCCGGCAGGTCGAGGCGGAAATCGAACGGGAAGTCTCCTGCGAAATCGAAGTCCGGGCCATTGGCCCGGTCGCACATCGGATCAACGCGGTACCCCTGGGTTCATGGATGGCGATCGAAGGTTTCCTTGCTGCGAAAAGCGTTCGCAGCCGCTATCCGGTACTGCATGTCAGAACATTTGAATTGCTGGAAGGAATGAATCATGGCCTTTAGACCGGGCAACAAGAAGAAGGACGATCGTGGTGGCAACCGTGGTCTGTTCAAGCGTCGCAAGTTCTGCCGCTTCTCGGCAGAAAAGATCGAAGAGATCGATTACAAGGACATCGAAATCCTGAAGGACTTCGTGACCGAAAACGGCAAGATCATGCCGGCTCGCATCACCGGCACCAAGGCGCACTACCAGCGCCAGCTGTCGACCGCCATCAAGCGCGCGCGCTTCCTGGCTCTGATGCCCTACACCGACCTGCACCAATAAGTCGGGGAGAATCGACAAATGCAAATCATTCTGCTGGAAAAGGTTGTCAACCTGGGTAACCTGGGCGATGTGGTCCGCGTCAAGGACGGCTACGCTCGCAACTTCCTGATCCCGAAGGGCAAGGCCAAGCGCGCCACCACCGCCTCCATCGCCGAATTCGAAGCCAAGCGCGCCGAACTCGAGCGCGTGGCCGGTGAAAAGCTGGTGGTCGCTCAAGCCGAAGGCGCCAAGCTGGACGGCCTGATGGTCCAGATCACCACCAAGGCGGGCGTCGATGGCCGCCTGTTCGGTTCGGTGACCAACGCCGACGTCGCCGAAGCGATCAGCGCCCAAGGCTTTGCGGTGAACAAGGCTGCCGTGCGCATGCCGGAAGGCCCGATCAAGACGATCGGCGACTCCGTCGTGCAAATCGCGCTGCACACCGACGTGGTGGTCAACGTGACGGTGTCCGTCCTGGGCGAGCACTAAGCCGACCCCATGACCGCTGGATCAGCGGTTTAGAAAAAGGGCTGCGCGAGCAGCCCTTTTTTGTTGCCCGCATCCGGGCGCGCGTGTCGCGCTGGTGCTGCGGGTGACAATCAGAATTGCCGTATCCGGTCGGCGCACCGGTACAATCGCGCATCTTCCTGGAGTTGTTGTCTCATGGCTCAGTCGCGTGGCGGGCAGTCCGCTCCCCCCTTGGATCCCCAGCTCGCTTCCCTCAAGTTGCCGCCCCATTCGATCGAGGCGGAACAGTCGCTGATCGGCGGCCTGTTGCTCGACAACAGTGCCTGGGATCGCGTTGGCGACCTGCTTGCCGAGGGCGATTTTTACCGTGACGAGCATCGTCGCATCTTCCATCACATCGCCAAGCTGATCGAAGCCGGCAAGCCGGCCGACGTCGTAACGGTGTACGAATCGCTCGACAAGAGCGGCGATGCCCAGCACGTGGGCGGCCTGGCGTACCTCGGTGAAATCGCCAACAACACGCCATCGGCGGCCAACATCCGCCGCTACGCGGAGATCGTGCATGAGCGCGCCATTCTGCGCAGACTGGTGACGGTCGGTGATGAGGTCGCAGCCAGCGCGCTGCGGCCCAACGGGCGCGACGCCAACATCATTCTCGACGAAGCAGAATCCAAGATCCTCGCCATCCGTGACGAGGGCGCGCGTTCATCCAGCGGCTTTCAGCCGATCCAGCCGGTGCTGGGGCAACTGGTGGATCGCATCCAGGAGCTATACGACCGTGACAACCCGGCCGCCATCACTGGCGTGCCGACCGGCCTGGTCGACCTCGACGAAATGACTTCGGGTCTGCAGGCGACCGACATGATCGTGGTCGCCGGGCGTCCCGGCATGGGCAAGACCACCTTCGCGCTGAACGTGGCCGAGGCGGTGGCGCTGGACGCCAAGTTGCCGGTGGCGATCTTCTCGATGGAAATGCCGGCCACCCAGCTGGCCATGCGTTTCATTTCATCGGTGGGCCGCCTGGATCAGCACAAGCTGCGTACCGGCAAGCTCAACGACGACGAGTGGCAAAAGCTCACCTACGCCCTCGGGCAATTGCATGAATCGCCGATTTTCATCGACGAAACCCCCGGCCTGAACCCCACCGACCTGCGTGCTCGCGCGCGGCGTCTGCATCGCCAGTGTGGTGGCAAGCTCGGCCTCATCGTCATCGACTACCTGCAACTGATGACGACCTTGAACGCCGGCGACAACCGCTCGGCCGAGCTGTCGGAGATCTCGCGCTCGATCAAGTCGCTCGCCAAGGAGCTGAAGGTGCCGATCTTTGCGCTCTCGCAGCTCAACCGCAGCCTGGAACAGCGCCCCAACAAGCGCCCGGTGATGTCGGACTTGCGTGAATCCGGTGCTATCGAGCAGGACGCCGACATCATCATGTTCGTGTATCGGGACGAGATCTATAACCCCGACACGCCGGAAAAGGGTACCGCCGAACTGATCATCGGTAAGCACCGTAACGGCCCCACGGGGGTGGTGCGCATGACCTTCCTAGGCGAATACACGCGTTTCGAGAACTACGTGCAGGCCGCGCCCGGATACTGATTCCGCCGTCGCCGAAGGCCGCCGTCATTTATGAAAAAGCCCGCATCACGCGGGCTTTTTCATGGCTGTGAGGGCTCTGCTCAGGGGGCCGCGACGTGCCAGGTATTGCCCGCCATGCCTTCGCCGGTCTTGTCACCCGGCGCCTTGTCCTTGACCCAGGTGTACAGGGGCTTGCCCTTGTATGCCCATTGTTTGCCACCGTCGTCGCGCGTGACGATCGTCCATTCGCCCATCGGCTTGGCTTCGGTGCTGGCCATCAGCGGCGGCCAGTTGGTGGCGCATTGACCATTGCACACGCTCTTGCCCGGGGCGGCGGCATCCTTGTCGAAGGTGTACAGCGTCATGCCCTTGGCGTCGACCAGCGCGCCGTCCTTGGTCGTGGCCGGATCGGCGGCCGCGGCCAGGCCACTGGCGAGCAGGGCGCTCAGGGCGCCGCACAGCATGAGTTTGTTCATGGCGTTATCTCTCCTGGTTGGGTGGGACTGCATGCCGTGAACGTGGCGAAGCCGCCGATTATTCCCGGCATTTGAGAGATAGGCGTGATCGTGGCGACAGGAAAGCGCCCACAAGTACGGGCGCGGGCAGGGTGCTAGCGCGTGAGGACGTCGCTGGGGGATTGCGCCAGGACGGGGCTCTTGGCGTATGCCCAGTGCTTTTCCCAGGCCGTGCGCACGAGATTGGGATATTCCGGCCGCCCCAGGCTGCCGTTGTAGCGGCCCAGCGCGCGGTACAGGTCACCCTTTTCGATGTCCAGGTAGTGGCGCAGGATCGTGCAGCCGTAACGCAGGCTGGTACGCAGGTGGAACAGGTTCTGGTCGGAGGTGCCGATCTGGCGTACCCAGAACGGCATCACCTGCATGTAGCCGCGCGCGCCGGCACTTGAGACGGCGTATTTGCGGAAATTGCTCTCGACCTGAATCAGACCCAGCACCATCTGAGGATCGAGCCCGGCACGGGTCGCTTCGTAATGAACTGTCTTGAGAAAATCGACGCGCTCACGCGTATCGGGCATTTTCTTGGCCAGGCGTGCCGACATGTCGGTGAGCCAGCGATCGCGCTCCTGCGCCGACGGGAAGATCGGCTCCGGCGCCGCGCTGTCGCTCACCGCCCGGTGAAGCATGGCCTGCACGCTGGCGGCCAGCGCTTCTTCGCGCTGGGCACCGGCGAACGACACCGCTGGCGCGCACAAGGCGGCCAGCGCGATGAAACGGATCAGTCGTGTCGGGCGATGCTTCATGGGGCAGGGGTCAGGCCAGTCGGGCTTTGACGAACGCGGCGATTTCCGCGACCGGTACTTTAGCCGCTTCGGTGTCGCGCCGTCCCTGATATTCTGCAACACCTGCGGTCAGTCCACGGTCGCCGATCACCACCCGATGGGGCACGCCGATCAGTTCCCAGTCGGCGAACATCACGCCGGGACGCTCGTCGCGGTCGTCCAGCAGCACATCCACGCCGGCGGCGACCAGGTCTTCATAGAGGCGCGTGGCGGTCTCGCGCACGGCTTCCGACTTGCCCCAGCCCAGCGGCACCACCACCACCTGGAAGGGGGCGATGGCGTCCGGCCAGATGATGCCGCGCGCGTCGTTGTTCTGCTCGATGGCGGCGCCCATGATGCGCGTCACGCCAATGCCGTAGCAGCCCATCTCCATGACCTGTTCCTTGCCGTCCTCGCCGATGAAAGTGCAGCCCATGGCCTGCGAGTACTTGGTGCGCAACTGGAAGATATGGCCGACTTCAATGCCACGGCAGATGGCCAGCGAGCCCTTGCCGTCCGGAGAGGTGTCGCCTTCGACCACGTTGCGGAGGTCGGCCACGTCGGGTTCGGGGTAGTCACGACCGGGGTTGGCGCCGGTGAAGTGGTAATCGGTGTCGTTGGCGCCGATGACGGCGTCGGCCACCACCGCCGCCGCGCGATCGATGTATACCTTGCCGGGGAAACCCACCGGGCCGAGCGAACCGGGGTCGGCGCCAAAGGCCGTGCGGATGGCGGCCGGCGAAGCGAAGCGCAGCGGCGAGAACACGCCGGCCAGCTTGCTGGCCTTCACTTCGTTCAGATCATGGTCGCCGCGCAGCAACAGCAGCACCACGCCGCCGTCTTCGCCATCGACCACTACCGACTTGATGGTCTGGGTGATGGGCAGTTTCAGGTGGTCGACCAGTTGCTCGATGGTCTTGACGCCCGGCGTGTGGATCTTGGTCAGGGCCGCGCCCGGTGCGGGGCGAGTGATGTCCGGCGCTACCCCTTCGGCCAATTCGACGTTGGCAGCGTATTCGGACTGCGGGTTGTAGGCGATGCTGTCTTCGCCGGTTTCGGCGATGACGTGGAATTCGTGCGAGCCGGTGCCGCCGATGGCGCCGGTGTCGGCGGCCACTGCGCGGAACTGCAGGCCCAGGCGGGTGAATATGCGCGAGTACGCTTCGTACATGTTGGCGTATTCGCGCTGCAGGTCTTCGAAGCTGGCGTGGAAGGAGTAGGCGTCCTTCATCGTGAATTCGCGCCCGCGCATGATGCCGAAGCGGGGGCGGCGTTCATCGCGGAACTTGGTCTGAACCTGGTAGAAGTTGCGCGGCAGTTGGCGATAGCTGCGTACTTCCTGGCGCACGATGTCGGTGATGACTTCTTCCGAGGTCGGCTGGATCACGAAGTCGCGTTCGTGGCGGTCTTTCATGCGCAGCAGTTCGGGGCCCATCTTGTCGAAGCGGCCGGTCTCCTGCCACAGCTCGGCGGGCTGGACGATCGGCATCGACAGTTCGATGGCGCCGGCACGGTTCATTTCTTCGCGCACGATCTGCTCGATCTTGCGGATCACGCGCAAGCCCATCGGCATGTAGTTGTAGATGCCGGCCGACAGTTTCTTGATCATGCCGGCGCGCATCATCAGCTTGTGGCTGACGATTTCGGCGTCGGAAGGGGCTTCTTTGAGGGTAGAGATGAAGAACTTGCTCGCGCGCATGAGTCTTGGAACAAAAATAGAGCGAAAGGCCGCTATTGTAGCCTCGCCCGTGCCATGGCGCGGCGCGGCGCGTGCCGCACGGGCAAAAAATGCGCCCGCTGGCGCCCGTCGGCACATTGGCGCGTACCGTCTGCCCGTTTCTTTGCTGTCACACTTATGGAAGAATCCGACCTAGTACATGGATTATTAGGTGATTCTCATGCTCGACCGGGACGGCTATCGGCCCAATGTCGGCATCGTCATCGTCAACGCACGGAACGAGGTTTTCTGGGGCAAGCGGATCCGCGAACATTCCTGGCAGTTTCCACAAGGTGGCATCAAGCAGGGCGAAAGCCCCGAGCAGGCCATGTTCCGGGAACTTCACGAAGAAGTCGGTCTGCGACCCGAGCACGTACGAGTGCTCGGCCGGACGCGCGGCTGGTTGCGTTATGACGTGCCGAAGCACTGGATCAAACGCGAGTGGCGCAACACCTATCGTGGGCAGAAACAGATCTGGTATCTGCTGCGCCTGGTGGGGCGTGATTGCGACGTGAGCCTGCGCGCCTCGGGGCATCCCGAGTTCGACGCTTGGCGCTGGGCTGGCTTCTGGGTGCCGCTCGAAGGCGTGATCGACTTCAAGCGGGGCGTCTATCGCGCCGCGCTCAACGAGTTGGCCGGCATCCTTTTCGAAGGCGATCTGCGCAGCCGCCCGGCCAGCTATTGGCTGGAGGCCGCCGACAAGCCGCCGGCCCGCTGATTCCCGAGAAAGGTTCCAACGCATGTTGATCGACCGTGCCATCGTCGAATTCGACAAGATCCTCCGTACCCTGGCGGCGCCCGCGCGCAGTACGCGCGGCACGCCCGGAGCCGACCTGCCCGAGACGGACATGGCGCTCGCCGATAAGCGCCATGTGGCCGCGCTCATGCGCATCAACCACGTCGGCGAGATCTGCGCGCAGGCGCTCTACCAAGGGCAGGCGCTGACCAGCCGCCAGGCTTCGCTGCGCCAGTCGCTGGAGCACGCCGCGCACGAAGAGACCGAACACTTGGCGTGGACCGCCCAGCGCATCGGCGAACTGGGTGGCCGCACCAGCCTGCTCAACCCCCTGTGGTATGCCGGCTCGCTGGCCCTGGGTGTGGCGGCGGGCGTGGCGGGGGACAAATGGAACCTCGGTTTTCTGGCTGAAACCGAGCGCCAGGTAGGCGCCCATCTGCAGGACCATCTCGAAAAACTGCCGCACGATGACGGCCGCTCGCGCGCCATCCTCGACCAGATGAAGGCCGACGAAGCCGAGCACGCGGCCACGGCCGTCCGCCTGGGCGCCGCCGAATTGCCCCTGCCGGCGAAATTCGCCATGCGCATCATGTCCAAGGTCATGACGCGGACGGCCTATTACGTCTGAAAAATGTCCGAACCCTGCCAGCTGGGCCTATGCCAGGCTCCGCCTGGTGGGGGCGTCGGCGAGGCGGCTAAGCAACGAAATCCTCTGTTGCGGGATCTGACACACTCTGTGGCGCTTTGAACACACTTTGTTGCAAGAAGCACTAGAAACCAGCGGCTGGCGCGCATACGCTGCGCACTGTTGCTTTTTTCCTTTCGGGTGTGCCTTTCATGCAACGGAATATCGCTCGTGTTCTGCTCTGCCTGGGTGTGGCCTTGATGGCAGGGAGCGCTCTGGCGCAACAGGCGACGGTGGCTTCAGTGGGGCCGGCGGCACTGGGCGACGCGCGTTGGGAAGACAGCATCCGCGCCTTCGAGGCGCTTGACCGCGAACAGCAGCCCAGCACCGGCGGCGTGCTGTTCGTCGGCAGTTCGTCGATCCGCCTGTGGAGCGATCTGGAACAGCAATTCAACACGGTACCGGGCGTCGTCAAGCGCGGTTTTGGTGGTTCGACTCTGTCGGCCTGCTCGCACTACGTGCAGCGTCTGGTGCTGCCCTACAAGCCGCACCTAGTGCTGGTCTACGCGGGCGACAACGACTTGGCCGAAGGGCGCACGCCTGAAGAGGTTGCCTACAGCTTCACGCGCTTCGTCAACGGCGTACGCGCCGAGCTGCCCAACACGCGCATCGCTTATATCTCGATCAAGCCCAGCCCGTCGCGCGTCGGCCTGGCCGAGCAGATCCGCCAGACCAACACACTCATCCGCGACTATGTCGCGCGTGGCGAAAACCTCGACTACGTCGACATCTACACGCCAATGCTGACGGCCGATGGTGCGCCGCGCATCGATCTGTTCCGTGCCGACATGCTGCACCTGAACGACACAGGGTACGCGCTGTGGAAAAAGGTCATTACCGCGCACCTGCAATGATGAGCGGGGCGGTGGCCCCTTGAATGCGAAAGCCGGCCCGTGAGCCGGCTTTTTTGTGCCTGCGGCGCCCGTCAGGTGCCGGCGCGCTCACGCGGCGGTCGCTGGTCGGCGGGCTTCTGATCCGGTGCCGTCGGCTCCAGCACGACGTCCGGTTCCACGTCATGGCCGACTTGCGAGGGTGGGATGTTCTCCACCGAAATCCGCTCGCCGGTGCCTTCCGCATCGGTATCGGTGCCTTCCAGCTCGGTGCCGATCACATCGCTGCCTGTGTCGGAGCGATCGCTCGGCCCGTAGGCGTCGCGCGGTTGATGGGGGATGACTTCCTCGAAGGTGTCGGGGTTGATGGATGTCGCCATGTCCTCGCTCCTGTTCCTGGCTGCCCAGGGGTGGGCGGCTGCTCACTCGAAGACAGCAATCGGCGTGCCCTGTCATCAGGCAAGGGACGAGGTTACTTCCACAGGCTGGTCTGGCAGGGGCCGGCGGGCGCACGGCGTGGCAGCACCACGGTCAGGCGCGTGCCATGCTCATCCGAATCGGCATGCACGTGGCCGCCATGCGCGTGTACAAAACGCTCGACGATATAGAGCCCCAGGCCGAGACCTTCGCGCGCGTGCGCCTCAGGACCTTGCTGGCCCTGGAAGGGCTGGAACAGGTTGGCCAGGTGGGCGGCCGGGATGGCGCCGCCGTTGGCCACGCTGAGGGTCAGTTCATCGCCGGCGCGGCCGTCGATCACCACTGTGATGGGCACGTCTGGCGTGCCATGCTGAAGGGCATTGCCGATCAGGTTGGAGAGCACCTGGGCAATGCGGTCGACATCGACGTCGGCATGCGTGTCGCCATGGCCCTCGACGACGATGCGTTCAGGCGCCGCGCGCTCGAACTCATCACGGATGGCCATGGCCACGCCGAGCAGGTCGGAGCGGCGGCGCGTCAGTTCGAGGCCATTGGCGCGCAGGCGCGACAGATCCAGCAGTTGGTTGATCATGCGCGCCATGCGGCCCGAGCAACTCTGGATGCGCGAGGCGGCGGACAGCATCTTTTCGTCTTCCGAGCGGCGCAGGATGGCTTCGGCCGAATAGCGGATCGCTGCCAGCGGGTTGCGCAGATCGTGCCCCAGCACGGCGGTGAACACTTCGTTCAGGCGCAGTGCATGGCGCAGTTCGGCGAGCTGTTCCGACAGCATGCGCCGCTGCATGTGCAGTTCGACGAACACCTCCACCTTGTTGCGCAGGATGTTCGGTTCGATCGGCTTGAAAAGAAAATCCACCGCGCCGGTCTCGTAGCCCCGAAAGATCCGCGCCGGATCGCGCGAAGCGGCGGTCAGGAACATCAACGGGATGCCGCGTGTGCGTTCGCGTCCGCGAATCAGCTCCGCCAGCTCGAAGCCATCCATGCCCGGCATCTGCACGTCGACCAGGGCCAGCGCGACTTCTTCGGAGAGCAGGATCTCCAGCGCTTCGGGCCCCGACGAGGCCTTCAGCAGGCGGATGCCTGGACGTTCGAGGACGGCTTCCATCGCCAGCAGATTCTGCTCGACGTCGTCCACGATGAGGATGTTGACGAGGTTATTCATGGTCAGCCTGGAGTTCATGTTCGAGCACGCCTGAAGAAAGTCGTTCGAGTGCGATCGCCATGGCCCGCAGGGACATGACAGCGTCGGCGCCGGCCTGCGCGAGCGCAGCGGCCGGCATGACATCGTGCTGGGCCTGGGCGGGTTGCTGCACCCACGCCGTGCCGCCCTGGGCACGCACCGTCACCAGGCCGCGCGCGCCATCGTCGTTGGCGCCCGTCAGTACGATGGCAAGCAGGCGCCGGCCATAGGCCAGCGCCGCCGATTCGAACAAGACGTCGATGGACGGGCGCGAAAAATTGACCGGCTCGTCGATCGACAGCGAGAGTGAAAAATCCGGCTCGATCAGTAGATGGCAATCGGCCGGCGCACAATACACCACACCGGGCGCAATGGGTTCCTTGTCCATCGCATCGCGCACGGGTAGCGCGCAGCGATGGCCGAGGATGTCCGCCAACAGGCTGGTGCGGTCCGGCGGCAAATGCAGCACCACCAGGATGGCTGGCCTGAAGGTACCCGGCACGGCGCCCAGCAGCGTACTCAGCGCCTCGACCCCACCGGCCGAGGCGCCAATGACTACTGCATCGATGGGGTTCGTGGTCATGCGGGGCTATCCCTGGCGATAGATGCGCAGCGGTGGGGCGATTTCCTGGAAGGAATCGGCCAGGCACGAAAAGCGCAGGCTTTCCTTGGTGCCCAAACCCAGGAAGCCACGATGCACGAGCGCGTCACGGAACAGCCCCAGCGCACGGTCCTGCAGCTCGCGGTTGAAGTAGATCAGCACATTGCGGCAGGACACCAGGTGCACCTCCGAAAAAACGCTGTCGGTCGCCAGGCTATGGTCGGCAAAGACCATGTGGCGGCGCAGGTTGCGATCAAACGCCACTTCGTTATAGGCCGCCACGTAGTAATCAGACAGCGAACGCTCGCCGCCCGCGGCACGATAGTTGGTCGAAAATCCCGCCACGCGGTCCCGCGCGTAGATGCCTGCCTCGGCCACCCGCAGCGCTGCCGGGTTGATGTCGGTGGCATAGATCAGTGTGCGTTCGAGCAGGCCCGCCTCGGCCAGCAGAATAGCCAGCGACCACACCTCTTCACCGCTGCTGCAACCGGCCACCCAAATCTTGATCGACGGGTAGGTGCGCAGCACCGGCACGACGTTCTCACGCAGAGCCTTGAAGTACGCCGGATCGCGGAACATCTCGGAGAGCTGCACCGTGAAGTACTGCAGCATCTGCGCGAACACCGCCGGCTCGTGCAGGACGCGGTCCTGCAACTGCGACACCGTGGCGCAGCCGAAGCGCTCCATCGCCTGCGACACGCGGCGGCGCAGCGAGGCAAAGGCGTAATGGCGAAAGTCATGCTGGTACTTGAGGTACACGCCCTCCAGCAGCAGGCGCAATTCGATATCGATATCCGCCAGATGAGCCTCGTCGCGTGCGGGCAGGCGCTGCAGCATCATTTCGGCAACCACACGCGGCACAGCGAGACCAGCTTGTCGACATCCACCGGCTTGGCGACGTAATCGTTGGCGCCGGCCTCGATGCAGTTGCGGCGGTCATCCTCCATGGCCTTGGCGGTGAGCGCGATGATCGGCAGTTTGGCGCGGTCCGGCATGTCGCGGATGTGGCGGATGGCGGTCAGCCCATCCATCTCGGGCATCATGATGTCCATCAGCACCAGATCGACGGGCGCGTCGGATTTGAGCCGTTCGAGCGCTTCGAGGCCGTTGCGTGCGATCTCCAGCGTGGCGCCCAGTGACTCGAACACCGCCGACAGGGCGTAGATGTTGCGGATGTCGTCTTCCACCAGCAGCAAGCGGCGATCCTCGAACACCTGGTCACGCTGGCGTGCCTGGCGCAGCAGTTGTTGCTTGTCCGGCGGGAGTGTCGCCTCGACCCGGTGCAGGAACAGGCTCACCTCGTCGAGCAGGCGCTCGGGCGACTTGGCGCCCTTGATGATGATCGAGCGCGAATAGCGGCGCAGGCGTTCTTCATCCTGCCGCGTCAACGCCCGGCCGGTGTACACGATGACCGGCGGGAAGGCGTATTTTTCGCCCGTCGCCATCGATTCGAGCAGGTTGTAGCCCGACGCGTCCGGCAACATCAGGTCCATCACCATGCAATCGAAGGTGCTGCTCGACAGGTGTTCGAGCGCCGCCGCCGCCGTGCCGGCGCCGACGATTTCGACGTCCTCCGCCCCCAGCAGCAGGCCGATGTTCTCGCGCAGCGCGTCGTCGTCCTCGACCACCAGCACGCGGCGCAGGCGGCTGCGCAACTGGTTCTCGAGCTTTTCGATGGCATGCACGATCTCATCACGCGCCACCGGCTTGAGCGCATAGCCGATGGCGCCCAGTTCGAGCGCCGTCTGCACGTGGTCGGACACCGACACGATGTGCACCGGGATATGGCGTGTGGCCGAATCGCGCTTGAGCCGTTCGAGCACCGACAGGCCCGACAGGTCGGGCAGCTCGATGTCGAGCAGGATGCCGCTGGGCGCCAGATCGCGCGCCAGCCGGATGGCTTCGCTGGCGGTGGACGCGTGCACACAGTCAAAGCCCAACTCGTGCGCCAGATCGTAGAGGATCGACGCGAAACGCATGTCGTCCTCGACCAGCAGGATCAGGCGCTCGCCGGCGCGTGGCTTCTCGCGATCGTCGGCCACGTGGGGTGCCGGCACGTCCTCGGCTGGGGCGGGCAGCGATTGGCGCGGGGTGGGGGCTTCGCGCGGCGCTGCCGGCGGTGTGTCGGTGGCGTTGGCTGCCTGTGCCACGACGTTGGCGTCTTCGACATTGACGGGCACGGTCAGTGTAAAGGTGCTGCCCTGGCCGAGCGCGCTTTCCACCCGGATGCGGCCGCCCAGCAAGCGCGCCAGTTCGCGAGAAATCGACAGGCCCAGGCCGGTGCCGCCGTATTTGCGGCTGGTGGTGCCGTCGGCCTGGCGGAAGGCTTCGAAGATGACCTCTTGCTGATGCGGCGCGATGCCGACGCCGGAATCGTGCACCGCGAAAGCGATGCCGTTGTCGGCTGTCGGTTCCACGCGCAGGGTCACGGCACCGTGGTCGGTGAACTTGAACGCATTCGACAGCAGGTTCTTCAGGATCTGCTGCAGGCGCTGCGCATCGGTGACGAGCTGGCGCGGGGCTTGGTTGGCCACTTCGACGTGGAAGCCCAACTGGCGTTGTTGCGCCACCGGCTCAAAGGTCTGTGCCAGGCCATCGATGATGCTGTCCAGCGTATGCGTGCCGCTTTCGATGGTCAGATGCCCCGACTCGATCTTCGACAGATCGAGGATCTCGTTGATCAGGTTGAGCAGGTCGCTGTTGGCAGCGTGGATGGTGCGGGCATGGCGCACCTGTTCATCGGTCAGCGTGCCGTTGCGATTGTCCGCCAGCAGCTTCGAAAGAATCAGCGAGCTGTTGAGCGGCGTGCGCAATTCGTGCGACATGTTGGCCAGGAATTCAGACTTGTAGCGGTTGGTGCGCTCCAGTTCGCCGGCGTTTTCGCGCAGCGAGCGCTGGGCGATGAGCAAGTCCTGTTTCTGCCCCTCCAGACGCTCGGTCTGTTCTTCGAGGCGCAGATTGCTCTGTTCGAGTTCGGCCTGCTGGGCTTCGAGACGCGCCTGCGATTCGCGCAGGATGCGCCCCTGTTCCTCCAGCTCTTCATTCGAGACGCGCAACTCTTCCTGCTGTGCCTGCAGCTCTTCGCTCTGCTGCTGGGTCTCTTCCAGCAACTCGATCAGGCGTTGCCGATACACCGCCGAGCGCAGGCCGGTGCCCATCGTTTCGGCCGCTCTGCGCAGCAGTTCCATATCATCGGCGGCGCGTGTGCCGTGCGAAACGAAGCCCAGCTCGATGACGCCGAAGGTGGTGCCGTCGGCGGTGACGGGCGCCAGTGCCACCCGGCGCGGCAGGGCATCGCCCGTTGCCGAGCGGATGCGCACGTAGTCGGTGGGCACGTCGCGCAACAGCATGGCTTTGCCATCGCGCGCGACCTGGCCGACCAGTCCGACGCCCAGCTCGATGCGCGCCGGTGCCGCTTTGTCGGTGTCGACGGCAAAGACGGCGCTGCGCACCAGCGCATTGCCGTCGAGGTGATAGAGCGCGCCGACATTGGCGTCCAGGTATTCCGTCAGTTCGCGCAGGATATTGCGGCCCACTTCACCGACGCTCAACTCACCCAGCATGGATTGCGCGATGCGTGACTGGCCTTCCTGCATCCACGCCAGGCGCTCGGCGTGCAGGCGGCTCACGATTACCGCGCGCACCAGCAGGGCAATGCCCCACAGGCTGATGATGCCGTAGCCGCGATTGAGCAGTCGGGTCGGTAATTCGGGCGTGCCGATGGCGTACACCAGCAGCCCCGCCAGCATGAAGACCGAGCAGGCTGCCGCCGTCAGCAGGGGCACGTACGGGCGCGACTGCAGCACGCACAGCGTCACCGGCAGCATGTAGAAAATCCACTCCGAAGTTCCCGGCTTGGTGACCAGATCGATACCGAAGATGCCAAACGTCAGGAGGACGATGGCCAGGTTGGCCATCGGTTCGTTGCGGGTGATCGAATGCATGCCGTTGTCGTATGAGTTGTCCAGCAGCGCGGCAGGGCGCCAGGATATTCGTGTTCAATAGGCACCCGTGTGCGACGGGTGAACAGTGAGTCCGCAGTGCGGCGTTTCAGACCGATGAAGTCGGATTGGGGCCGGCGCCGGGTGTGCCGGAAAACCCAGGGGCGGAATGATCCCGGTCACGGCGAAAGTCGATGTCATCGGCATCAGGCGGGCCGGGGGGCAGGGGACGCGGGTCCTTGCGGTCGACGGTGTGATCCTCTTCGACCGGGCGCTTCGTTTCGGGCGGCATGACGGTTTCCTCCATTGCATCGGCTTGTAAAACTTACATGCGCGACGGATCGTTTTTACTTGTCCTGCATGCGGGCTTGTGCAGCTGTGCAAACACCGCTTTCGATCAATGGCATACGAACGCAAGATCCATTCCACGCATACCGCCCTGTGGTGTGGTGAACGAACCGGAAAGAATTTGCAGAAAACCGAAGGCCAAGGCGATGCCGCAGCGGCGGCACAAAGCAAAAGGCTGACGTGCCGGCGTTGGCAGCGTCAGCCTGCTTGGGGGAGGGGGTGTTACTGCGGAATGACCGTCGACGCTTGCAGACCCTTGGGGCCGCGCGTGGTTTCGAATTCTACGGCCTGGCCATCCTTCAACGTGCGGAAGCCCGCGCCCTGGATGCAGGAGTAATGCACGAACAAATCTTCACCGCCGTCTTCCGGCTGAATGAAACCAAAACCCTTCGATTCGTTGAACCACTTCACAATACCTTTTGCCACGTTCGTTCTCCTGACATCTAAGATGAAATTACCCGCTGCGGGGCAGACCGCGATGGGTCGCGTTCCGTGACGAGAATCAAAACATGCCGTCTTCGCCAAATCTGTCAGACGCCGGCTGACATGTATGCCTTCGTCATTGGCGGTGTGCGCCACCGTTGCTGACCAATGCGTTATTGCAAGATGTATTCCATGTTTACTTTCCCGTTCGGGCGGGTCGCCGATCGGCGGCGATTTACGTTTTGAAATTCCTGCGCGCCGCATGCGTGATACTTTTCACGGTCTGTCCATTCCCTATAAGGAGAATCCCCATGCGAACCAGACTCTGCGCTTCAGTGATGGCCGTGGCCCTGGCCGTCACCGGCTGTGCCTCGATGGATGAAACCCAGCAGGGCACCGCCAAGGGTGCGGCCATCGGCGCCACCGCGGGCGCCGTGCTCGGCGCCGTCATCAACCACGACAAGCCCGCCAAGGGCGCGGCCATCGGTGCGGCCATCGGCGGTGCCGGCGGTGCCGTGGCCGGCAACGTGTGGTCGCGCAAGATGCAGGAGCAACGTCAGCAGATGGAGCAGGCCACGCGCGGCACCGGCGTCGAAGTGACGCAGACGGCCAACAACGAACTGAAGCTGGAAATCCCCAGCGACATCTCGTTCGATTCGAACAGCGCCGCCATCAAGCCCCAGATGCGCCCCATCCTCGACAAGTTCGCCCAGACCCTGAAGGACAATCCGGTGACGCGCATCCGCATCATTGGGCACACCGACAGCAGCGGCAGCGACACCATCAACAATCCGCTGTCGGTCAATCGTGCCGTGTCGGCGCGCGATTACCTGGCCGATCGCGGGGTGGCGAGCAGCCGCATCACCACCGATGGTCGCGGTTCGCGCGAGCCCGTCGCCGACAACGGCACGCCCGCCGGGCGCGCCAAGAATCGCCGCATCGAGGTGTTCGTGGCCGAACAGCAAGGTTGATCGAGCCCCTTCGCGGTCAACGAAAAACGGCGCCCGAGGGCGCCGTTTTCTTGTGTGGCGTGCCGCTCAGTGCGTGAGATTCTTCACGGCTGAAAATTCGCGCACTACCTTGACCACTTCCTTGGCGCCGTTGCTGATGTCGACGATGACGGTGCCCGCCTGCGTAGCCAGCTCGACACCCGCGCGCGCTTGCTCGACGCAGGCTTCCATGCCGGCGATGACCGAGCGTGTGCCGGTCTGGATCTGCGTCGCCATGCTGACGATCTGCGTGGTCGACGCGGCGGTCCGCTCGGCCAGTTTGCGCACTTCGTCGGCCACCACCGCGAAGCCGCGCCCCTGCTCGCCGGCACGCGCCGCTTCAATGGCGGCATTGAGCGCCAGCAGATTGGTCTGGTCGGCGATCTCGCGGATGGTGCCGACGATGCTGCCGATCTGCAGCGACTGGCCGGAGAGTTCTTCCATCAGGCCCGATGCGTCGTGCACCGTGTTGGCGATCTTCTGCATTTCGTCGCAGGCACGCTGGATGACCTCACGGCCGCCTTGCGATACCGCGTCGGTCTGTTCGGAGATGTGATACGCGCGCTGTGCGTTTTCGGTGTCGGCCAGCTCGCGACGCATGTTGTCGGTGATGTCGCTGGCGAACTTGACCACCTTGACGAGCTTGCCGTTGGCGTCGAACACCGGGTTGTAGCTCGCTTCGGCGCCCACCATCGAGCCGTCCTTGGCAATGCGACGGCATTGGCCGGATTGCACTTCGCCGCGATTGAGCGCGCGCCAGAACTCGGCGTATTGCGCGCTGTTGGAATAGCCCGAATCGCAGAACATGCGATGGTGCTTGCCGCGCACTTCGTCGATGGTGTAGCCGGTGATGTTCAGGAAGTTGTCGTTGGCGTGCAGGATGATGCCGTCCAGGTCGAACTCGATGACCGCCATCGAGCGATTGATGGCGTCGAGCTTGCTGCGCATCTCGTTTTCGGTGTTGATGCGTTCGGTAATGTCGCTGGCGAACTTGATGACCTTGATGACACGGCCGGTACTCTCGTCCACCACCGGGTTGTACGTGGCCTGCAGCCAGATCGGCCGGCCGCTGTGCGTGAAGCGGCGGAACTGGCCGCTGGCGAACTCACCGCGCGCCAGTTGTGCCCAGAACTCACGGTATTCCGCGCTGCGCGCGTAATCCGGCTCGCAGAACATGCGGTGATGCTGCCCCTTGATCTGCTCGAGGCTGTATTCCGTGGTGGCCAGGAAGTTGTCGTTGGCCGTCAGGACGTTGCCCTGGGGGTCGAATTCAATCACAGCCGTGGAACGGTTCAACGCATTGAGCAAAGCCTGCTGCTCGCGCATGCGCGCCTCGCACAACTCTTTTTCTTCACGCTGCCGTTTGCCGAACATTGTTCTGTCCTGTCTGGGTCTCTGTAAGGATTGAGGGTGCATGCCCGAGCGAATGCGCTCAGGTATGTGGCCTCGATGGGTGAGACTAACGGCAGGGGCATGCCGGCCTTCAGGGCGTACCTTCGGGCAATACGGCTGGATCGGCGGGAAAAATGTTACGCACTGTGGCATGCGCGCGCATCCAGGCCTGCACCAGGCGCAGGCGGGGCGGCAGGGTGTGCAGGCCCAGCTTGCCGCGCCGCCACAGAACGTCTTCGGCGGTACTGGCCCATTCATAGCGCACCAGGTAATGCAGCTCGGCCTCGAACAGATTGGGTGCGAGCTCCTCGCCCAGGTCGGTCAGGCAGCGGGCACCGTCGAGCAGCACGTCCACGCGGCTGCCGTAGGCGCGTGCCAGCCGTTGCGCCAGGGCACGTGGCAACCAGGCATAGCGTTCCGACACGGCGCGCAGGAAAGCGGTGAAGTTCTGCTCCGGCGTGCCTGTGGAGCCGACCCACGACGACAGATCGCCGCCGGGCAGGGCGGCGGTGCCGGTCCAATGGCGGCTGGGGCGATGCACGCCCTGGCAGATGAGGTCGGCGGCCTCTTCGGCCAGGCGCCGATAGGTCGTGAGCTTGCCCCCCCACACAGTGAGCAGCGGCGCGCCGACTTCATCGCGTTCGAGCAGGTAGTCGCGCGTGACCGCCGAGGGATCGCCGGCGTTGTCGTCGAGCAGCGGACGTACGCCGGCATAGCGCCACACCACGTCGGTGGGCGCGATCTGCATGCGGAAATACCGATTGGCCTGCTCGCACAGGTAGGCGACTTCATCGTTGCTGGCATCGGCCGCCTCGGGTGCGCCGGTGTGCTCGACGTCAGTGGTGCCGACCAGCGTAAAGTGATGTTCGAAGGGAATCGCGAACAGGATGCGTCCGTCGGTGTTCTGCACGATGTACGCGCTGTCGTGTTCGAACAGGCGCGGCACCACGATGTGGCTGCCACGCACCAGACGCAGCGCGCGGGGGTGCAGCGGCGTTTCGACGTGTACCTGGGTGGACAGAAAGCCGTGTGCCCACGGGCCGGTGGCGTTGACCAGGTAACGCGCACGCAGGGTGTGCTGCTCGCCATTGGCGGCGCGGATGCGCAGCATCCAGGCGTCACCCTGGCGGCGGGCTTCTTCGCAGCGGGTGCGCGGCCATATGTGGGCGCCGCGCTCGGCGGCGTCGCGCGCATTGAGGATCACCAGCCGGGCATCGTCGACCGCCACGTCGAAGTACGAAAACCCGCGCGTGAATTGCGGCTTGAGCGCCGCGCCGGCCACGTCGTGGACCAGATCGAGGGCGCGCGAAGCGGGCAGAAAATCACGCCGCGCCAGATGGTCATAGAGAAACAGCCCGGCGCGGATCATCCACGCCGGTCGCATCGCAGGGTGATGCGGCATGACAAAGCGCAGCGGCCGCATGATGTGGGGAGCGATGCGCAGCAGGCGTTCGCGTTCGGCCAGGGCTTTGTGCACGAGGCCGAATTCATGATGTTCGAGGTAACGCAGTCCGCCGTGGATGAGCTTGGTCGACTGCGAAGACGTGTGCTGGGCCAGATCGTCCTGTTCGCACAGCGCCACATTGACGCCCCGGCCGGCCAGGTCGCGGGCGATGCCGGCGCCGTTTACACCGCCACCGATGACGACCGCATCGTAGAAAGGCTGCGCAAGGGGTCCGGCGGTCGATCGATCCATGGTGTCACGGGAAGACGGCGTGCGACAGATTCTACGTGCGCGCAAGGCGCGGTGGATGATCGTTTACCCGTGCAGGTCGATGCACCGGATGAACGGGCATGCGGTGCGCGCAGCCGTCCTTGCGCGGCGCCAAAAACAAAGGGCACCCCGAAGGGTGCCCCGCGTGCGATGCGGCGCCAGGCGCCGCGCACGGAATGGCCGCTTACAGGGCCGCGTCCTTCAGCTTCTTGAGGGCGCGCGCCTTGATGCGGACCGACGCCGGCTTGGCATCGAACCAGCGCTCTTCACCGGTGAACGGATCCTTGCCGAAGCGCTTCTTCTTGGCGGGGATCTGTTGCACGCCGATCTTCAGCAGACCGGGCAGCGTGAATTCGCCGACGCCCTTCTTGTGGACGGAGCCGAGGATGGTGGTTTCCAGGGCGGCCAGCACAGCCTTGACCGCCTTGGCCTCGACGCCGGATTGCTCAGCCAGATAGGTGGCCAGCGCAGCCTTGGTGAAGCCGTCCTTGACCGGCTTGATCGCCGCGACCGTGCTTGCCTTGGCGGCCGGGGCTGCCTTGGTGGGGGCCTTCTTGGCGGCCGGAGCCTTAGCCGGAGCCTTTACTGCCTTCTTTGCCGTTGCCATAAATGTCCTGATCGAAAAGAAAAGTGATGAACAACTCTCTTCGGTCGTGGATGTGTCGCGACCGAGAATGTCCGCATAACGCACTGGTTAACGCAGAGGCGATTCTAACGGCGATCATGGCGCGCTTGACAAGGGGTTTCAGCGTTTTCGCAACGGAAAGTGCTGATAATCAGTATCCGAACCCAACACGTAGGCATCTCCTGTTGCCGCGCGCCGACAAAAGCGCGTGCCGGGGCGACGGAATGCCGCCCCTCGTACACGCTTTGGAGTACGCCTGGGTACACCCCTTTGGCGTGCCGTGCTGTCGTTGGATGGGCGGGCGAGCCGCCGGCAGCGTACCGCCATGCAGCGGCGGCGGTCATGCCCAGGCGTGCAGTGTCGTGCCTGTGGCGTGCCTCACGAGTGTGTCGGAATTTTCACTCCTTGCCCCATGGTGCATTCCTTTTCTGCCGTGCCCTGCCGTCGCCGTCCTACGCGCAATGACAAATGGATTGTGCGGCACGCGCTGCGCACCGGCGTCACCACGTGGTGGGCGGGTCGCCCACGCGTAGGAGCAGGGACGTACCCCTTCCTGCGCGTGATGTGCAGGTCTGTCGTTTGCTGAGTCGAGTGGCGATCTTCTGTTGCGCCCCGGCGTGGGCGAGCTTCGCACAACCAGTCAAGGAGAGCCAAAAATGGGTATCAAGAACTTGAATGAATTGTTCGTGCACGAACTGTCCGACATCTACAGCGCCGAAAAACAATTGACGCGCGCCTTGCCCAAGATGGCGCGCGCCGCGACCTCGCCGGCGCTGGTTCAGGCCTTCGAGCATCACCTTGAAGAGACCCAGGGCCAGATCGAACGCATCGACCGCATTGTCGAATTGACCGGCATCCGTCTCAAGCGCATCAAGTGCATGGCCATGGAAGGACTCGTCGAAGAGGGCAAGGAAGCCATCGAGGAGATCGACAAGGGCCCCATCCTGGACGCCGCATTGATCGGCGCGGGCCAACGCGTGGAGCACTACGAGATGGCCGGCTACAACACGCTGAGCCGACTGGCCAGACAGTTGGGCCTGAACGACGCTGACAAGCTGTTGCAGGAAACGCTGTCCGAAGAGAAGGCCGCCGATGAAAAGCTCGGCCTGCTGGCCCAGGCCTTGTCCGACGCGCCACAGGATGACGCGCAGTCGGCGGTGGCGGCGCAGCGGTCGCGCACGAGCGCATCGGAAGGCAAGCGTACGCATCACTGAAGCATCTTGCCGCCAGCAAAAAGGGCGCACCGTGGTGCGCCCTTTTTGCGTTCGCTACCGGCTGGCGTGTCTCAGTCGGTTGGCACGTTGCGCTCCAGTTCGGCCAGCCAGATGGCCGCATTGCCATCGGACGGCGCGCGCCAGTCGCCGCGCGGTGAAAGCGCGCCGCCGGCCAGCACCTTGGGTCCGTTGGGCACCGCCGAGCGCTTGTATTGCGAAAAGCCGAAGAAGCGGCGCAGGAATACATGCAGCCACTTGCGGATCACCGGCAGCGGGTACGCATTGCGCCGCGCCTGCGGGAAGCCCGGCGGCCACGCGCCGCGTTCGGTGTCGCCCCAGGCCTGTTCGGCCAGGAAGGCGATCTTGGACGGCGCGAAGCCATAACGCAGCACATAGAACAGGGTGAAATCCTGCAACTCGTAGGGGCCGATCTTTTCTTGCGTGCTCTGCGGCGTTTCACCTTCGCCGACCGGCACCAGTTCGGGCGAGATTTCCTGCTCGACGATGATGTCGAGCGTCTGGCCGACATCATCGTTGAACTGTCCCGAGGCGATGACCCAGCGGATGACGTGCTGAATGAGCGTCTTGGGCAGGCCGCAGTTGACGTTGTAGTGCGACATCTGGTCGCCGACACCATACGTGCACCAGCCCAATGCCAGTTCCG
>JASGFB010000040.1:0-36249 GCA_047605765.1 Rhodocyclaceae bacterium
AGCGGCCGGTGTCCTGCACATAGGCGCCGGTGAGCACATTGAAGAAGGTCGTCTTGCCGGCGCCGTTGGGGCCGATCAGCCCGTAGATCTCACCCTGCTCGATGGTCAGCGACACGTCGGTCAGCGCCTTGACGCCACCGAACTGCTTGGAGATGTTGTGTGCCTCGAGCAGTTTCATTGCGCGCGCTCCTTGTTTGAACCGGGAATCCACGCGGCGCGCGAATAGCGCGAGTGAGCCGGCAGCAGACCGGCCGGGCGCAACATCATCATGAAGATCATCGCCAGCGACAGCAGCAGCATGCGCAGGATCTCGGGGTCCAGCACCACCGTGCCGAAAGCCATCTGCTGGACCGGCACCGCGACGCTGCGCAGCACTTCGGGCAGGATCGCCAGGGCCAGCGCACCGAGGATGACGCCGGCCAGATTGCCCATGCCGCCGAACACGATCATGGTGAGCACGGCGATGGATTCCATCAGCGAGAAGCTCTCCGGGCTGACGAAGCCCTGGAAGGCGCCGAACAGTCCGCCCGCCACGCCGCCGAAGGTGGCGCCCATGGCAAAGGCCAGCAGCTTCATGTTGCGCACGTTCACGCCGATGGCCTTGGCCGCCAGTTCGTCGTCGCGGATGGCCGCCCAGGCGCGCCCGATACGCGATACCTGCAGGCGCTGGACGAGGATGATCGAGCCGACCACGAACAAGGCGAAGACGTAGTAGTACAGCACCAGCGAATTGACGGCGAAGTCCTCGGTGATCTGCCAGTTGCGCGACAGGTCCCAGCCGAACAGGTGGAACGAATCGAGCATGTTGATGCCCTGCGGCCCGTTGGTGATGTTGATCGGCGTGTTCAGGTTGTTCATGAAGATGCGCACGATCTCGCCGAAGCCCAGCGTCACGATGGCGAGGTAATCCCCGCGCAGGCGCAGCACCGGGAACCCCAGCAGGATGCCCGCCAGGGCCGCGAAGGCCGCCCCTGCCGGCAACACCATCCAGAACGGCAGATGGATGCCGAAGTGCGGGCTGGCCAGAAAGGCCCACGTGTACGCGCCCACCGCATAGAAGGCGATGTAGCCGAGGTCGAGCAGGCCGGCGAAGCCCACCACCAGGTTCAGGCCGATCGCCAGCATCACGTAGAGCATGGCAAAGTCGAGCACGCGCACCCAGGTGCGGCCGATCAACAGCGCGATGATCGGCGCCACGATGAGCAGCAGCACCACCAGCCAGCGCGCGGCGCGCGGATGGCGCTCACCCAGCCAGGGAATCGATTGAGCAATTTCGTTCATGGATGTCAGGCCCTGTCCGCTACGCGTTCACCCAGCAGCCCGGTGGGCCGGAAGATCAGTACCGCCCCCAGGATGACGAAAGCGAAGATGTCCTGGTAGCTGGAATTGAGGAAGCCGAAGCTCCACTGGTCGATGTAGCCGGCGCCGATGGATTCCACCAGGCCGAGCAGGATGCCGCCGAGCATGGCGCCGGGCAGGTTGCCGATGCCGCCGAGCACCGCCGCAGTGAAGGCCTTGAGGCCGGGCGTGAAGCCCATCGAATAGTGGGCGATGCCGTAGTTGGACGAGAACATCACGCCGGCCACGGCAGCCAGCGCCGAGCCGATGACGAAGGTGGTGGCGATGATGCGGTTGGTGTCCACGCCCATCAGGCTCGCCACGCGGTGGTTCTCCGCCGTGGCACGCATGGCGCGGCCCAGCCGCGTGCGATTGACGAGCAGCATCAGCGCCGTCATGAGGCCCGCCGACACCACCAGGATGGCGACCTGTACGGGGGTGATGAACACACCCTCGATCGGCTGGTACGGCGTGGTCGAGATCAGTTGCGGATAGCTGTGGTAATTGCGGCCCCAGATGATCATGGCCAGCGTTTGCAGCAGGAACGACACGCCGATCGCCGTGATCAGCGGCGCCAGACGGGGCGCGTTGCGCAGGCGGCGATAGGCCGCGCGCTCGATGACGTATCCCAGCAGCATGCACACCGGCACGGTGACGGCGATGCCGATGGCCAGCGTGACCAGCGGGCTCAGGCCGGGGAAGGTCTTTTGTACGAACAGGATGACTTGCAACGCCACCAGGGCGCCGACCATGAGCACGTCGCCATGGGCGAAGTTGATCAGGCCGAGAATGCCGTAAACCATCGTGTAGCCGAGCGCGACCAGCGCATACACGCTGCCCACGACAAGGCCGTTCACGATCTGTTGAAGAAGTGTTTCCACCGTGTCTCCTCAAAAACAAAACGCCGGCGTTGTGCCGGCTGCGACATCAGGGCTTAGCAAGAGATGCGCCAAAAAAAGGGGGCCACGCTCACGCGCAGCCCCATTCTCGATCAGCCGCAAGGCTTGCCGGGGGCGATCATCAGATCGGCGCCCACTTGCCACCCTTGAATTGGTAAACGGTGATCGCGCCTTCCTTCAGGTCACCCTTGTCGTCGAACGACACCTTGCCGCTGACGCCCTGGAAGCTGACCTTCTTGAGGGCCGGCAGGTACTTGGCCGGTTCGGCCGAGTTGGCGGCCTTCATGGCTTCGATGATGGCGGCCGTGGCGTCATAGGCGTACGGTGAGTAAGCCTGCACTTCGGCGTTGAAGCGCTTCTTGAAACGATCCTTGAAGGTCTTGTCCGGCAGTTGTTCGAGGGGAACGCCCGGCTGCGTGCAGTACGACAGGTCATTCATGGCGCCGCCAGCCAGCTTGATCATCTCGGGCGTACAGCCACCGTCACCCATCATGAACTTGGCGGTAATGCCCAGTTGGCGCACCTGCTTGACCATCGGGCCACCTTGCGAATCCATGCCGCCGAAATAGATGACATCGGGATTCTGGGCCTTGATCTTGGTGAGAATCGACATGAAGTCGGTGGTCTTGTCGGTGGTGAACTCGTGGCCGGTCACCGAACCGCCGGATGACTTCACCGTCTTTTCGACTTCGTCGGCCAGGCCCTGGCCATAGGCCGTGCGGTCATCGATGATCGCCACTTTCTTGCCCAGCTTGGAGAGCGCGAACTTGGCGCCGGCCGGGCCTTGCTTGCCGTCGTGCGCCATGGTGCGGAAGACGTTGGCATAGCCTTGCTGGGTCAGGGTGACGTTGGTCGCCGACGGCGACACCATCGGCACGCCGGCCTGGTTGTAGATGCGCGAGGCCGGAATGGTAGTGCCCGAATTCATGTGGCCGATGACGGCCTTGACGCCCGAGTCGACCAGGCGTTGGGCCACCGACGTGCCTTGCTTGGGGTCGGCCTGGTCGTCTTCGCCGACCAGTTGGAACTTGACCGGCTTGCCGCCGATGGTCACGCCCTTGGCGTTGTAGTCCTCGATGGCGAGCAGGGCGCCGTTCTGCATGTCCTTGCCCAGGTGAGCCTGGGAGCCGGTCAGAGGCGAGGACGAGCCGATCTTGATCACTTCCTGGGCATGGGCCGTGCCCAGCCCCGCTGCGAAGAGCGCCGCCGCGATGAGCGTCTTGTTCATGGACAACCTCCGTGGGATGTAGCGGGCTCTAGGGTAGTCAGCCCGTGGTCGTCGCCCGGAACACCCGGACGACCCGACTTGGAGGTTGATGCTTGCAGAAAGATCTGACGCCGACAATCCGCGCAAACGTATACAACTTCCCCTTTTCGGGTCAGGTCATATCGGATTTCGTATAAGGGTCGGCTCACGTCGCACACATTTGAGCGCCGTCAGAAAGATGCGAGCGCGTTATGCGGTGTGGGTTTTCGGGCGACTCACCGATCGAGTTTGAGCAGGCGGGCCAATTGAGCCGGTTGGCGCAGCAGGTCGGCCAGCGTGTACGCGTCCAAATGGGCATAGAAAGCCGCGAAGGCGCCGGCCAGGACGCCCGCCAACTGGCACTGCGGCGTGATGCAGCAGGCGTTGCCGTCGCTGAAGCAGATCACCGGCGCGGCGTCTCCTTCGGCCTCGCGTACCACCTGGCCGATGACGATGCGCTCCGGATCACGGGCCAGGCGCACGCCGCCGCCCTTGCCGCGCACCGACTCGACCAGGCCGTTGCGCGCCAGCGTATGCACGACCTTCATCAGGTGGTTCTCGGAAATCGCATAAGCCTGGGCGATCTCCTGGATGGTGGCCAGACGGTGGCGATCAAGCGCGAGGTACATCAGCACGCGCAGGCTGTAGTCGGTAAAGCTCGTCAGTTTCATAAGGTGTATTTTCGATATTGCTTTAACGGATGTACAGCGATATATTGAAGATGTACCAACAATACACCTTTAGGCCATGAGCGATCCCGTCGATCCTGCCGCACCGCTGCTTGAAGCCCTCAAGACCGTCATCGACCCCGAAGTGGGGATGAACATCGTCGATCTGGGCCTCATCTATCGCCTGGCCGTCTCGGCGACGAGCGTCGAGGTCGACCTGACCATGACCTCGCCGGCCTGCCCGCTCGGCGAGAGCATCGCAGAGGACGCCGAACAGGCGCTGCGCGCTTGTCTGCCGCCATCGACCCCGGTCGATGTGCAGCTCGTCTGGGATCCGCCCTGGACACCCGAGCGCATGAGTTCCCATGCCCGCCAGCATTTCGGCTGGTAAGCCCACCACAACCCTTTGTTCTCCCGGAGTCATCCATGCAAGACACTGCCGCCGTTACGCTCGACGTGCGCGTCATCGCGCCGCGCTTTCGCCACCCGCTGATCTTCTCGATCTTTCAGAACCTGCCGCCGGGCGAGGCGCTGCTGCTCACCAACGATCACGATCCGCGCCCGCTGTACTACCAGTTCCAGGCCGAATCGGCCGGGCTGTTCACCTGGGATTACCTGGCCGAAGGCCCGGACACCTGGCAGGTGCGCATCGGCAAGACCGGTGAGCTGACCACCGCCGACATCAACTCGCGCTGCTGCGGGGGGCACTGACATGGCGACCGCGCGCGGGCGCTGGCTGCTGGCCCTGCCGGCAGTGGCGGCGCTGGTGTGCGGTGTCCTTTCCGGCCTGGCCCGTCTGGGTTGGGCCGTGCCGCCGTGGGCGGCCTTCCTGGCCGCCCAGCATGGCGCGCTGATGATCGGCGGCTTCTTCGGCACGCTGATCGGGCTGGAGCGCGCAGTGGCCCTGGCGCGCGGCTGGCCGTATGCCGCGCCGGCCGCTTCCGGCCTGGCTGCATTGGTGCTGATCGGGCAGGGCGGCGACACCGTCGCTGCGCTTCTGATGAGTTTCGCCGCGGCCGTCATGGCGGCTGCCTGTGGCACGGTGTGGTGGCGCGAACGTGCCGCGCACTTGGCGACGCTGGCCGCCGGCGCGCTCGCCTGGCTGGCCGGCAGCCTCGTGTGGGCGCACAGCGGCATCGTGGCCACCGCCACCCCTTTGTGGGCCGCCTTCCTGATTCTGACCATCGCTGGCGAACGTCTTGAGCTGTCCCGCTTGATGCCGACGCCGCGTGGCGCGCGGCGGGTATTTGCGCTCATCGCCGCGCTGCTCTGCGTGGCGGCGCTCATGGCCGTCGTCACCCCCTGGGGGCTGCGCCTGTTTGCCCTGGCCCTGAGCGCGCTGGCGGTGTGGCTGTGGCGTTACGACATTGCCCGCCGTACCGTGCGTGGCAGCGGCCTGACGCGCTACATGGCGGTGTGTCTGCTGTCCGGCTATGCGTGGTTGATGGTGGCGGGCATGCTGGGTGTGGCAGGCGCCTTCGCGCCCGGCGCGCCGCTGCGCGATGCTGCGCTTCACGCCTTGCTGCTGGGCTTTGTGTTCTCGATGGTCTTTGGCCACGCCCCCGTCATCGTTCCAGCGCTCACGCGGTGCAGGTTTGCCTGGCACACGGGGCTTTACCTGCCGCTCCTGTTGTTGCACCTGACCCTCGGCGTGCGCGTGTGGGCCGGTCTGGCGGGGCAATTTGCCTGGCGCACGTGGTCCGGCGCCGCCAATACGCTGGCGCTGATCGTGTTCGCCTGTCTGGCCGGCTACAGCTTGTATCGCGCTCGCCGCGCGTGAATCCTCTCCGCTTCATTTTTCCGGCAAGGCCCCGCGATATTGCAGGGCCTCGGCCAGGTGCGCGGCGCCGATGACGTCGGCTTCGGCCATGTCGGCGAGCGTGCGTGCCACTTTCAGCGTGCGGCTGTAGGCGCGCCCCGATAGCCCCAGTCGTGCGATGGCGTGCCGCAGCAGCGTCACCGCCGCGTCGGCCAGCGGGCAATGACGTTCCAGACCGGCCGTATCCAGATGGGCGTTGGGCAAGCCCTGGCGCGTCGCCTGGCGGGCTGCCGCGCGCGCCACGCGCGCCCGCACCTCGGCCGTGCTCTCACCATCGGGCGCCGCTTGCAGGGCCTCGGCGCTCAGTGGCGCCACCTCCATGCACAGATCGATGCGGTCAAGCAGCGGCCCCGACAGTTTGCCGCGGTAGCGCGCCACGCGATCGGGCGTGCAGCGGCAGGCGCGCGTCGGGTGTCCGAGGTAGCCGCAGGGGCATGGATTCATGGCCGCTACCAACTGGAAGCGGGCGGGATAGGTCACCTGCTGCGCCACCCGCGATACGGTGATGTGGCCGGCCTCCAGCGGCTCACGCAGGGCTTCGAGCACGCGCCGGTCGAACTCGGGCAGCTCGTCGAGGAACAGCACGCCGTGGTGGGCAAGAGAGATTTCACCCGGCCGCGGCTGCGTACCCCCACCGGTGAGCGCTGCCATGCTGGCCGAATGATGGGGCGCGCGATAGGGGCGTACGCGCCAGCGGCCGACGTCGAACGGCGCGACCAGCGATTGCAGCGCGGCGCATTCGAGCGCGGCTTCTTCGTCCAGTGGCGGCAGCAGGCCGGGCAGGCGGCTGGCCAGCATCGATTTGCCGGTGCCGGGCGGCCCGTACAGCAGGAGCGAATGGCGGCCGGCGGCGGCCACTTCGAGCATGCGGCGGGCCTGGCGCTGGCCTTTGACGTCGGCCAGATCCGGGTAGTGCGCGTGGCCATCGGGCGCGGTGGCGGTGAACGGCGCCAAGGGCACCTGGCCGTTCAGGTGTGCGGCCACTTCGAGCAGGCTGCGTGCGGCGAGGATCGACACGCCGCTGACCAGGGCGGCTTCGGGGGCGTTGTCGGCGGGCAGGATCAGCGTGCGGCCGGACTGGCGCGCGCGCCACGCCATGGCCAGCGCGCCGCGCACCGGACGCAGTTCGCCGGTGAGCGACAGTTCGCCGGCCATTTCATAGCGGGCGAGCTCCGGTGCACGGATCTGGTCCGATGCCACCAGCATGCCGATGGCAATGGGTAGATCGAAGCGGCCGCTTTCCTTGGGTAGATCGGCAGGCGCCAGGTTGACCGTGATGCGCCGCTGCGGAAATTCGAACTGGCTGGTGAGCAGGGCGGCGCGTACGCGGTCGCGGGCTTCTTTGACTTCGATGTCCGGCAGTCCCACCAGGGAGACGGCGGGCAGGCCTGTCCCCATGTGAACTTCGACGGTGACCTCTGGCGATTCCATGCCGGCCAGAGCGCGGCTTTTGACGAGGGCGAGCGACATGCGCCGAGCATAGCGAGCGCGCTGGCCGATCCGGTTGACGTGAGGGGGCGTTGCCTTCTAAGGCAGCGTTGGCAGGTTCAGCTCCGGCGACCAGCGCCACAGGGCGCCATCGGGATGGACGCGTACGCCGCCGACCCAGCGTTCGCGCGGCGCGCAGCGCATCCAATCGTATTCGCCCGCCAGCAGGGCACGGCCGGTCGGCGTGATCGCCACCTTGCCATCCTCACTCAGGTGCAGAGCGGGCTCGTCCGCGTTGGCCAGATCACGCAACGCCGCGAAGAACATCTGATCCCCCAGGAAAGGCAGGGGTTCGATGCGCGTGGCATCGCCGAACAATCGCGCCGCCGTGCGCTCACCCTCGGCCAGCGCAGTGAGCGCCACACGCTGGGTGAGCGAGAGGCCGTCGCGCAGCCAGGGGAGTTCCTGCAGATGGCGCGTCAGGGCCGCTCCCATGAAGGGCAGTGCCGGCGAAGGCGCCAGGTAGGGTGTCAGGGTGCGCGGATCGTCCGCGCACAGCGCCGGCCATACACCACGCGCCAGGGCGAACTGCTCGATGGTGACGGTCTGCCGGCGTGGCCACAGGCTCGCCAGCGCCACCGCATCGAGCTGACCCAGGCCGATGAAGCGATCGATGCCGGGGTAACGGTCGATGCAGATCAGTTCGACGTCCACGTCCTGTCGCGTGGACAGGCGGTTGAGCAGGTAGGCCAGGATCAACTGGTCGTAGCTGTCATGTTCCAGCCACAACACCACGCGCGTTTCCGGGGCAATGGCCGTCAGCGCGGCGTACTGCGTGTGCAGCTTGTCTTGCAGGGCATCCGGCGCCAGGCCCAGATGCGATGACAGGTAATAGCCACGCAGGGCGGCCAGGTCGGCGCAGAGGGCCAGCGGCCCGATGCAGAACGGATCGGAGAACTCGATGAAGGGCGCGACAAAACCGGCACGGCGCAGATCCGCGTGGATGTCCGCGCCGCAACGGATATGACAGGTGGGACGCGCGCCATCGGGCGCCGGGTTTGCCATGCGACCGGATCAGGCCTTGGGCGTGAGCTTGCCTTCGAGCTCGGTGACGCGGGCTTCGAGCTGGGCCAGGCGCTCGCGCGTGCGGGCCAGGACTTCGCGCTGGATGTCGAATTCTTCGCGGCTGACCAGGTCGAGCTTGGAGAACGCGCCCGCCAGCAGTGCCTTGGCGTTCTTTTCGATGTCCTTGGCGGGGCTGTTGGCCAGCATTTCGGAAAACTTGGCGCTGACGTCATCGAACAGCTTGCTATTGAGGGCCATGGCGATGCTCCTTGAAACAATGTCCAGGCGAGTCTAGCACGGCCTGCCGATGCCCTCCGTCGGCGCCCGTCATGCGGCGCATTTCCACAAAAGCACCAACATGGTGCGCCTGCACCCCAGTGAGGACCCTGTCCTTGCACCAAATTTACGCGTGCCCTGATCGAATCGCGCCGAGCCCCCATTTTTCATGCCGTTCGGGTGGGTGGCATGAATCCCGCTTAAGGGGATTCGCCCCGTTTCTCACTCTTTAATTCCAGGAGCCATGCAATGCGCAAATCCATCATCGCCGCGTCGCTGTTGTCGGCATTCGTGACGGTCCCGGCCTTCGCACAGGAAGCGCCGAAAGAGCCGTACACGTTCACCGCCAACGTTTCGCTGGCGTCCGAGTACACCTACCGCGGTATCGGGCAGACGAACCGCAAGCCGGCTATTCAAGGCGGCTTCGACTTCGCCCATGAAAGCGGCGTGTATGTCGGGACGTGGGCTTCGAACGTGAGTTGGCTGTCCGACCAGGGTTCCGCTGGCGCGACGCCGATCAGCAACAGCATGGAATGGGACTTCTACGGCGGCTACAAGATGACGGCCGGCCCGATCGGCCTGGATTTCGGCGTGCTGACGTATTACTACCCGGGCACCTACCCGAACGGTTTCACCAGCCCGAATACGACTGAACTGTACGCCGCCGCTTCGTGGGAATGGCTGACGTTCAAGTATTCGTATGCGCTGACCAATCTGTTCGGCGCCAAGACGCCTGACGGTGGCGACACCAACGGCAGCGCCTACTACGACCTGACGGCCTCGGTGCCCGTTGGTGCAGGGTTCAATGTGATCGGTCATGTCGGCTACCAAGATGTGAAGGACTTTTCCGATGCGTCGTACACCGATTGGAAGCTTGGCGTGACCAAGGACTTCGTCGGCGTGAGCTGGGGCCTGTCGTACATCGGCACCAACGCCAAGGGCGACGAGGGCCAGTTCTATCGCAACGCCCACGGCAAGGATCTGGGTAAAGACCGCATCGTGCTGACCGCGACCAAGACTTTCTAAACCCGTAACGAGGCGCGGCACACGGGGCCGCGCCATTCGAGGAGCCGCCATGAAATTCGTTACAGCCATCATCAAGCCGTTCAAGCTCGACGAGGTGCGTGAAGCACTGTCGGCGATCGGCGTGCAAGGCGTGACCGTGACCGAAGTGAAGGGCTTCGGTCGTCAGAAGGGTCATACCGAGCTCTACCGTGGTGCGGAGTACGTCGTCGACTTTCTCCCCAAGGTCAAGATCGAAGTCGCCATCGACGATGGCCTGCTCGATCAGGTGATCGAGGCCATCGAGAAGTCCGCCAACACCGGCAAGATCGGTGACGGCAAGATCTTTGTGTTCGACCTGCTGCAAGCCATTCGCATCCGTACCGGTGAGACCGGCGCTGACGCTCTCTGATCTGGAGATTTGAAAATGAAAAAGCTATTCGCCATCTGTCTGACGGCGCTCGCGCTTGGCTTGTCGGCCGGTACGGCCCTGGCCCAGGACGCGTCCGCTCCGGCAGTAGAGGCTCCGGCGGCGGCCGCGCCCGCCGCCGCTACACCTGATGCCGCCGCACCCGCCGCCGCCGAAGCAAAGCCCGAAGCCACGGTCAACAAGGGCGACACCGCCTGGATGCTGACCTCCACGATGCTGGTCGTGCTGATGACGGTGCCGGGCCTGGCGCTGTTCTACGGCGGTCTCGTGCGTTCCAAGAACATGCTGTCGGTGCTGATGCAGGTGCTGATGGTCTTCTCGCTGATCATCGTGCTGTGGGTGATCTATGGCTACAGCCTGGTGTTCACCGAGAGCAGCCCGATCATCGGTACGCTGAGCAAGCTGTTCCTCTCGGGCGTGACCGTCGAGACGCTGGCCGACACCTTTACGCCGACGGCCAAGTTGCCTGAAATGGTCTTCGTGGCCTTCCAGTCGACCTTCGCAGGCATCACCTGCGCGCTGATCGCCGGCAGCTTCGCCGAGCGCATCAAGTTCTCGGCCGTGCTGCTGTTCTCGGCCCTGTGGTTCACCATCAGCTACATCCCCATCGCCCACATGGTGTGGGGCCCGGGCGGTTACCTGCTGGGCAAGGGCGCGCTGGACTTCGCTGGCGGCACGGTGGTGCACATCAACGCCGGCGTGGCCGGTCTGGTGGGTGCCTACATGCTCGGCAAGCGCATTGGCTACGGCCGTGAATCGATGGCCCCGCACTCGCTGACGCTGACCATGGTCGGTGCCTCGCTGCTGTGGGTGGGCTGGTTCGGTTTCAACGCCGGCTCCAACCTGGAAGCGACCGCTGGCGCCGCGCTGGCCTTCCTGAACACGCTGGTGGCGACTGCCGCCGCTGCGCTGGCCTGGTCGGTTGGTGAAGCCGTCGTCAAGGGCAAGCCCTCGATGTTGGGTGCTGCGTCGGGTGCCGTCGCCGGTCTGGTGGCGATCACCCCGGCCTGCGGTACCGTCGGCCCGATGGGTTCGATCGTGATCGGCCTGCTGGCGGGCTTCATCTGCCTGTGGGGCGTGTCGAGCCTGAAGCGCATGCTCGGCGCCGACGACGCACTGGACGTGTTCGGTGTCCACGGCGTGGGCGGCATTCTGGGCGCGCTGCTGACCGGCGTATTCACCTCGCCGTCGCTGGGTGGCACGGGCGCCGCTGAATTCTCGATCGGTCACCAAGTCGGCGTGCAAGCGCTGGGCGTGGTCATCTCGCTGGTCTGGAGCGGGATCGCCGCCGCCATCTGCTACAAGGTCACCGACATGCTGGTCGGCCTGCGTGTGGCCGAGGATGAAGAACGTGAAGGCCTGGATGTGACCAGCCACGGCGAACAGGCTTACCACTATTGATGTGATCAGGGTCCGCATTGCGGATTCTTGGGGCGCCCCCTCACCGGGGCGCCCTTTTTTGTTGACCGGCCGCAGGCTGTTAGAATCCGCCTTCGTCTTCGGGGCGGGGTGAGATTCCCCACCGGCGGTAGGTGGCGCTGCGGCGCCGCGAGCCCGCGAGCGCCTGCCTTTCATGGGGCAGGGTCAGCAGATCTGGTCAGAAGCCAGAGCCGACGGTCATAGTCCGGATGAAAGAAGATGAAGCGCACGCGGTGTCCGAATGGCGCCGCGCGCGTTGTCGCACAGCGCCTGGCGCATGCGGCGTGTCGTCCCTGCGGCCAGCGGCCGTGGCGGCGGGCCTGCCCGTGCGCGCGGCCCGTTGTTGACCGTGCGGCCTGCCGGCGCCATGGGGCGCCGTCGCACGTCATGCCCTGAAACGTTTCCCAAGACTCACAGGAGAACGTTTCGTGTCCGATACCCTGGTTGTTCCCGCTGTCCCCGCCGCGCTCGATGCGGTTCCCTTGCTGCCTGACGACGTGCGTGCGCGTGTCGAGGCGGCGCTCGCCGCCATGCGCCGTGGCACCCCGGTGGTGCTGTGCGATGACGATGATCGCGAAAACGAAGCCGATCTGATCGTCGCGGCCGAACGCCTCGACGTCCCCACGATGGCGATGCTCATCCGCGAGTGCAGCGGCATCGTGTGCCTGTGCATCACGCCGGTGCATGCCAGCGCCCTGGGCCTGCGCCCTATGGTGGAACACAATCGCAGCCGCTTCAGCACGGCGTTCACCGTCACCATCGAGGCGCGCGAAGGCGTGCGCACCGGCGTGTCCGCCGCCGATCGCGTGCGCACCATCGAGGCTGCCGTGTCAGGGGGCCGCGAAGACATCGTCAGCCCCGGCCACATCTTTCCGCTCATCGCGCGCGCCGGTGGCGTGCTGGAGCGCCGCGGTCATACCGAGGGCTCGGTCGACCTGGCGCGCCTGGCCGGTTTGCGCCCGGCGGCGGTGCTGTGCGAACTGATGAATGCCGACGGCAGCATGATGACGGGTGACGCGCTGGCGCATTTCGCGCAAGAACGCGGGCTGCCGATGCTGACCATCGAAGAGCTGGTGCTCTATCGCGAAGCCTGCGGCATCTAGCGTCGTTCAGGCGAGGCGCTGGCCGTTGGCCGGATCGAACCAGTGCAGCCGCCCGGCGGGCAGGCGATAGACGCGCCGCTCGCCGAACGCGGCAATGTCGCTGTCATCCTCGGCCACACGCACCACGATGGTGTGCGGGCCGAGGCTGCCGTGTACCAGCCGCTCGCCGCCCAGCGGCTCGACCAGTTGCACTGTCAACGCGATGCCTTCGTCGGCGGCTTCCAGGTGTTCCGGGCGCAGGCCCAGGATCAGCGGACGTCCGGCCAGATCCGGCCGCGCCTGCGGCAAGGCAATGGCGGCGGCATGGCCGACGCCGTCGGCGGCAAAATGGGCGCCGTCCGCGCTGAGGGTGCCCGGTATGAGGTTCATCGGCGGCGAGCCGATGAAGGCGGCCACGAAGGTGGTGGCGGGGGCGCGGTAGACCTCCATCGGCGTACCGATCTGCTCAACGCGGCCGGCATGCATGACCACCATGCGATGGGCCAGTGTCATGGCCTCGACCTGATCGTGCGTCACGAACAGACTGGTGGTGCCGAGCGTGCGGTGCAGCTTCTGGATTTCGAGGCGCATCTGCACGCGCAGCTTGGCATCGAGATTCGACAGCGGTTCATCGAAGAGGAACGCCTTGGGCTCGCGCACGATGGCCCGTCCCATGGCGACGCGCTGGCGCTGCCCGCCCGACAACTGCGCCGGACGGCGGGCGAGGAGCTGCTCAAGTTCGAGGATGCGCGCCGCCGCCGTGACCCGCGTGTGGATCTCTTCGCGCGGCATGCCACGGATCTTCAGGCCATAGGCCATGTTGTCGAACACGCTCATGTGCGGATACAGCGCGTAGTTCTGGAACACCATGGCGATGTCGCGATCCTTCGGTTCGAGGGCATTGACCACTCGCCCATCGATGAGGATGTCCCCCGCCGTGATGGGTTCGAGCCCGGCCACCATGCGCAACAGGCTCGACTTGCCACAACCGGACGGGCCGACGATGACGACGAATTCACCGTCGGCCACCGTCATGTCGATGCCATGGATCACCGCCGTGTTGCCGTACGACTTGCGTACGGCGCGAAATTCAAGAGTCGCCATAGTGATAGGTCGTGAGCCGCCGTCGGCGGCGTTTACTTCTCGGAATCCACCAGCCCCTTGACGAACCAGCGCTGCATGACCAGCACCACCACAGCGGGCGGCAGCATTGCCAGCATGGCGGTGGCCATGACCAGGTTCCAGTCGGTGGCCGCGTCGCCGCCGCCGGAAATCAATCGTTTGATGCCGATGACGACGGTATACATGTCTTCGCGCGTGGTCACCAGCAACGGCCATAGGTATTGGTTCCAGCCATAGATGAACAGGATCACGAACAGCGCCGCGATGTTGGTGCGCGACAAGGGCAACACCACGTCGCGGAAAAACCGCATCGGTCCGGCGCCATCGATGCGTGCCGCCTCGGCCAGCTCGTCCGGGATCGTCATGAAGAACTGGCGGAACAGGAACGTGGCCGTGGCCGAGGCCACCAGCGGCAAGGTCAGCCCCGCATAGCTGTCGAGCAGATGCAGACGGGCCATCACCTCGTAGGTGGGCGAAATGCGCACCTCCACCGGCAGCATCAGCGTGACGAAGATCATCCAGAAGCAGAACTGGCGTCCGGCAAAGCGGAAATACACCACGGCGAAGGCGGACAGCAGCGAGATGGCGATCTTGCCCAGCGCGATGGCCAGCGCCATCACCAGGCTGTTGACGAGCATCGGCGCGACGGGGGATTTGGCGGCCGTGACGCTGCCCGCCGTCAGTACCTGATGATAGTTGTCGATGAGATGCGAGCCCGGCAGCAGCGATACCGGAACGCGCATGACTTCTTCGGCGCTTTGCGTACTGGCGGCGAAGGCCACCCACAGCGGCAGGGCCACCGTGGCCACGCCGAGCAACAGGATGAAGTGGCTCCAGGCCGTCAGCCAGGGACGATGTTCAACCATCAGTACTGCACCTTGCGTTCGATGAAGCGGAACTGCACCACCGTCAGGGCGACGACGATCGCCATCAGGATCACCGATTGCGCCGCCGACGAGCCGGCATCGCCGCCCTTGAAACCGTCATAGAAGGCTTTGTATACGAGGATCTTGGTGGCTTGCCCCGGCCCGCCCTGGGTGGTGGCGTCGATGATGGCGAAGGTGTCGAAGAAGGCATACACCAGGTTGACCACCAGCAGGAAGAACGTGGTGGGCGCCAGCAGGGGAAACACGATGGTGTGAAAGCGCTTGGCCGGGCCGGCGCCATCGATGGCGGCCGCCTCGATCAGCGAGCGCGGGATGGATTGCAACCCGGCCAGAAAGAACAGGAAGTTATAGCTGATCTGCTTCCATACCGCGGCCAGCACCACCAGCGTCATGGCGTGGGTCGAATCGAGATGGTGATCCCACTGGATGCCCGCCTGGCGCAGCCAGATGGCCACGATGCCCATGCCTGGCGCAAAGAGAAAGGACCACAGTACGCCGACGACGGCGGGGGCCACGGCGTAAGGCAGGATCAGCAGCGTCTGGTACACATGCGCCAGGCGTGCCACGCGATCGCACATGACCGCCAGCACCAGCGAGATCGACAGGCCCAGCCCCGTCACCAGCAGCGAGAACAACGCCGTGGTGCCGAACGAGGCCAGATACAACGGGTCGTGCCACAGATCCTGGAAATTGGTCAGTCCGCCAAACCGCACCGAGTCGCCGAACACGTCCTGGATCAGCACCGACTGATACAGGGCCTGGGCCGCCGGCCAGAAGAAGAACAGCAGCGTGACGGCCAACTGCGGCGCGACCAGCGCGTAGGGTAGCCAGCGGGATTGGAAGAGGACGCGTTTTTCCATGCAACCGTACCGGGCGCGCAGGGGGCGCCCGGCGTATAGGGTGGGAAAGGGCTAGCGGTTGGCGCGCGAGAACTTGTCCAGCTCGGCGTTGCCGCGCTGCACGGCGGTATCGAGCGCCTGTTGCGCGCTCTTCTGGCCGTTCCACACCGATTCAAGTTCTTCATCCACGACATTGCGGATCTGGACGAAGTTGCCCAGGCGGATGCCGCGCGAGTGGGTGGTCGTCTTGGTGATCATCTGCTTGACCGCCACGTCCGTCCCCGGGTTCTTGTCGTAGAAGCCGCTCTTGCGCGTCAGCTCATAGGCGGCCAGCGTCAGCGGCAGGTAGCCGGTCTGCTGGTGCCATTCGGCCTGCACCTCGGGGCGCGACAGGAAGCTGAAGAACTTGGCCACGCCCTTGTAGTCGGCCGCGCTCTTGCCGCCCATCACCCACAGGCTGGCACCGCCGATGACGGTGTTCTGCGGCGCACCCGGCACGTCGGGGTAGTAAGGCAGCGGGGCCACGCCGAAATCGAACTTGGCGTTGCGCTTGATGTTGCCGTAGGCGGCCGACGACGAGGTCAGCATGGCGCATTCGCCGCTGTAGAACTTGGCTTCCGGCTCGTTCTTGCGACCGGCATAGGTGAACAACCCCTGGCGCATCCAGTTCTGCATGTCGGCGATGTGGCGCACGTGCAGGGCCGAGTTGAACACCAGGCGCGGGTTGTTGCCGTCCAGGCCGTTGCCTTGCGTGGCAAAAGCCACGTTATGCCAGGTGGAAAAACTCTCCAATTGCACCCAGGACTGCCAGCCGGTGGTGTACGCGCAACCGTAGCCCGACAGCTTGAGCTTGGCGGCGGTGGCCGTCAGCTCGCCCCAGGTCGCCGGCGGTTTGGCCGGATCGAGGCCGGCCTTGCGGAAGGCGTCCTTGTTGTAGAAGAAGGTGGTGGTGGAGCTGTTGAACGGCAGTGACAGCATCTTGCCGTTGCGATCGGTGTAGTAGCCCGCGACGGCCGGCACATACGCCTTGGGGTCGAATTTCTCGCCCGCTTCGCTCATCAATTGGTAGACCGGCTTGATGGCCTTGCCGGCCGACATCATGGTGGCCGTGCCCACTTCGAACACCTGCAGGATGTGCGGCGCATTGCCGGCGCGGTAGGCAGCCACCGCCGCCGCCATGGATTCGTCATAGGCGCCCTTGAAGACCGGCACCACTTTGTAGTCGGACTGGCTGGCGTTGAACTGGGTGGCCAGATCGTTGACGCGGTCGCCCAATGCGCCCGTCATGGAATGCCACCACTGCACCTCAACCACCGCCTGAGCGGCGCCTGCCGCAATCAGACCCAGCGCCGCCACTGCGACGCGGATGCACTGCCTGTTCATGGACGCTCTCCCCAATTGGGTAAATGGCGCACACTGCTGGACGGATGTTGCAGGCCGATGACGTGGCGCGGCCAACGCCGGTGCCGACCATAAAGAAGTGCGGACGCGGTGCCCATCAGGGTTTACCGACGCCGTCTGGCCGCGCGAGGCCGACGCTTGGTATGGCGGGCATGACGCCGGTACGGCAGCTTGCGATAATGCGCACTGTTTTTTCAGATGCCCCGGCACGGGCCAAGGTATGTCACGCACAGCGTATCTGGTTGGCGCCTCCGCGTTGATCGCGATCTTCCTGGTGTTCTCCGGGCTGCGCGCCTACGACATCGTCACCTGGGCGATGGAGGTTGCGCCCGTGCTCATCGTCCTGCCTCTGCTGTGGGTGACCTACGCGCGCTACCCGCTGACCAACCTGTTGTACGCATGCATCGTCCTGCATGCCGTCGTGCTGATCGTGGGAGGCATGTACACGTACGCGCGAGTGCCCTTGGGGTTCGACCTGCAAAGCCTGTTCGGACTGACGCGCAACCCTTACGACAAGATCGGCCATTTCGTGCAGGGCTTCGTGCCGGCGCTGGCGGTGCGCGAAATCCTCATCCGCGGCGCCTACGTGCGCGGCCGGCGCATGCTGGTGTTCGTGGTCATGTGCATCGTGCTGGCGGTCAGCGCCAGCTATGAACTCATCGAATGGGGCGCCGCCGAAGCCCTTGAGCAGGACGCCGACGATTTCCTCGGAACCCAGGGCGACCCCTGGGACACTCAATCCGACATGCTGACTGCGCTGATCGGTGCAGTGGTGTCGCTGACCGTGTGCAGCCGCCTGCATGATCGACAACTGGCTGCCGTCGACACCGAGCGCGCCTAGCGAAAATAGGCGCTCGGCGGCACGCCGAACTGCTTGCGAAACATGGTGGCGAAGGCGGTCGGGCTGGCATAGCCCAGTTCGAGCGCGATATCGACGATGCGCGCGCCGGCGGCGAGCAGCTCCAGTGCCGCCAGCAAGCGCGCCTGCTGCCGCCACTGACTGAAGTTCATGCCGGTCTCCCGCAGGAACAGACGATGAATGGTCTTGGCATCGACACCCACGCGCGCCGCCCACCCCGCCAGTGTCGTGTTGTCGTCGAGCGCCCCCGACAGCGCGTCGCAGAGGGCGCGCAGGCGCGCATCGGATGGTTGCGGCAAGTGCAGTGGCAGCGTTGGCATGTGGATGACTTCATCGATGAGCAGCCGCATCAGGCGGCCGTCGCGTGAGTCTTCCGCGTAGGGCACGCGCACTTCGACCGCAGCCAGGATCAGCTCGCGCAGCAGCGGCGAGATGCCCAGCACGGTGCACTCGGTGGGCAGATCGGGCGCGGCGGTAGGCTGGATGAAGGCGGTGCGCATCTTGACGTTGCCGACCATGCGGATCCAATGATCGGTACGGGCCGGCATCCACAGGCCACGCGTCGGTGGCACCACCCATTGCCCCTGATCGGTACTCACCACCATGACCCCGTGCACGGCGTGGATCAATTGCACCGTCGGGTGCTGGTGGCGCGGCGTGGCGCCGCCCGAAGGATAGTCGCTGGCCAGCGCCGTGACCGGGCTGGCCAATCGGTCGAAACCGGTGAGAATTGATCTGACGGGGAGCGCGTCCATGGCAAGAATGCCCAAAATGCAAAGCTTGGTTCCCTATTCTCGCAGGACGGGCGTGGTGTTGGCGAGTAGGCTGCGTATCCGATCCCCTGTGTGCCACGACGCACCGCGGGCCGGGAGGTCTCCCCGAATGCCTGAGGGCTGTGCGCCCCGACCCCAATAGAGAGCATCATCATGCAAAACAATCTTGGCGCGGCCCCCGCCGCGACCTCCACGCCAAGCGCCGAACGTACCGGCTTCAGAGTGCTCGGCGCCATCAGCTTTTCGCACTTCCTCAACGACATGATCCAGTCGTTGATCCTGGCCATCTATCCGATGCTCAAGGGGAGCTTTCACCTGAGCTTCGCGCAGATCGGCCTGATCACGCTGACTTACCAGATCACCGCCTCGCTGCTGCAGCCGCTGATTGGCCTGTACACCGACAAGCACCCCAAGCCGTATTCGCTGGTCTTCGGCATGGGCAGCACGCTGGTGGGCCTGCTCCTGATGGCGAGCGCCACCACCTACGGCATGCTGTTGGTGGCCGCCGCCCTGGTCGGCACGGGCTCTTCGGTGTTCCATCCGGAATCGTCGCGCGTGGCACGCATGGCTTCCGGCGGGCGCCATGGGCTGGCGCAGTCGATCTTCCAGGTCGGCGGCAACGGCGGCGCCGCCATGGGGCCGCTGCTGGCGGCCTGGATCGTCATCCCGCACGGGCAGAGCAGCCTGGCGTGGTTCTCGCTGGCCGCGCTGTGCGCCATGGCGGTGCTGTGGCAGGTCGGCCACTGGTACAAGGCACATCAGGCGCAACGCGCCGCCCGCCCCAAGAGCGCGCAGACCCCTGTGCAGCGCCTGCCGACGCGGACCATCGCGGGAGCCATGCTGATCCTGCTGGTGCTGGTCTTTTCCAAGTACTTCTACATCGCCAGCATCAGCAGCTATTACATCTTCTACCTGATGGGCAAGTTCGGCCTGTCGGTGCAGTCGGCCCAGGTGCACCTGTTCTGGTTCCTGTTTGCCGTGGCGCTGGGCACCATCCTCGGCGGCCCCATTGGCGACCGCATCGGCCGCAAGCGCGTCATCTGGGTGTCGATCCTCGGCTGCGCGCCCTTCACGCTGGCGCTGCCGCACGTGGGCCTGATGTGGACCGGTGTTTTGGTGTTCATCATCGGCTTCATCCTGGCGTCGGCCTTCTCGGCCATCCTGGTGTTCGCGCAGGAACTGGTGCCCGGCAAGGTGGGCACGGTGTCGGGCCTGTTCTTTGGCCTGGCCTTCGGCATGGGGGGCATCGGCGCGGCCGTGCTGGGGCAGCTGGCCGACCACTACGGCATCGACTACGTCTATCAGTTGTGCGCCTATCTGCCGCTGCTGGGCCTGCTGACGGCCTTGCTGCCGGACGTGCGGCGCTCACACGCCTGATGCCACCGTTCGCCCCTGCCGACGGCAGGGGGGATGACGGCGATGTCATAGGGATTGGGCGATACGTATCTGCAGCGCGGACGAATGAGCGCCCGGCGGGGCCTTATCGGCTGAATACCTGCCGCAGGTAGGCCAGGAAGGTTTCGTCGTTGCACATGGTCTTGCCCGGCGAATCCGACAGCTTGGCCACCGATTGCTCATTGCACGACACCATTTTCATGACGATGTTGAGCGGCGGGTGCGGGGTGTCGTTGGTCAGATTGGTGCCGATGCCGAAGCTGGCGCTGATGCGGCCGGAAAAATGGCGGTACAGGTCGATGGCGCGCGGCAGGTCGAGCGCATCGGAGAACACCAGCCGTTTGGTGGCCGGATCGATGCGCAGCTTTTCGTAGTGGGCAATGGCCTTTTCACCCCATTCCACCGGATCGCCCGAATCGTGGCGCAGGCCATCGAAGAGCTTGGCGAAGTAGAGATCGAAGTCGCGCAGGAAGGCGTCCATGCCGACGACATCGGTCAGCGCCACCCCCAGATCGCCGCGGAATTCCTGCACCCAGCCTTCCAGCGCGGCCTTCTGGAAATCACGCAGTCGGATCCCCAATGCCTGGAACGCCTGCAGATATTCATGCGCCATGGTGCCGATGGGCGTGATGCCCAACTGTTTGGCCAGGTACACGTTCGAGGTGCCGCGAAAGAGCAGGGGGATCTCATGGTGCAGCGTGCTCACCACTTCGTCGTGCCACGCGCGGCAGTAGCGGCGGCGCAGGCCGAAATCGAAGAAATTGAACGGATGGCGCGTGTTGGCCAGCAGCTCATTCTGCAATCCGCGCAAGAGCGTGATTTTGTCGTCCAGGCGCTGGCGCATGGTGGCCATGAACCCGTCATCGGTCGGCAGGCGGCGGAAATACAGCTCGTTAACGGTATACAGCACGAAGATCTCGAAGCCCATCACGTGCACCAGCGGGCCTTTGGCGCGGATGACCAGGTCATCGCCTTCGGTGCTGATGGACAGAAAGCGCCGCTGGAAGCGGAACACCGACAGGAAATCCACGAAATCGCTCTTCAGGAAGCGCAGCCCGCCCAGGTAGTCGAGCTCGTCCTGCTGAAAGCTCATGGCGCACAAGCGCTCGATTTCTTCTTCGAGCTCCTGGCGCAACTGCGCCAGCGGATAAGCCGGGTGGTTGCGGCACAGGAAGGCGTATTCGGCCTGCGCACCCGGGTAGCTGTGGAGGAGGGCCTGCCACATCGAAAACTTGTAGAGGTCGTTTTCGAGCAGGCTGCGGACGATGGGGCGGTGGCGGAGAGACGTCATCGTATGTCATGCGAGGTAGTGAGCCTGATGCATCGTACACGCCGCACGGCGCGCCAGGCTGGCGGCGCGCAAAAACGCCGTGCGTGGCATGGCGCGTGCTGCCGCGCCGGGGGATGCGGGCGTCGGCCGGATGATCTAAATTGCCCTAGCAATCTTCATGCAAATTGTGAAGGGTGCGAACGTCACTTTTCGTGACGCGGCCGAAATGGGTGCACTAGATCAAACGGACCGAATAGAAAATCTGTTTGATGCATCGCCGCATACTATGATCGCGGGCGTTATTGCGCCAAATCAGTAAGCGCTTTGAGTCGGAGATAAGACAACATGCAAACGTTTTTCATTGCCCCGACGCGTCAAAACGTCGGCCTCACGTCTGTCGCGCTGGGTGTCGTCCGTCTGTTGCAGCGCCAGGGTCTCAAGGTCGGCTTCGCCAAGCCGGTGACTCAGGACAGCACGGGCATTGAACGTTCCACCCACTTCGCTCGCCAGATCTGCCAGATCGAGTCGACCACGCCCCTGACCACCGAACAGGTCGTGGCGCGCATCGCCGCCGGCCAGAACGACGAACTCCTCGAAGACATCATCAGCGTGTGCATGCAGTCGGCACAGGGTGTCGACGTGCTGGTCGTCGAAGGCCTGCACACCGAGCCGGGCCACTCGTTCGCCAGCCGCCTGAACGTGGATGTCGCGCGCAGCCTGCAAGCCGAAGTCATTCTGGTGGCCAACGCCTCCGAAGCCGGCGCCGTGGCCGAAGCCCGCGTCGTTGCGCGCCAATATCAATCCGACGGCCACACGGTGTCGGTGGTGCTCAACAAGGCACCGCAGGATTTCGACGTGCAAGCCGCACAGAAGGAACTCGACAAGCTGCCGCTGTGGGGTTCGGTCAGTTTCGATCCCGCCCTGCTGGCACCGCGCACGCTCGACGTGGCGCGCTACCTGGGCGCCGAAGTGCTGATCGAAGGCGAACTGTCCAAGCGCCGCATGTATGAAACCGTGGTGGCCGCCCGCTCGGTGCCCGAAGTCATCGCCCGCCTCAAGCCGGGCGCGCTGGTGATCAGCTCCGGTGACCGTGACGACGTCATGCTCGCCACCGCTCTGGCCGCCAGCAATGGCGTGCAACTGGCCGGCTTGCTGCTGACCCATTCGAGTTCGGTCGACGAGCGCGTCCAGCAACTGGCCCAGCAAGCGCTGGGCAGCGGCCTGCCGCTGCTGCGCACCGACGGCGACAGCTTCAGCACCGCGACCCGCGTGAGCAGCGTGCCCGCCGCCGTGCCGGCCGACGATTCGGATCGCATGGAAGCCGTGCTCGACGCCGTCGCCGAGCAACTGTCGCTCGACGCCCTGATGGCCGGTGTCAAGGTGCCGCCGTCCACGCGCATGTCGCCGCCGGCCTTCCGCTATCAACTGATCCAGAAGGCACGTGCTGCCAATAAGCGCATCGTGCTGCCCGAAGGCGACGAGCCGCGCACCATCCGCGCCGCCGTCATCTGCGAAGAAAAGGGCATCGCGCACTGCGTGCTGCTGGGCAAGCGCGCCGCCATCGAAGCCGTTGCCGCCGCACAGGGCGTGACGCTGCCGGCCTCGCTGGAAATCCTCGATCCGGACGACATCCGCACCAAGTACGTGCAGCCGATGGTCGAACTGCGCAAGAGCAAGGGCCTGACGCCCGGCCAGGCGCTGGAGCAACTGCAGGACACCGTCGTCCTCGGCACCATGATGCTGGCGGTCGACGATGTGGACGGCCTCGTGTCGGGCGCGGTGCACACCACCGCCAGCACCGTGCGTCCGGCCCTGCAACTGATCAAGACGGCGCCGGGTTCGTCGATCGTCTCGTCGGTGTTCTTCATGCTGATGCCGGATCAGGTCCTGGTGTATGGCGACTGCGCCATCAACCCGGATCCGACTGCTGAGCAACTGGCCGAAATCGCCGAGCAGAGCGCCCACAGCGCGCGCGCCTTCGGGGTCGATCCGAAGGTGGCGATGATCAGCTACAGCACGGGCTCCTCGGGCACCGGCGCCGATGTGGACAAGGTCCGCGAGGCTACGCGCATTGCCAAGGACCGCTCCCCTGAACTGGTGCTGGACGGCCCGCTGCAATACGACGCGGCCTCGGTGCGCGAAGTCGGCCTCCAAAAGGCGCCGGACAGCAAGGTCGCCGGCCAGGCGACGGTGTTTGTGTTCCCCGACCTGAACACCGGCAACACCACCTACAAGGCGGTGCAACGCAGCGCCAACGTGGTCAGCGTCGGCCCCATGCTGCAAGGCCTGCGCAAGCCGGTGAACGACCTGTCGCGTGGCGCGCTGGTCGATGACATCGTGTTCACCATCGCGCTGACGGCGATCCAGGGCGAGGCCATGGCCAAGTAAGCATCTGACGCTTGGCACGAAAAAAGCGCCGGTGACCCCGGCGCTTTTTTTTCGTCTGCGCTCCACGGCAAGCGTGCGGCCGCCGACTGCGTTACCTGGATTTGGAAAAATGCTTCCCGGGCACGCAAAGCGGCGTCGGGTAGAATCCCCCCACCCCGCGTCACCAGAAGAGCTGCAATGAAGACCTCCGCCCCGAAAGATCTGCTGGAAAGAAACCGTCTGTGGTCGCAAGGTGTCACCGAGCGCGATCCGGAGTTCTTCCCGCGCCTGGCCGCCCAGCAGGCGCCTGAATACCTGTGGATCGGCTGTTCCGACAGCCGCGTGCCCGCCAATGAAATCCTCGGCATGGAGCCGGGTGAAGTGTTCGTGCATCGCAACGTGGCCAACGTCGTCGTGCACACCGACCTGAACTGCCTGTCGGTGATGCAATACGCCGTGGACGTGCTGCGCGTCAAACACATCCTGGTGGTCGGCCACTATGGCTGCGGCGGTGTGCGCGCCGCCATGCGCGGAGCCCGCATGGGCCTGATCGACAATTGGCTGCGCCACGTCGCCGATGTGCGTGATCGCTACCGCAGCCAGCTCATGCAGATCGACGACGAGAACGAACGTGTCGATCGTCTGTGCGAACTGAATGCGCTCGAACAGGTGCTGCACGTGTCGGAAACCTCTGTTCTGCAGGACGCCTGGCTGCGCGGCCAGGACGTGGCCGTCCACGCCTGGTGCTATGGCTTGCGCGACGGCATCGTGCGCGATCTGGGCCTGTCGGTGGCGCAGGGCGACAGCCCGCAGGACGCCTATATCGCGGCCATCGAATCCCTGATGCGCTGACGCCGCGCCGTCCGGCAACTGGATGCGCCCGCAGGCGGGACGGGCGCAGACCACGATGTATACTCCGCCCACTCTGTGTGCAAGGAAGCATGAATGAGCCGTAACGCCAAGCCCCGCAACAGCCAGCGCAACCGCAGTGGCGGCCAAGGGGGCAGTACGCTCGCCGGCGTGATGGTCGGCCTGCTGATCGGTATCGTCATCGCCGTGGCCGTGGCGGTGTACATCAACTTCGGTCCCAAGCCCTTTACCGTCAAGGACAGCGCGCCGCAAACGGGCGCGCCCACGGTCTTGCCCACCCCTGAGCAGAGCGCGCCCATCGCGCTGCCTGGCAAGCCGGGTGACGCGCCGGTCGAAAAGCCGAAGTTCGATTTCTACAAGATCCTGCCGGGCGGCGATGCCAGTGCCCCCGCCCCGGCCGCCCAGCCGGAATCACCGCCGGCGCAGGCGGCCGACGCGGGCGAGCGGATCTACCTGCAATTGGGGGCTTTCCAGGATCCGGCCGAGGCCGACAATCTCAAGGCCCGCCTTGCCTTCATGGGGCTGGAAGCCAGCCTGCAACGCGTCGAAACCGACAAGGGCGTGTTGCAGCGCGTGCGCGTCGGCCCCTATGCCAGTTCGCAGGACGCCGACGGCGTGCGCGCCCGTTTGGCACAAGAAGGGATCGAATCCAGCGTAATACGGTCGAAGCCCCGTGCCGCCGCCGCGAATGCGCCGGCCGCGCGTTAATTCAATAGGAGCCCCAACAACATGAAGCGTCGCAATGCCCTGCAGTTGATCGCCGCCGCAGCCTTTGCCCTGTCCATCGCCCCCTGGGCCAGCGCCCAGGTCGCCGGCAAGGACTACCTGCCGATCTCGCCCGTCCAGCCGGGCGGCACCGGCGGCCAGGTCGATATCATCGAGTTCTTCTCGTACGAATGCCCGCACTGCTATGAATTCGACCCGCTGCTCGCCAAGTGGCGCGCGCGCCAGCCGGCCGACGTGAACTTCCATCGCGTGCCTGTTTCGTTCGGCAACCCGAAGTGGGCCGCCGCGCAACAGATGTATCTGACGCTCGAAGCCATGAAGCTCAATGACAAGCTCGACACGGCGGTGTTCGAGGGCATCCACAAGCAACGCGTGAACTTCGCGAGCGAAAAAACGCGCAACGAATGGCTCTCCAAGCAAGGTGTGGACGTCAAGCAGTTCAACGACACCTGGCGCTCGTTCGGTGTGGGTGCCCAGATCAAGCGTGCCGAACAACTCGCCGAACTCTACAAGGTGCAGGGCGTGCCCTCGATGGCCATCGACGGCAAGTTCATGGCACAGGGCGCCGGCCACGAAGAGTTGCTGCGCAATACCGATCTGTTGATCACCAAGGCGCGCCTCGAAAAGGGCAAGAAGTAACCGCGCGTTCCGCGTAACTTCGATCGGGCCGCCCAGTGCGGCCCTTTTCATCTCATGACCACGGCACAACGCGTTTTCATCACCGGCGCATCGAGCGGCATCGGCCAGGCGCTGGCACGCCATTACGCCGGTCAGGGGGCGGTACTTGGCCTGGTGGCGCGGCGCGGCCTCTTGCTCGAATCCCTCATCGCCGGCCTGCCCGGCGGCGCCGAGCGCCACATGGCGATCATCGCCGACGTGGCCGATGCCGAAGCCATGCGGCAAGCGGGCGAAGCCTTCATCGCGCGCGCCGGCTTGCCGGACATCGTGATCGCCAACGCCGGCATTTCGGTCGGCACGCTGACCGACGAGCCGGAAGATGCCGTAGCGTTCGAAGCCGTGCTCAAGACCAACGTGTTCGGCATGTTCGCCACCTTCCAACCCTTTGTCGTGCCGATGCGTGCGCGTGGCAGCGGGCGTCTGGTGGGGATCTCGTCGGTGGCCGGGGTGCGCGGGTTGCCGGGGGCGGGCGCCTATTCGGCCTCCAAGGCGGCGGCTTCACGTTACCTGGAAAGTCTGCGGGTCGAGATGGTCGGCAGTGGCGTGAAGGTCGTGGACATCCGGCCGGGCTACATCGCTACGCCGATGACCGCCATCAATCCTTATCCGATGCCATTCCTGCTCCAGCCGGACGAGGCGGCACGCCGCTTTGCCCGCGCCATCGCGGCGGGCGCTTCCCAGGCCACCATCCCTTGGCAGATGGGTATCGTGGCGCGCGTACTGGCGATGCTGCCGAACTGGCTGCATACGGCGCTGTTCGCCCGCGCCAAGCGCAAGCCGCGCGGCCTGTCGCTGTAGAGGCCCGGCGGCGGCACGGGGCAGGGCGGCCGAATCGGCTAGACTTGGGCTCTTTCCCCACTTGTGCCTGGCACCATGATCGGACGTCTGCGCGGTACGCTGCTCGAAAAAGCGCCCCCCCAAATTATCATTGACGCAGGGGGCGTCGGCTACGAAGTCGAAGTGCCCATGAGCACCTTTTACCATCTGCCCGCCACCGGACAGAGCGTCGAACTGCGCACGCACCTGGCCATCCGCGAAGACGCGCATGTCCTGTATGGCTTCGGCACCGAGGACGAGCGCGCGGCATTCCGCCAGTTGCTCAAGATCTCGGGCATCGGCGCCCGTACCGCACTGGCGCTGCTATCCGGCATGTCGGTCGCTGAACTGGCGCAGGCCGTGGCCCTGCAGGATGCCAGTCGCCTGACCAAGGTGCCGGGTATCGGCAAGAAGACCGCCGAACGTCTGCTGCTCGAACTGCGCGACAAGCTCGCCAAGTCCCTGCCCGTGACGGGCGTGGCGCTGACGGCGCCCGCCGCCGCCCAGTCGGACATCGTCAACGCCTTGCTGGCGCTCGGTTACAACGAGAAGGAAGCGCTCGGCGCCCTCAAGCAATTGCCGGCCGACATCGGGGTGGCCGAAGGGATCAAGGCCGCGCTCAAGACCTTGTCGAAGGCGTAAGCTCACCCCATCACAGGCGCGCGCCGCACTTACAGAAAGAACCAATTGGATACCGCATCCCATATTCCGCTGACCGATATCGAACTGGACACGCTGGATGAACTGCTCGGGCATTTTCCCGATGCCCCGTCGCTCGAAGAACTCGATGGACTGATGTGCGCCATCGCCATCGGCCCACAGGAAGTCTCTACCGAAGAATGGCTGCTGGCGGCCCTGGGTGCTCAGGATCTGGCGACCGAGGCGGCTGCCGACATCCAGCGCATTCTGACGCTGGTGCGGCGGCATGAAGTCACCATTGCCACCGGTCTGCGCGAGGACTGGTCGGGCGTCAGCGCCGATGAAGGCCCGGACGCCATGTACTTCCCGCTGCTCGACGACCCGCGCCAGAGCGGCCATCCGCTGGCCGAGGGCTGGGCACGGGGTTTTCAGGCCGGGCTCGACTGGTTGGAGGACGCCCACATCGACGCCCTCGAAGAAGACGACCAATGCATGTCCGTGCTCAACATGATCGGCGCGCTCGATTCGGGCGAACTGCAAGGCGGCAAGCAACTGACCAGTGCCCAGCGCGATGAGATCGTGCCGGCCATGGCTGCCAGCCTGCAGTATCTGTACGCGTTCTGGCGTGGCTGGGTGCGCGTGACGAACGCCCCGCGCCAACCGTTCCGCGCCGAAGCGGCGCCGGGCCGCAACGATCCGTGCCCATGCGGCAGCGGACGCAAGTTCAAGAAATGCCACGGTGCGCCAGAGCGCATGCATTGATGGCCTGACGATGACCCATCCATGATCGAAACCGATAGCCTGCAGCCGGGCCGGCTCGTGTCGCCGGGCCAGGCCACCACCCAGGAAGACGCCATCGAGCGTGCCCTGCGCCCCAAGCGCCTGGCCGACTACGTGGGCCAGCAGAAGATCCGTGAGCAACTGGAGATCTTCATCCATGCGGCCAAGAACCGTGGCGAGGCGCTCGACCACGTACTGCTGTTCGGTCCGCCGGGGCTGGGCAAGACCACGCTGGCCAACATCGTCGCCGCTGAGTTGGGCGTCAATCTGCGCCAGACATCTGGCCCGGTGCTCGAACGCGCCGGCGACCTCGCCGCGTTGCTGACCAATCTTGAACCGCACGACGTGCTGTTCATCGATGAGATCCATCGCCTCTCGCCGGTAGTGGAAGAAATCCTCTATCCGGCGCTGGAAGATTTTCAGATCGACATCATGATCGGTGAAGGCCCGGCAGCCCGCTCGGTCAAGCTCGATCTGCCGCCGTTCACGCTGGTTGGCGCCACCACGCGCGCCGGCATGCTGACCAACCCCTTGCGCGACCGCTTCGGCATCAACGCACGGCTCGAGTTCTACACGGCGCAGGAACTGGCGCTGATCGTGTCGCGCTCGGCCAGCCTGCTTGGCGTCGCCATCGATGACGAGGGCGCCTTTGAGATCGCACGCCGCGCGCGCGGTACGCCGCGTATCGCCAACCGCCTGCTGCGCCGTTGCCGCGACTATGCCGAGGTCAAGGCCGACGGGCGCATCGAAAAAACGGTGGCCGACGCGGCGCTCAATATGCTCGACGTCGACGCGCTCGGGCTGGACCTCATGGACCGCAAGCTGCTCGGCGCCATGCTCGAAAAATTCTCAGGCGGGCCGGTGGGCCTCGATAATCTGGCCGCCGCCATCGGCGAGGCGCCCGACACCATCGAAGACGTGCTTGAACCCTATCTGATCCAGCAGGGTTATTTGCAGCGCACTCCGCGCGGTCGTGTGGCGACGCCCAGCATCTGGCGTCATTTCGGTCTGACCGCGCCGCGCACGGCGCCTAATGGCGATTTGTTTGAGGGCTGACATGGCTGATACGGGAAACAGCGCGCAAGCTCGCTTGGCGGTGTTGATTGACGCGGACAACGCATCGTCCGCCATCATCGAAGGGCTGATCGCAGAGATCGCCAATTACGGCGTAGCCAGCGTCAAGCGCATTTACGGCGACTGGACGACGCCCAATCTATCGAGCTGGAAAACGGCGCTGCTCGACTATTCGATCGTGCCGATCCAGCAGTTCCGCTACACGGTCGGCAAGAACGCGACCGACAGCGCAATGATCATCGATGCCATGGACTTGATGTACACGCAGCGTTTTGATGGATTCTGCCTGGTGTCGTCCGATTCGGACTTCACGCGGCTGGCTGCGCGCATCCGCGAAGAAGGCCTCATGGTTTACGGGTTTGGTGAGCGCAAGACACCCAAGCCATTCGTATCAGCCTGTCATAAATTCATCTATACCGACGTGCTGCGCGAGCCCGTCGAAGAACAAACTCCCGATATCCGTAAGACGCGGGCCAAGGAACTGTCGGGCGACGCCCGCCTGATCAACCTGATCCGCTCCGCCATCGAGGCGCGTGCCGACGAAGAAGGCTGGGCCCACCTGGGTGCCACCGGCAGCGCCATTGCACAGGCTTCGCCTGAATTCGATGCGCGCAATTACGGTTTTTCGCGCCTGTCCGACCTGATGCGCGCCATTTCACTGTTCGAGGTCGTCGAGCGTCCGCTCGGCAACGGCAAGACGATCTTCGTGCGGGACAAGCGCAAGAAGCGGTAACCCGACTGTCATGGGGTCGGTCGACGTGTTCCTGCGGAAGCTGACGCGCTGGGTACCCGGCTTGCCGGACCTGCTGCAGTATTCGCGCGCCGACGTGCGCGCCGACCTCATCGCCGGTATTTCGGTGGCCACCGTGGCCCTGCCGGTGAGTATCGCCTACGCGCAACTGGCGGGCTTTTCGCCGGTGGTCGGGTTGTACAGCGCGATCCTGCCGATGATCGTCTACGCCTTGTTCGGCTCCTCGCGCCAACTCATCGTCGGGCCCGATGCCGCCACCTGCGCCATGATTTCGGCGGCCCTCATGCCGCTGGCGGCGCACGATCCCGCGCATTACCACGCGCTGGCCATTTCGCTCACCCTCATTACCGGTCTGCTGTGCATTCTGGCTGGGCGCCTGCGTCTGGGCTTCCTGGCCGACCTGTTGTCCAGCCCCATCCTGATCGGCCTGCTCAATGGCGTGGCGGTGACCATCATCGTCGGCCAGCTGGGCAAGATGGGCGGCTTTGCGCTGACGGGCAAGGACGTCATCGGCCAACTGATTTCATTCGGACGCCACCTGGGCAATCTGCACCTGCCCACGCTCGCGCTGTCGGCCGGCCTGTGTGTGGCCTTCGTGGCGCTGCGCCGCATCTGGCCGAAGGGGCCGGTGGCGCTGATCGTGGCGGTCATTGCCATCGGCGCCAACGTGGCGCTCGGGCTGGCCGCGCAGGGCGTTGCCACGGTGGGTGAAATCCCCTCCGCGCTGCCGCGCCTGCATTGGCCGGCATTGCCGCACGAAGACTGGGGCTCCATCCTGCCTTCCGCCGCATTGCTGGCCTTCGTCAGCTTCAGCAGCGGCATGCTCACCGCGCGCAGTTTCGCCGCGCGCAACGGCTACACGGTCGATGGCAATCGCGAACTGGTGGCGCTGGGCATCGTGGATATCGCTGCGGCACTGTCACAAGGCTTCGCCGTCACCGGCGCGGATTCGCGTACGGCGGTCAATGACGCGGCCGGCGGACGCACGCGGGTGGCGCAGATATTCGCGGCGCTGGCGATCCTGCTGGCGCTGCTGCTGCTGACCGGGCCGCTGGCCTGGCTGCCGACGGCGGCGCTTGGCGTGATCCTGGTGTTCAGTTCGGCCGGTCTCATGAACCTGGGTGCGTATCGTCGGTTGTGGGCATTCTCGCGGGCCGAATTCAGCATTGCGCTGGCGACCTTCGTCGGCGTCGTGCTGATCGGTGTGATGCCGGGCATCGTGTTCGCCATCACCCTGGCGGTGCTGAGTTTTCTGCACCGGGTGGCGCGGCCGGCCGACTACGTGCTTGGCGTGGCGGGCGATGGCGAACTGCATGCCCTGCGGTTCCACCCAGACGCTCACGAACAGCCCGGCCTGCTGGCATACCGTTTCGAAGCGCCACTGATCTTCTTCAATGCCCCGTATTTCCGCCAGCGCATCGAACAGCTCGTCGACGCCGCCTCCACGCAGGTGCGCTGGGTGCTGATCGACGGCTATCCGATCAGCCACGTCGATCTGACCGGGGCGCAGATGGTCTCCGAGCTCAACAAAGAACTGGCGGCGCGCGGTATCACGCTGGCTTTCTGCGGCCGGCGCAACGAAATCCTGGCCTGGCTGGCGGCGCGTAACGTATCGCAACAAGATGTCCGCGTGCAGCTGTTTCCGAGCCGGCGCGCGGCCTTGCAGGCCTTTCACGAAGCCACCGGCGGTGGTGTGAGCCTTTCCATGGGAGCAGATGCGGCGCGATAATGGACGTTTTTGCTGCAGGTATCGCGCCCATTATGTCCTCTGCCAGTCCCGACTATCTCGAAAGAATCCTCAACGCTCAGGTGTACGACGTGGCCATTGAAACGCCGCTCGACCTGGCGATTAACCTTTCGCGACGCGTGGACAACCGAATTTATCTCAAGCGCGAGGACATGCAGCCGGTCTTCTCGTTCAAGGTGCGCGGCGCTTACAACAAGATGTCCAAGCTCTCGCCGGAGCAACTGGCGCGTGGCGTGGTCTGCGCGTCGGCCGGCAACCATGCCCAGGGCGTGGCGCTGTCGGCCCAGAAGATGGGCGTGCGTGCCGTCATCGTGATGCCCACCACCACGCCGCAGATCAAGGTCGATGCCGTGCGCTCGCGCGGCGGCGAGGTCGTGCTGGCCGGTGAATCGTTCGACGAGGCCTATACCCATGCCGTCCAGCTGGGTGAGCGCGAAGGCCTGACCTTCGTGCATCCCTACGACGATCCCGACGTCATTGCCGGCCAAGGCACCATCGGCATGGAAATCCTGCGCCAGCACGCAGGCCCCATCGATGCCGTGTTCTGCGCCATCGGCGGTGGCGGCCTGATCTCCGGCGTGGCCGCCTACATCAAGCGTCTGCGCCCCAACACGCGGGTCATTGGTGTCGAGACCGTCGACGCCGACGCCATGAAGCGCTCACTTGCCGCTGGCGAGCGCGTGCGTCTGCCCAACGTGGGCCTGTTTGCTGATGGCACTGCAGTCAAGTTCGTAGGCGAAGAGACCTTCCGCCTGTGCCAGCAATACGTCGATGAGGTGATCCTGGTCGACAACGACGCCATCTGCGCCGCCATCAAGGATGTGTTCGAAGACACCCGTTCGATCCTCGAGCCTTCGGGTGCCCTGGCGTTGGCCGGCGCCAAGGCCTGGCTGGCGCGCGAGGGCGCGCACGGGCGTACCGTGGCGGTGGTGGCCAGCGGCGCCAATACCAACTTCGACCGCCTGCGTTTCGTGGCCGAACGCGCCGAAGTCGGCGAGCAGCGCGAAGCCGTGCTGGCGGTGACGATTCCCGAACAGCCGGGCAGCTTCCGGGTGTTCTGCAGTTTGCTGGGCAACCGCAACGTCACCGAGTTCAACTACCGTTATTCCGATCCGCAGCGCGCTCACATCTTCGTGGGTGTGACGATCCAGGATCGCGCCGAGGTCGGCCGCCTGATCGACATCCTGCGTCAGCACGACTTGCTGGCGGTGGATCTGTCCGATGACGAACTGGCCAAGTCGCATCTGCGCTACATGGTCGGTGGCCGCGCGCCGCAGGTGGATAACGAGCAGATCTTCCGGTTCAGTTTCCCGGAGCGGCCGGGCGCGCTGATGAAGTTCCTCGAAAACCTGCACACCGACTGGAACATCAGCCTGTTCCACTACCGTAACCACGGGTCCGATTTCGGGCGCGTGCTGGTCGGCATGCAAGTGCCGCCGCAGGATCAGGCCGCCTTCCAGGGCTTCCTGGAACGCCTGGGTTACGAATGGGTGGAAGAAACCGTCAACCCGGCGTACCGCTTGTTCCTGGGCTGATCGTCGCCGTTTCACTCCGCCCCGCGCAGGTCGAGCCTGCGCGGGGCGTTGTACCTCTTTCAGATTTCGCCAATTTCTTCCAATTCGGCCTGGGCTTCCAGCCACCGCATTTCGGCCTCATCGATGGCCGTGGCCAGTTCTGCCTGACGCTTGAGGAAAGCCTGCAACTGAGCGCTGTCGCCCTGCGTATAGAGCGTTGGGTCGGCCAGTCGCTCGTCCAGCAGCTTCTTTTCGCCTTGCCAGCCGGCGAGTTTCTTTTCGAGTTGCTCGATTTCCTTCACCAGCGGGCGGCGACGGGCCAGCTTGGCCTGGCGCTCGGCGGCGGCATCGGCACGCGCCTGCAGGCGTGATGCCTTGTCCTGGGCGGCCTGTTCGTCCGACGTCCCGGTCGATTCACAGGCGCGGCGCGCTTCCAGCCAACCGAGGTAATCGTCGAGGTCACCGTCGTAGGGGGCGGCCTTGCCGTCGGCCACCAGCAGAAAGTCATTGCACACCGTGCGCAGCAGCGCCCGATCGTGACTGACCAGCACCATGCTGCCTTCGTATTCGGCCAGCGCCACGGTGAGGGCGTGGCGCATGTCCAGGTCGAGGTGGTTGGTCGGCTCGTCGAGGAGCAGCAGGTTGGGGCGGCGGCGGATCAGCAGGGCCAGCGCCAGGCGCGATTTTTCGCCGCCCGAGAACGGCCCGATGGCGGCGTCTGCCATGGCGCCGCGGAAGTCGAAGCCGCCGATGTAGTCGCGCAGATCCTGCTCGCGGGTGGTCGGCTCCAGCCGTTGCAGATGCTGGATCGGCGATTCGTCGGGCCGCAATTGTTCCAGTTGGTGCTGGGCGAAATAGCCGATCGCCACGCCCTTGCCGAACAGTGCTTCGCCGTTCTGCACGCCCATTTCGCCCGCCAGCAGCTTGATGAGCGTGGACTTGCCGGCGCCGTTGGGGCCGAGCAGGCCCAGGCGCGCACCGGGGCGCAGGGTCAGTGACAGCGCATCGATGACGCGCCGCTCGCCATAGCCGATGGCCGCATCGTGCAGCGTCACCATCGGGTCGGAGGCACGCTCCGGCGCCAGAAAAGAAAAGTCGAACGGCGTGTCGACGTGCGCGGCGGCGATGTGCTCCATGCGCGCCAGGGCCTTGATGCGGCTCTGTGCCTGGCGCGCCTTGGTGGCCTGGGCGCGGAATCGGTCGATGTACTTGTTCAGATGCGCGATCTGGCGCTGCTGCTTGTCGAACATGGCCTGCTGCTGGGCCAATTGGGCGGCATGCTGTTCTTCGAAGGCGGTGTAGTTGCCGCTGTACAGCGTCAGGCGTTGGCGATCGAGGTGGGCGATGTGGGTGATGCAGGCATCGAGGAAGTCGCGGTCGTGCGAAATCAGCAACAAGGTGCCGCGATAGCCGGTCAGCCATTTTTCGAGCCAGACCACGGCGTCCAGATCCAGGTGGTTGGTCGGTTCGTCCAGCAGCAGGAGATCGGAGCGGCACATCAGTGCCTGCGCCAGGTTCAGGCGCATGCGCCAGCCGCCGGAAAAATCGGAAACCGGGCGCCCGAAATCGGCATCTGCGAAACCCAGGCCGTGCAGCAGGATGCTGGCCCGCGCCTGCGCCGAATAACCGTCGATTTCTTGCAGGCGGGCATGCAATTCGCCCACGCGGTGGCCGTCATGGGCGGCTTCGGCGTCGGCCAGCGCTTGCTGGATGTGGCGCAACTCGCCGTCGCCGTCGAGCACATAGTCGAGTGCGCTGGTGGCCAGCGCCGGGGTCTCCTGCGCCACGTGGGCGATGACCCAGGCGGCGGGCATTTCGAGATCGCCCTTGTCCTGATGAAGCTCACCGCGCAGCAGCGCGAACAGGGATGATTTGCCGGTGCCGTTGGCGCCGGTGACACCGACGCGCCAGCCCGGATGGACTTGCAGCGACAGGCTGTCGATGAGCAGGCGGTTGCCGCGCGCGAGCGCGAGATTGCGAAACTGGATCACGGGTACAGGGAATGGGACAATGCGCGAATCGCGTATTGTAGCGGCCTGCCTGGACACGCTCATGCCCAAGACACTGCTGACGTACTATGTCGCGACCAGCCTGGACGGTTTCATCGCCACGCCCGATGGCGGTGTCGATTGGCTGGCGCCCTTCGAAGGTGGTGGCGAAGACTACGGCTATGCGGCTTTTTACGGCGGTATCGACGCTGTCGTGATGGGCAGCGGCACCTACCGCGTCAGCCTTGGCTTCGGGCAGTGGCCGCATGCCGACCGACCGGTGTGGGTGATGTCCTCGCGTGAGCTGGATACGCCGGCCGCCGACGTGACCGTCACGCCCTTGTCGCCACCTGAGCTGATGGCCGAGCTGGCCGGCCAGGGCATGGCGCATGTGTGGCTGGTCGGTGGCGGGCTGGTGGCCGCCGATTTTCGCCAGCATGGCCTGATCGACGAGTACGTGGTGTCGATCATCCCGGTCCTGCTGGGCACCGGCATTCCGCTCGTCGGCCACAGTGGCGAGCAAGAACAACTGGAACTCGTCGAGAGTCGCACGTATCCGTCTGGTATTGTCCAGCTGCGCTACAGGCGTCTCGACCCTGATACTGATTTGTCATGAAACGTACCTTGATTGCCGGCCTGACCCTGATCGCCTTGCCCGTGCTGGCGCAGACTTCCGCGCCGCTGGCGGGCAGCGACCCGTGGCAGGCCCAGCGCGCACGCGCCGAAAGCCTGCGGCAAGAGGCCGAAGCCCTCCGCCGTAACGCCCAGTCCCAGCGCGACATCGACGATACCGCCTGCTATGACAAGTTCCTGGTGAATCGCTGCCTGGATCAGTCGCGCGATCTGTATCTGGAAAAGATCAACGGTGCCCGCGCGCAGGAAGTCGAAGCGGCCAATCTCGAGCGCGAAGCCAAATCGCATGAGCTGGCCGTCAAGGACGCCGAGCGCGCTGCCAACCCTGTGCCGCCGGCCGGGCGTTCGCTGGCGCCCGATAGCTCGGCGCCGCACCCCAGCCCGCAGCCGACGGCGCGCCCCATGCCGGGCAAGTCGGTTGGCCCGCGCGCGCCGGTGCCGACTGCAG
>JASGFB010000041.1:0-36138 GCA_047605765.1 Rhodocyclaceae bacterium
CTCGATCGCGCTGCGCCGCCAGTTGCACGGACGTCTGCCCGCCGCCCTGGCCGCGTCCAACGAGCGCATCCTGGCCGCCCTCGAAGCCGGCCGCACGGTGGCGGACGTGCCGCCCGAACTCACCCCGCTGTACCGGCCTTCGGTGCAGCCCTACCTGATATCGTGGTTCCGCCACGACCCGCTGGCAGTCATGGCGCGGCTCGATCTACCGTGCCTCATCGTGCAGGGCGACACCGATATCCAGATCGGCCCGGCCGATGCGCGTGCGCTGGCGGCGGCCAACCCACGCTGCCAGCAGCGCCTGATCGCCGGCATGAACCACGTCCTGAAGCAGGTGCCGGACGAAAGTGCGCGCCAGATCGCCTCGTACGGCGACCCGACCCTGCCCCTCGACCCGACACTCGCCGACGTCGTGCAGGCATTCATTTGGCATGCATCGGCCTCAGCCGGCGGCACACGGCCGTGAATGCCGCCTGACGGAGGAGCGCCGACGCAAGGCGGCGCGCAATGCAGTCACGCCGCGTTGCCGCCGGGCGCGGCAGTGTGGCGTTCCCAGTGCAACTTGGCGCCAAAGGTCTGGCGGTTATCGGTGAACTTCACACGCAGCAGGCGGATCTCCCAGGGCGGCGCCGTATCGCTCACGGCCTTGGCGAACGGAAAGCGCGCGTCATAGCGCTCGCGCGCCAACTGCCGCGCCCGCCCTTCTTCGAGCAAGGTCGCCACGCCCTGGAACTGCACCCCCTGGATGTCGCCGATGTGGCGTGGCTGGCCCGCCACGGTGCCGGCGACCAGGCCATTGGTCTGCACGATCTGGCCGTGCTGCGTGCGGCTGTCGCTCAGAAACAGCAGGCGCGCGGCCAGCGCATCGAAGGCAAAAAAAGCACTGGCGGCCCACGGAATGTTGTCACGGCAGACCGCCAGCGACAGCACGTGGTGTTCGTCCAGAAAAGTACAGATCTGCGGCGGCAGCGGATTCATCGCCAGCCGCCACGCACCGGGTGGATCATCGCGCCAACGATCATCGGCCTTCCTCCTCTTGGATCGTACTCGCCAGGCTCTCGCCCCAACGCGGCAGACCGCCCACCTCGAAGCCGAGCAGGCCGATGGCGCGCGCCGCGCTATGCGCCACCAGTTCATCGATACTGCGCGGCCCGGCATACAAGGCCGGCACCGGTGGGAACACGATCGCGCCATATTCGGTGACGCTGGCCATGTTGCGCAGGTGCCCCAGATGCAGCGGCGTCTCGCGCGTCATCAGCACCAGCGGCCGCCGCTCCTTGAGGGTGACATCGGCGGCCCGCGTCAGCAGATTGTCGGTCAGGCCGCTGGCGATGGCCGCCAAGGTACGCATCGAACAGGGCGCGACGATCATGCCGGCGGTACGGAACGACCCGCTGGCAATCGCCGCCCCCAAGGCACCGGCCGGATAGAACACGTCGGCCAGGGCGATCACCTCGTCACGCGACCAGGCGGTCTCATGCGCGCGCGTCAGGTCGGCGGCCGTGGACATCACCAGATGGGTCTCGACGCCCAGCTCACCCAGCATGCGCAGTGCCTGAACACCGTATTCGAAGCCCGTGGCACCGCTGATGCCGACCACCACGCGAGGCGCGTGCAGAGCGTGGCTCATGGCGCGCTCCAGCCGGGCACGAAGCGTTCGACGTCCACCTCCAGGAACTGCGAACGCGCGAAGTGCTCTTTGAGCGCAAAGGGCACCGTGCAGTCGAACAGCGTCTTGCACGTATTGCCCACCTCGCGAATGCTCGGGCTGAAGGCGGGCATCTGCGAAGGGTCCAGCGGATGGCAGCGCACGCCGGGAATGAACACCGTGCTGACGTCGCCCTGGTAGCGCGTCTGCATCGCCCACAGCACATCGTCGCTATCGAAGATGTCGACGTCTTCGTCCACCAAGATCACATGTTTCAGCTCGGGGAAGGCCGCGAACGCCAGGATCGCCGCCTGCCGCTGGCGCCCCTCGTCCACCGCCGTGGCCTTCCTGAACTGCATCACCGCCAGCAGCTTGCCGCCGCCGGCCGAATGCGCGAACACGTTGCGCAGGCGGCCGGGCATGGCGCGCTCGACCATGTCCAGGATGCTGGCCTCGGTCGGGATGCCGGCCATGTTGACGTGCTCCTCGCCGGGGCCGAGCGTGGTCTGCAGGATCGGGTTGCGGCGACAGGTCACCGCCTTGACCTTGATGACCGGCAGCGCCGCCTTGGCCTCGCCCGTGTAACCCGGGAATTCCGGCATGGCCTTGCCGCTGCCCGTGTTCTGGTCTTCACGCACGCGGCGATGAGGCAACAGCTCGCCCTCGATGACGATCTCGGCGTGGGCAATGGCGCGGGCCTTGATGGTCAGGCAGCGCGCCAGTTCCACCGGACGGCCGCGCAGGGCACCGGCGATCTGCAATTCATCGAAGCCTTGCGGCGTGGTGGGCGGCTCGAAACAGGCCGCCATGTAGATCGCCGGATCGACCCCGATGCTGATCGAAATCGGCAAGGGCTTGCCCGCCGCCTCGGCCTTCTGGCGGAAGGCTTCGATGTGGCGCCCCGGCGTCAGCCACATCGACAGTTCGTCGCGGCTCTGCACACACAGGCGGTGAATGGTGACGTCCCACTGCTGCGTCTCGGGGTCGGCGGCGTAACACAGGCCCATCGTGAAGTACGGCCCGGCATCCTGCGGCGTGTTGGTCGGCGCCGGCAGCAGCGTGCGCAGATCGAATTCGGGGTCTTCGGCCACGTGCACCACCTGCTGGCACACGGCGCGCTCAGCGCCCACCTCGACCGGCGCGATCGGCTTGTTTACCGCATCGCGCAACATGAAGCCCAGCCGCTCGGGCGCGCAGCCCAGCAACAGCCCGACGCGGCGGCGCGACCCGAGCAGGCCGATGGCCACACGAAAATCGGCGTAGCCCTTGATGCGCTTGAACAGCATGGCCGGGCCGCCCTTGCGCGTGGGCCGCATGCAGGTCCCGCCGGCGCCCACGTACCGATAGACACCGGACAGCTCGGCCTTGGGATCGACCGGCTCGTCGGTCTCGATGTATTCACCTTCATGTTGCTTGAGCAGGTCGATGGCCGAGCGCAGGTCGGTGACCTGCCCGGCCTCGAGGGGGGTGGAACGCATGGCGTGATTCTCCGCAGAACACCGCAAGGCAGGCACAGGTGGCCTTGCGCGATAGTCGAACCACGCGACTATCGGCGCTTCGTCCCGGAAGATCGATATACTCAAACCCGGCTTATCGATAAGCAAAAACCGATGGATAGCCCATGACCGAAACCCTCAACACCATCTCGCTGCGCCGCCTGCAGGTGTTCCTGGTCGTGTGCGACACGCTGCACATGGCCCGCGCGGCGGAACGCCTGGGCGTGGCGCAGCCAGCACTGAGCCAGCAGATCCAGAGCCTGGAACGGGCCCTCGACGTGCAGTTGTTCCATCGCCGCAAGCGCGGCATCGACCTCACCGCCGCCGGCCACGCCTGCCGCGCCGAAGCCCGGCGCCTGCTGGCCCAACATGCGACGCTGGTGGACACCGTACAGCGCACGGCACGTGGCGAGACGGGGCACGTCAGCCTGGGGTATGTGGGGTCATCGATGTTCGAAGGCCTTTTTCCATCGCAACTGCAGGCCATGCGCCAGCGCTACCCGGACATCGCACTGTCGCTGCGCGAAGACAACGTCGCCACCCTGCTGGCGGACGTGCGGGCCGGCACGCTGGAGGCCGCCCTGGTTCGCGCGCCCGTGCGCCTGGCCGCGCCCCTGTGTCATCGCGTGCACTCGGCGCAGGAACTGGTCGTGGTGTTGCCAGCGGCCCATGCGCTGGCACACGCGCCAGCATTGTCCATGACGCAGTTGGCGCCCCTGCCGATGATCGGCCTGCCCGATAGCGACACCGCCGGCATCATGCTCATCGCCGCCCAGTGGGCCGCCGCCGCTGGCACGCGCCTGAACGTCGCCTGGAAGGTGTCGGACGTCGGCAGCGCTCTCGGCCTGGTCGCCGCCGGGCTGGGCTACGCCATCGTACCCAAGGGGCTCGCCCTGCTCGCCGGGCCTGCGATCGTCACGCGCCCGCTGGCCGACGCCGGTGCCATCTCGGAGCTGTGGCTGGTGTGGCACGAAGAACGCCTCACGCCGGCACTCGAACGCTTTCTGCGCATCGCCTCGCCCGCCGATACCGGCTGATGCGCAGACTCATTGCCCTGCAGGGCGACAGGCTTCGACAACGCCTGACTCACCCTCAACTCACCCCACCCATGCATTTGGCATGAAGCCTGACGGACAGGGGCACACTGCCCCTTCGGGCAGAAATCGTCAGAGCCCTCAGTTTTGCCCCGCCTGTGCCGTGAAGGAAGTAGAGGACCAGGGAGGCAGGCACGGTAGGTGGTACAAGAACACTGGCTTCAGTGCTCGAAATCCAGGCTCACGACCTGTCCGAACTGTTGCAGCTTGTCGCGTGTGCGCTCCAGCAGGGTATTCATATCCGCATCTGTCAGCGGCTCCTGGTCGTCAGGCGGGTCCCATGAATACGGCCTGGCCATGTAGAGCACGAAACCCATTGGTTTGCCCGTTGGACTGCGCAACTGTCGGCCATTGAACGTGATGCTTTTGCGTCGGTCATGAACAGTGAGGTGCGTCGTCGTCATGTCTATCTGCATGAGCATTCCCCGCCTTTCTTGTTCGTAAGGCACGCATGAGGCGGCTCAGCAAAGCACGTTCCGTGACGCATGACACAGGCGCACCTGGCAACACATCGTTACAACGTTGGCTCAGATTTCGATTCAACTCACGGCCACTTCACAGTGGGCGATAGGTGGAACACACATGGCGGCAATCGAAGGTGGCGGCAAACAGACCGATTTCACGACGCTCCTGAAGTACGGAGCGCCGCCCGCCGAGACCGATAAGATTCTGAATATCGTGCGTAACCATCTCGGCATGGACGTGGCGTTCATTTCGCGCTTCGGCGAGGTCACACGCGTGCTCGAACACGTGGTGGGCGAAGTCGACTGCCCGCTGGTGCCGGGGCAGTCGCTGCCGCTCGAAGAAGGCTATTGCCTCAAGATCGTGCAGGGCGAGCTGCCTCAGCTCATCCCGGACACCTCGCAGGTGCCGGCCACGCTCGACATCCCGGCCACGCGCCAGTTGCCCATCGGCGCCCATCTGAGCGTGCCGATCCAGCTCGAAAACGGCCACGTGTACGGCACCCTGTGCTGCTTCAACCACCTGCCGATCCCGCGCCTGGGCGCCGAAGACCTGCGCCTGGTGCGCGCGCTGTCCGACGTGCTGGCCGCCAACATCGATCGCGCCCATGAAGAAAAAGCCGCCGCCTTGGCGCGCCAGTTGCGCATCCAGGCGCTGATTTCGCAAGAAGCGCTCAAGCCGGTCTACCAGCCCATCTATGCCGTGGCCACCGGCAAGCTGTTCGCCTTCGAATGCCTGTCGCGCTTCCCTTCGCTGGATCCGACCAACCCCGACTTCTGGTTCAAGAGCGCGCATGAAGTGGGTCTGTCCGATGAGTTGCAACTGCACGCCATCGAACGCGCCCTGGCACCGACCTTCTCCGAATGGGACGACCTGCGTCTGAACATCAATAGCTCGCCCGAACTGATCGCCTCGGGCAAGTTGCTGGCGCTGCTGCAAGACACCCATTTCAAGCAGATCGTCGTCGAGGTCACCGAGCACGACGTCATCAATGATTACGCCCCCGTCATCAAAGGTGCTGACGCGCTGCGCAGCCACGGCATCAAGCTCGCCATCGACGATGCCGGCGCCGGCATTGCCAGCATGCGCCACGTACTGTTGCTCAAACCCGATGTCGTCAAGCTGGACATGAGCATCGTGCGCGGCGTCGACAAGGATCCGGCCCGTCAGAGCCTGATCGAGGGCCTGGTGCGCTTCTGCCACGATCAAGGCGCCACGGTCACCGCCGAAGGCGTCGAGACCAAGGAAGAACTCGAAGCGCTCAGCCGCCTGGGCGTCGATCGCGTACAGGGCTTCTACCTCGGCAAGCCGCGCGATCTGAGCCAGGCATTGACGCAGACCAACGCATATTCGAACGAAGTGCTGGCCCTCTCGCGCCACACCGATCGCGACATGGGGGATTGAAAGATCCCCGCCGCGCTGCGCATACGCTGACGTGCACGCCGGCCTTGCACAGGCGGGTGGCCCGCGTGAGGCGCCCGCTGTGCCCACTCCGCTCGCGGCCCCCGCAAGGCCCAAGGGCGTGACGCTGCCCCTCCCCCTGACGCAGTCCTCGCGCGGGCACGATCGTACCCGCGCGCGCGTAGCTCAGACGGCCGTCGACACGCTGAGCGTGGCCTGCCCGGCGGGCACGGTGACGGTCACCGTGTCGCTGATCGGGTTGAGTGCCGGCGCCACGCTGCCCACCAGCTTGCTGACCCGCACGAAGCGGCACACCAGCGCATCGGCCGTCAGCGTCACCAGCGAATAGCCCTGCGCATCGCTGCTGACGTGCTTGATCCACGGGTTGCTCGCCAGCCCGGCCAACTGGCCGGCCAGCGCCAGCAAATTGGTGTTGAAGCCGCTGTCCAGCTTCAGCGCCGCCAGCACCTGGTCGGCGTAGGTGCCGAGGCTGGCTTCGGGCACGCCGGCGGCGGCCAGGGCGGCGCGCACCGGGCGGCGCGCCTGTTCAGCCAGTTCGTCGAGCGTGGGCGCGCGGCGGGCCAGTGTGTAGTCGAACAGGTTGAAGTTCACCGACAACGTGCCCAGGCCGGTGACCGGAATGCTCAGCGGCTGGCAGACCAGCGTCGACAGGGCCGACCCGACGGTGGCGCTGACGAAATAATTGAAGAACGAATCCGAACTGATGCCGGCACCGACCAGATCGACCAGCACCGCCTTGCCGCCGTCGGCGGCGTCGAAGTTGTCGCGCACTTCACCGGCGAAGAAGGCATGCAGGTCGCCCGTCAGCGCCACCACGTTCTTGATGGTGTGGTCGCGCAGGTAGGCCACCAGATCCTTGCGCTCGGCGTCGTAACCGTCCCATTGGTCGCAGTTGAGCAGGAACTTGGCGAAGTACGGCGCCAGGGCGGCAGCCTGGCCGCTGGTCTCGACAAAGGTCGAGGCCCGGCCCTTGGCCTGGATGTCCGGCTTGATGTAGCCGAAGGCGATGGTCTGGGCGGCGGCGGCACTCTGCGCGCTGACCGTGCTGGCGGCGCTCGCCGCCGTCCAGGCAGCCACCGCGATGGCCGCCTGGGTGCTGCTGAGGCCGGCCGCCACCGCCGCACCGGCGGGGTCGGCGCTGGCCGTGGCGATGGCGGTGGCACCGGCGGCCGCATTGGCGGTGCTGGCGCCGGCCGTGACGGCGGCGACGATGGCGGCAGCCACCGGCACGCTGCCGGCCGTGGCGACCGTGCTGCCGATCGACGTCGCCAGCGCGCTCACCGCATTGAGGGCCAGCAGCGTGGCAATGGCTTGGGTGCCGTCCAGCCCCATGCGCAGCAGCGAGACTTCGTTGCACCACAGGCGCCAGGTGCTGGTGGAGGCACTCATGGTGCTCTTCCACCAGGTGCGCTGAGCGGTACCGAGCATCGACACCGGCGCCAGGCTGTCGGCGGCGCCGGCTGCCGTGGCGGCGGCGATCTTGGCGGATTCGGCGCTGGCCCGCGTCGCCAGCGGCACCATGTAGCGCGAACCGATCGAGCTGCCGGCAGCACCTTCCGGAATGATGTGGTCGGCGCGATACAGGCGCTCATCGGTCACCACCAGATGGGCCAGCTTGCCCCACTTGAGATCGCGATAGAGGCGCAGGTTGGCGAAGCTGTTGGTGTTCTCGTCGAGCGTGATGCGGGCCGGCATGTATTCGAACCAGGCCTGGTTGGCGCCGCGACGACGCGCTGTCTGGTGCGTGTTGTCGGCGGCGCCGGTGGTCGCGTCATAAGTGCCGATGTCGTAGGTTTCGGCGTCCTGCCAGCAGTCGTCGGAAAATTCATGGTCGTCCCACACCGCCACGAACGGAAAGCGCTCGTGCACTGCCTGCAGGCGCGCGTCGGAACGATAGCGCTTGTACAGATAGCGGTAGTCGCTGATGTCGTTGGCATAGACGGCACTGGAGCCGCTCTTCTTGACGCCAACCGGCAGGGTCAGCGCGCCATGCAGGGTTTCGGCGGCACCGGTCTGGAAATCCTCGCCGACGGTTTCGTAGATGTAATCGCCCACGTGAACGATCAGATCGAGGTCTTCCTGGGCCAGCAGCGAATAGCCGGCCCAGTGGTTGATCGTCCAGTCCTGGCACGACAGGCAGGCCAGCTTGAGCTGGGCCACGGCGGCATCGTTGGCCGGCGCCGTGCGGAAACGGCCGACCTTCGAGCGCACCTCCCCGGCCACGAACTGGAAGTAATAGGTGTGGGCGGCGGTCAGACCGCTGACTTCGTTGCGGAGGGTGTGGTCGAAGCGCTCGTACACCGCCACCGTGCTGGAGACGACCGCCGTGCCGGTCAGCGCGTCGGTGGTGCCGAGCCGTGCCGCGTTGTCGTCCGCCGTCACCAGCAGCCGGATCGTGAAATCACCGGCGCCGGTGGCGCTGGCCACGTCATCGGCACTGGCCGGCACAATGCGCGTCCACAGTGTGATGCCGTCCGGATGCGGATCGCCACTGGCCACGCTCTGCGGGAATTTCCAATTGCTGCCCGTGACCGGGGCGGGTGCGGAGGACGAAGACGACGAAGCGTTGGAAGACCCCGCGTCGTCATCCCCATCGCCACACGCGGCGAGGCCGCCCGCCGCCACCGAAATCGTCAGAAATCCGCTCTTGCGGAGAAATTCGCGTCTATCCATCGCCGTCTCGATCCTCTTGCCAGAAGCGGCAAGCGTCGCGGACGGAGATTACGAACTGATGAAGGATGAATGAAGAACAGGCGCAGTCCGACCAGCCGGCCACGACGCCGGACGATCTAGCTCAACAGAGGCTGGAGCAGATCAAGCGCCGCCACGGCGCAGCCCCTAGAATCGACCACGCGCCGCCCTCCGGCGCCATCCTTCACCGCCGCCACAGGCGCAGATCGATTCATGCATCAGGCATATATTCAAGGAGGTCTCAATGAGTTGTCTCGGCGTCCACTTTGCCCTCACCGACCAAGACGTCGCCACGCTGCGCGCCTTCGACCACGAACATGAACGCCTCGAACACCTGCAGGAAGACATCGAAGAGCGTTACATGGCGGACGACGACGGCTACGCCGCCGAAAGCGACAAGGCCTGGGACGCCATGCATCGGCTGCTCGCCGACGGCACGCTGGCCCCGAACGGCGGCGCCTACCCGCTCAATCACGCGGTGCTGGGTGGCGAATCGTTGTACTCCGACGTCGACTACATCATGAGTCTGAAAACGCCCGCACAAGTGCAGGCGATTTCGGCCGCGCTGGCCGCCATGACCGAAACAGAATTCCGCCGCCGCTACGACGGCATCGACGCCGACAGCTACGACAGCGCGCTGAGCGACGAGGATTTCGAATACACCTGGGAGTGGTTCCAGTCGGTCCGCGACCTGTACGCGCGCGCCGCCACCGAAGGGCGATACGTGCTGTTTACCGTCGATCAATAAGCGCTCATTGCATCGCCCCCGCGTGCGGCACGCACCGTTGGCCGGTGGCGCCGCGCGCGGCCGGACTGGGCGCGTCAGGCGTGCGCGCCCGGCGTCCAGTCTTCGATATAAATGTGGCGGGCGTGGTCGAGCACGGCTTCGGGCGCCACGAAGCGGGCACCGATCTCCAGCGCAAAGTGGAACGCGAAGCCCAGCCCCATGCCACTGAGCACATTGCGGTCTTCAACGATCGGCTCGGCCACGTATACACCGTCCTCGTACAGCTTGTAGTTTTCGCCCGAACACGTATAGCGCCGGCCGGCCAGCAGCCCGTTGGCCGACATGACGTGCGCGCCCGCCGAGCACAGCGGGCACACCAATTTGCCGGCCTCCAGGTGCGCCCGCACGAAGGCCACCACCTCGGCGCTCTTGCCCAGGTTGCGCGCGCCCTGCGGGCCACCGGGCAGGACGATGGCATCGTAGCGCTCGCCCGCGCGCGCAGCGAGTGTGGCGTCGGCCCGCACCGGCTGGTTGAAATAGCTCACCACATCCAGCGCGTCCTGACAGGCCAACGTCTCGACGGTCAGCTTCAACCGGCGCAGTACGTCGATGACAATGAATGCTTCGGCATCTTCGAAGCCGGTCGCGAGCAGCACAGCGATCTTCGCCATTTACGTCTTCCTTCATCAATCAAGTAAGCATCAATGCGCCATTGTGCGACCAGCGCCGCCACGACGCACCGATTTTCTTCAATCAGTTGCGCCCGCTTCGCACGCGCATGACATGGCAGTGCTTCGGCCACCGTCGCACCATGCCCCGCATGAGGGCAGCGCAGGGCGCCGCGACGGTGCGCACGCGCATCGATCGCCGCATCGGCACGCATGCCAATGGCGTAATGCGTGAAAGTTGCATGGTGCCCTCCTCCGCGCACGGCGATGCACGTCAAAGCGCCGCCCCAAGTCGTATTCGCAATTTCGCCATACACGTATTCGCAAACATGGAATGTACCTACAGCGATACGGACGACGGCGACGGTATATTTCTTGCAATAGGTCCGCCGGCAATCAGCCTTCCAACCAACCAGACGGGAGTTGCAATGCAGCGCAGAGCTTGGCGATGGACACTTGTTTCACTGGCCGCTTCGGTAGCCGTTCTTGGGTGCGGTAACGATTCGGACGACGGCAACGCGGGTGGAGATTCCCCTTCCACCGGTCTCATCGTCGACACCAATGCGCAAAGCTGCTCGGCACTCTCCGGCACGGGCACGCCTGTGGTGGTTGGTTCCGGTCTCAGTGGCGACCCCGCCGCGCCCGAAGCGTCCTCCGGTTACCGTCTCGGCTACAAGGCCAAGTATTCCAGCAGCTACATGGTGGTGGCCAACACGCCGCTGGCCGTGAAAGCCGGCTGCGAAGTGCTCAAGGCCGGCGGCACGGCGGTGGACGCCGCCATCGCCGTACAGGCTGTGCTCGGTCTGGTGGAGCCGCAATCGAGCACCATCGCCGGCAGCGCCTTCATGATGTATTACGACGCCGCCACCCAGAAGGTCACCGCCTATGACGGCCGCGAAACGGCGCCGGCGGCGGCCACCAATTACTACCTGGTGCGCCAGGATCAGGCCAACACCCTGTCGGCGGCCCCCGTCCCCAACGCGCGTCGCAGTGGCCGCTCGATCGGCGTGCCCGGCGTCATGCGCATGCTCGACATGGCGCACAAGGAACACGGCAAGCTCGCCTGGAGCGATCTGTTCAACGAAGGCATCAACCTGGCGACCAACGGGTACAGGATCCCCACCCGCCTCGGCGACGCCATCAGCAGCAACGCCACCAGCCTGCGCCTGGACGCCAACGCCGTCGCCGCGTTCTTCAACGCCGACGGCACGCCCAAGGCGGCCGGCACGGTGACCACCAACCTGCCCTACGCGCAAACGCTGCGCACCCTCGCCAGCCAGGGCGCGGACGCCCTGTATACCGGGCAGATGGCCGCCGACATCGTGGCCAAGGCCGCTCAGTCGGTGGGCGACGACACGGCGCGCACGCCCATCACGCCCAGCCTGATGACGGTCGATGACCTCAAGAACTACCAGGCCAAGAAGCGCGACCCGGTATGCACCACGTATCGCAACAGCCATTACGTGTGCACCATGGCGCCGCCTTCGTCAGGGGGCATCGCCATCGCGCAGTCGCTGGGCATCCTGGAAAACTTCAACCTGGCGCAGTACGCGCCCGCCAATCCGTCCAACGAAGGGGGCGTGCCCAGCGTGATGGGGGTGCACCTGGTGTCTGACGCCGAGCGTCTGGCCTATGCCGATCGCGACAAGTACGTTGCCGACACCGACTTCATCCCGCTGCCGGGCAGCGGCGTGTCGACCATGATCGACAAGGCCTACCTCAAGCAACGCGCCGCCCTCATCAATGCCGATGGCAACTCGCTCGGCGTGACCACGGCAGGCAACCTCGGCGACGTACCGCTGGGCGTGGACACCACCGTCGAACACGGCACCACGCACTTCTCGATCGTCGACGCCTACGGCAACGTGGTGTCGATGACCTCGACGGTGGAATCCAGCATGGGCTCGTTCCACATGGTCAATGGCTTCCTGCTGACCAACCAGCTCACCGACTTTTCGCCCCAGCCGCTCGACAGCGCCGGCGTCCCGGTAGCCAACCGCGTCTCCTCCGGCAAGCGTCCGCGCAGCACCATGGCGCCGACCCTGGTGTTCAAGGGCACGCAGCCAGGCGACTTCTTCATGGCGACGGGTTCGCCGGGCGGCGGCACCATCATTCAGTACGTGATGAAGACCGTGGTGGGGGCAGTGGATTGGGGGCTCGACGCGCAACAGGCAACGTCGCTGGTGAACTTCGGCGCCACCAACAGCGCCACCACCAACGTCGATGGCTCTAACACGTCGCTGGATCTGAGCGAGTTGATCACCGGCCTGCGTGCCAAGAACCACACGATATCCAACAGCGCGCAATCGAGCGGTGTGTCGACCATCATCCGCGTCACGCGGGACGGCAAGGCCCAACTGGAAGGTGGCGTCGATCCGCGCCGCGAAGGCATCGTCCTCGGCGACGGTGCCCTGTAACACCAGACTCAACCAACGTAAAACGCATCCCCGCCGGGGATGCGTTTTTTTTTGCGAGTCGTGTTGTCCGCCTTATCGGCGTGGTGGCGAGCGCACCGCGTCAGTTGGTGGATTCGTTCGTCACCGATGGCGCCTGCCCCAGCACCGGCTCGGCAACCAGTTGCTCGGATGATGCGGCATCCTGCGTGGGCACGCTGGCCAGTTCGAGACGCAGTGCTACCGACGTATCGAGCGCGGTGCCCGCACCGGCCGAGTGGGCGCTCTGCACGCTGTGGATGATGCGGTCGGAGCGCACGCCATGCAGGGTCAGATAGGCCTGCAGGGCCAGCGCGCGGCGTTCGGCGAGCGACAGCTCGTCACTGCTGACGACGCCACCCGGTACCGGCACGATCACCGTTTCAACATTGCCCGAGCCGGCCAGCACGCGCTGGATCATGGTGTCGAGCTGCGCTTTGCCTTCGTCGGTGAATTCCACTCGGTCGGACGCGAACAAGGCGTCGGCTTGCACGGTGACGGCGCCGTCGCCAGACGTTGCCGCCTTGGCGGGCATCGCGGCCTTGCGCTCATCCCGCGCCGCCGTGGCGCCCGGCACGTCACTCATGCCCAGCGTGCGTTCGTCGAACTTGGCGCGCAGGCGCAGGTACACGCCACGGTCGGTGTATTCGCCGGCCGTCAGATCGCGATCCGAATAGCCGATGAAGTTATAGCCGAGCGACACCCACAGATCCTTGGTCAGCACACGGCCGACCTCAAGCCCCGCCATGTATTGCAGGGTGCCGCCGGTACCACGCATGACACCACCCTGCACGCCGGCGTCCCAGTTGGTGTTGATGTCGCTGGTCCACCGCCCTTGCAGGAGCTGCGCATCGTAGGTGCTCTTGAGGCCACCGTTCGAGAAGCTCGATATCTTGCCGGCGAAGCGGCCGGCGATGACGTGGCCGGCGCTCGGGTTGACGTTCACGTGCATCGACACGATGTCGGCCTGGTACTTGCCAGGCAGGCTGCCGTCGCTACCGAAAACGTTGCCGCTGATGGTGCCGATGGTGGTGGTCTCGCCACGGATGTTCTCGGTCTTGCGCTCGTAGCGCGCCAGCGCGTTCCAGACGTCCTGGTTGACCGGGCGGTAGGCTATGCCGATCTGCTGGCGCGACAGCGTGCGCTCGTTGCCCGTATTGCTGCCGTTGCCCTTGCTGCTGCTGTAGATGCCGCGGGCCAGCAGGCTCCAGTCGTCGTTCACCTTGTAGCCGATGCCGGCGCTGGAGAGCAGCGTGTCGGCGTCGGGGCCGTGGCGCCCTTCGAGGATGCCGGATGCCTTGAGCCGGTCGCGGGTGTATTCCACCCCGCTGACGATGGCGGTGGCATCCCCCAGGGAGCTGTCGACCGGGCCGTTGCCCAGTGCCTTGGTCTGTTCGATGCCGCCGGTCACGCTCCAGTTTTCATTGATCGTGACCGTGTTGCGCACACCCATGGCCGCCTGTGCGGCGCGGCTGTCGAGGGCGTCCGCCATGCGGTATTCGCTGAACACACGGCCGCCTTCCATGTAATTGCTTTCGACACCGAACATGCCCACATTGCGGCTCTGTTCCGGTCCCAGCTTGTAGAGCGACGAATCCATCTCGTAGCGGCCGTACACACGCGTCTTGTCGGTCACCGCATAGTTGGCGCCGACCGCCGCCATATGCCGATTGGGCTCGCCAAGGGCCATGGCGCCTTCGGCGAAGACCTGCGCCTTGGGGATGCCCGGCACGTTGCTGGTCAGGCGCCCACCCACCGTGGTGAGGTCCTCCACGCTGGGGTCGGTGGCATTGCTGGCGCTGCCGAGCCCGGAGATCGAAGCACCCGCCTGGGTCGACCCGAACGAACTGTCGTAGCTCGACATGCCGCCGATGTCGAAGAGCGATGACGAAGTGCTGGTGGCGCCATAGCGCAGGCCGATCTCGCCGGTCACGTCGTCGTTGAAGCGCTTGAGCACGCCAACCGACGCGCCCTGGGTGGGCGATTCACTGGCTTCGTCCTTGCTGTAGAGCGCCTCGGCGCGCGCCGCCAGGGTCTCGCTGAAGCGATACTCAAGGCGCGCATTGCCCTCGGTACGCCCGGCCGTCATGCCGGCATCGGGATTATCGAAGTGCGTGCTGGTACGTGATACCTGCGCGCTGGCGCCGAGCGCTTCGCCCTGGTGGCGGATCTCCAGCCGTCCGGCCGTGCCGTCGCCGTTCTTGTCGCTCTTGGTGCCAACGGCTTCGGCTGCCACGCTGGTCGATTCGCCAATGCGCGCCAGCGCGGTGACGCCGGCCATGTCGCGACGGCTGTCGGGGTTCTGGTCGCTGTGGCCCACCACGCCCAGTTGCAGCGAGTCGGTGACCTTGAATTGCGCATCGGCACCGGCCACGATGTGCTTGTCGCCACCTTCGTCGATTTCGTAGGTCACGCGGATCGTCTGCGGATGCAGGTTGGCATCGGTCGACGCAATGGGCCGGGTGAACAAAATGCGGCGCGACAGCGGCTCGATGGTGTAGTCGACAAAGCGCGTGGCCGGCGTGGTCTGCAGGATCACGTTCGGCTGCTCGCGGTCGCGCACCAGGATCTGCACCTGTTCGCTGTTTTCGACGAAGTCACCGCGATTGCCCGCCAGGTAGAACGGCCCGGAGGTGCCATTGGCGGGGAATTCTTCGATCTGCTGCCGTTGCGAGGTGTTGGACGCATACGCCGTCACCCGCATGTCTTCGTTTTGATAGACACCCGACAGGCCGGTCAGCGTGCGGTTGGTCTGGCTGAGCTTGCGCACTTCGCCACTGCTGGCGGTGTTGAAGTCGCCATACAGCAGATAGGAGCGGTCCTTGTCGATGCGCACGTAGAGGCGTTGCGAGCTTTGCGCGTCGAATTCGCGCGTCGATGAATCGCCGTAGATCGGATAGAACTCGTCCGGACGGATGTCACGGAACAATCTGTCATGGCTCGACTTGCCGGTATCCAGCGCCGCCGTCAGCAGGTATTCGCCCTTGATGGCGCCCTTGAGGAAGAACGCCACGCGGCCACCGGCACGCGCCTCGTCATTCGAGCCGATGGAATTGAGTTCCTGCTCGAAAGCGGCGCCGGCCGGAATCTGGCCCACGTCCAGACGGCCGCGATTGGACAGGTCGATGGTGCCTTCGACAATACCCAGCGCAATCATCGGGCGCAGATCGGGCAGCAAGGGCAGCACGGCTTCCTTGACGAGGTTGGCAACCGATGCGCGCACGCGAACGTCCGACGGCGTGCCCGGCGGCACCAGTTGGAACGTCCCCTGCCCACCTTCGATGAAGGCTTGCAGACCCGTCTCGTTGGGGTTGAGATCCTCCTCCACCCAACGGCCGGCGTCGGCTTCGAGCGTGATCTGGGTACGCGCGGTCACCGGCACACCGGCGGCGTCGGACAGACGCACGATGATGGGCACCGGCACAGCCGGATTGGCGCGCGCGTTCTGCGGCACGATCACCTTCATGACGCCCAGCTTGTCGGGGGCCACCACGTGCACCACCACGGGTGTCGAGCGCTGATTGCCGAATTCGTCGAGGACCTCCAGGCGCAGTTCGTTGTTGCCCGGGCGCAGCATGATGCCGATGTATTCGTGCGCGGTGGTCGAGGTCCGGCCGAGCGTGGTCTTTTTGCCGATGCGCTTGCCATCGATCCGGTCACCATTGACGGACAGGGCGAGGTCGGCACCGGTGGGGCCTTTGACGCGCACGTTGATGCTCTGCGCGGCCACGATGTCGCCGTCCTTCAGGTCGAGGATGGCCGGCGTGTTGTCCAGCTCCTGCATCAGGTCTTCGAGCGGCACCACGCCATCGGTACCCTGCGGCAGCATGGGCTGCGCCGCCGGGACGGGCGTCGTGCCACTGGTGCTGACGCCATTGGCGCCGATGGTACCGACGCCGGCACTCGGACCACCGGCCGGCAGGCTGGTGGTACCGGCCTCGATGGCCTGCACCGGGCTGAAGCCGTTCTGCCTGGCCGTGGTCAGGGTGCCCGTACCGTTGGTTGAATCGATGAAGGCGCTGTTGGTGGCATCCTGTTTGTTGTCGCCGAGGTCGATCAGCGGGCCGGCAGGGGCCGTCGGGGCGCCGTAAGACCCGCCCGTGCCATTGATCTGGCCAGACGCGGGCAATGCGCGTACGTCGCCAATCGTGGGCAGCAGGCCCTGTGGGTCGAGACGCGTGCGTACGGCTTCGCCTTCGGCGTCGGGGCGCTTGGCGAGCAGCTCGCGGCGAGCCGCGATTTCGTCCATCACGCCAGCGTCTTCACAGCCGAGCAGCGGGAAGTTCGCCTTGTGCAGCTCACCCTTCTTGAGGTCGAGGAAGCGGCTGGACGGATTGCGGGCGTTGCGGTTGTCGAGCAGCGCGATGGTGGCCCCGGGCGGCAGCGTTGTTTCGTCCAGGCGCAGCACGCGGGTCTGCGGGCGCAGGCCATACAGGCTCCACTTGCCTTCGCTGTCAGTCACTACACTGGTGCCGTCTTCCAGCCACAGCCGCACGCCGGGCACGCCCTGTTCGCGTTCGCCCTGCTGCACGCCGTCACGCGTGCAATCCATGTACACCTTGCCGAAAGCAAAGGCTTCGTCGGCGAATACACCGCCGGTGACGCGCACCGTGTAGGCGGCTTCGTTCGATTGGATGTCGGCGGTGACGGCGGTGGCGCGATTGGTGGCGTCCTCGCCAATCGGGGCGCCTACGCCAACGCGTACGCGGTAGCGGATCTCGGTCAGCTTGTCGGGCGCGACACTCAGCGCGGGCAGATCCCAGCGCAGACCCGGCCCCTTGCCGCCTTGCGGATCGTCGGCGGCGTCGCCGTTGAGGCGCGCGCTGCCGGACACATATGTGAAGCCGGGCGGCAGGGTGTCGCTGACGGTCACGCCACGGATGATGGCGCCCGTCTTGTTGCCCACCAGCAGCACGTAATCGATGAAATCACCCACCTCGACCGTGCGCTTGCTGCCCTGCTTGCGCAGGACGAGACCAGCGATGCCGCCGGGGTCGAGCGGGATATGGTTGTTGGCGACGTCGCAGGCATTGCCCTGGCTATCGGCGCCGGCCATGTACTGAAGGTAATACAGGGCGGCGTCGCCTTCTTGCGGCGGCGTCGACTGCGGCACAACGGCGCCGCACGACCTGTAGGTACCGTTGGCGGCAGGCAGGCGTTGCGACGTAAAGACATAGTTGGAGCCCGCCGGCGGCGTCACCGTCACGCCATAGGCACAACGGCGAGCGGCCCTTCGCGGGTTGAACTGCCACGCGCCGTCGGCGGCGGTGGTCATCGACACGCTGCCATCGGCGTTGTAGGTGTACCCCCCCACGGCGCCGCCGGCAAGGTCACCGGGGCGGATGCTCAGCGAGGTCCCATCGCTACATGACGTACGCTTGACGGTCACGCGCGCGCCGGCAATGGGTTGACGCGTCACGGCGTCGTACACCGTGCCCTGCGGATCGAGCAGTTGTGCATCGACCGAGGCGCTGGCCGCCGCGATCTTCATCGCCGGGGTGACATTGACGGTGTTCTGCGTCAGCGCCGCGACCCAGGCCTTGTTGGCGAGCGTGGTGCGCCCGCCCGCCGTCTGTGGTTTTTCAGTCACCCGCACGGTAAAGCGGATCTGCTCGCCCTGCCCCGGCGCCAGCGCGCGGCTGCCATCCACCAGGCTCAGGTCAACCTCGGTCGGGAAGTCGAACGGGTTGCCGCTGGCATCGCGGGTGCGGTCGCAGGGCGCGTTGCCGGTAAAGTGGCCGGCCGGCGTGAGGTTGCCATCACGCGTGTGCACCGGGCCTTGCAGGGCCCACCGCGCGATGCTCCCCTGCGGTCGATCCATGTCGAAGGTGCAATTGAGGTTGTCGATGACGCGCACGTTGGGCGCCGCCACCGAACCTGTGTTGGCCACGTCGATCACGTAGTCGAGGTCGTACACGCCGGACGATACGCCGCGTACCACCACCGCCTTGATGATCGACAACTTCGGCAGCGCCGAAGCCACCGGCGTGGGCGTGGAGTTGTTGGCCGGATTGCCGTCGCGGTCGGGATCGGGATCGGTACCGTCGGTCGACACGTCGGTCACCTGCGGAGCGCCCCCGACGGTAAGCGCCGCCGACGCCGTCGCGCTGTTGTAAAGGGTTTGCGTGCGCCCCGTGGTGTTGAAGCGGACGATGAACTGCACGGTGAATTCGGCCCCCACCGGCAGCACACCAGCCCCTGCCAGCATGTCGCCACCCGTGGCGCTCCCGTTGTAAGCAGGGTTGACGGTGGCCACCGTACCCGCGAACCACCCATGATCCTTGACCACCCGCAACGAGCCGGGCACCACGGTGTACTGGTTGGGAGCCGGGGCGGCGTTGGGGGTGTAAGTGCCGAACTGATGCGGCCCGGAGCCTTCCAGCACGTCTTTCAGGCGTGTGTCATACAGCCAGGTAGAGCCATAGTTTTTGACGCGGATATTGAAGGTGACGTCCGACATGGCGTCGCCGACGCTGCTCGGCAGCAGCGCGCTGGCAGCCTTGGCGACACCGATGCGCGCCGGCTTGAGCGGGATGATGACGGTGTTCGACGATGCGCCGTCCGACTTCATGCCATCGTCGTAATGCGAATGCGCAATGTTGGCGATGTCGGCCTTGGCGTCGGTGCGTACCAGCACGCCAAAGCGCATGTCGATCGACGCGTTGCGCGCCAGCATGCCGGGGTTCTGGATGCCGATGGCCACCTCGATGGCCGACGCATCGTCGCCGCCAGCGCGGAAGCTGGACGGCGCGTCGCCCGGCAGGCGGAACAGGCGCAGCACGCCAGGCGTGGGGCTGCTGAGCGAGCCCATGATGTACTGCGTGCCCACCGGGATGGCGTCACGCACCATCACCAGCCGGGTCGGGCGGCCGTCGACGATGATGTTGGTGGTGGCCGGCGCGGCACTGGCGGTGGGCGTGGCATCGTGCGCGCCGATGTTGGTGACGTGCACGGTGTAATCGATGCGGCTGCTGCCGGGCACGATCGGGGCCGGATACGAGGCCGACTTGGTCATCGACAGCACGGCGGCGTTGGTCACCGTCACCTGATCCTGGTTGCTGGCCGTCACGCGCTGTGCAGAGGTGGTAACGGTGAGCGTCAGGCGGGCATGGCCGCTGGCAACGTTGGGCACCCGCCCCTGTACCAGCAGTATGGCCGACTGACCGGCGTTCAGCGTGAGCGCGCTGGCGGCGCCGAGCGGCAGGATGGGTTCGCCCAGGTCGATCACGCCGTTCATGTTGATGTCATGCACCACGCGCAAGCCACTCAGATCGAGCGTGTCACCCGAGGTTTGATTGCGCCACTGAACGCTGTAATCCGAGCGCACATTGCCGGTGTTGGTCAGCACGTGGGCCAGGGTGACGATAGCGTCGGGGGGGCGCTGCACGTTCTGGTCGGCGGTGAGCGTGAACGATTCCACCGACGCCAGGATCGCCACCACTACCGTGGAGGACGCGGTTTCGACCTGTGTATAACCGTGACGAATGTACTGGGCCTGGGCGACGGCAGTGATGACGGTGCCCGCCGGCGGGGGTGCCGCCGAGGCCTGCCCTGACAGGGTGAGCAAGACCATGCACGCGAGCCAGAGTCCACACAGTTGGCGCCAGGCCGGAATGCATGCTGATAGATATCGATTGTCCCGCATCTCTTGCTTCGATCCACACCACGGTTGGGTTGCGCAGTTGGCATCACCCAAGGGTGGGCGTGCCATGGCTGCCGCGCTTTACGATGCGTCCCGACCGAGGCCGGGCCGCATGAGAAAGCACAGATGCCTTCGTTTGTCCTGCATAGGCCTTTGGCATCCACACCACCGCACAGGCAGCGGCGGGATGCCGGGGGCAAGACAATGGGTTGATGAAATCAGGCGATATCCCGGCCCGCCCCCGCATGGCGAGGGCGGGCAGGATGACGCGCCTTACATGTCGATCTTCACCGAGAACCTCAGCGTCGCCGAACCGCCAGGCTGCACGGTGTTGCTGGCGCTGCCGCAACTCACACTGGTAGCCGCCTGCGTGTAGTCAGTGGCGGCCAAAGCCGGTGTCACGCCGCTCGACGTGCATTGCGTACCGGCTGCGGGCTGCACAGCCCCGTTGAGCGAGGTAAAGGCCGGCACCGAGTCATGGATCATCAGGTTGGTGACGTTGGCGGCACCTTGGTTGGTGGCCACGACCTCATAGACGATGCAGTCACCCGGCTTGGCGCCAGTGATCCCTTGCGCCGAGAACGTCGTCGGCAGCGGACCGGTACAGCCGATGTGGTGCGCCTGCGTCTTGGTCAGACGAATCTGACCAGTGATCACCGTGGACGTATCCTTGGCAGTGGCCGGACCGCAGACCGGATCGCCCGGCAGCGCGGGGGTGAAGGTCACGGTGACGTTGACTGCGGACGTAGCCCCGGCCAGCGCACCACCGGGCGCGAACACCTTCACCAGCAGCTTCTGCACGGAGCCTGGGCCATAGCCCCCCGCCGGCGTGATCGCCCCGGTGACCAGCGTATCGCCGCCGTCCAGCAGGCCGTCGCCGTTGACGTCCAGGTAGACCGAGGTGGTCCACCCAGCGGCGGCATCAGCAGGATTCACAAATGCCGTCGTCAGCGTATAGGTCCCCGTACACACCGCCGTACCCGTGTTGTTCAGCGTGTGGGCATAGGCCACCGAGCCCCCAGGGGCGACCTGACCGTTGTTGTCGGGCGTCAGCGTGATGGAAGCGGTAGCCGAAGCAGCCAGGATGGTCACGGCGTCATACTTGGTATCGACGGCCAGCTTGCCGCCGATGGTCGTGCCGCGCACCTGGAAGAAGATCGCCTGCTGGATACCCGCCGGCGCAGTGGCCGGTGCCGTGACGCACGCCTTGAAATCACCTTGCGCGTTGGCGGCCACCGCCAGGGTGGTGATGGCCGGATCCGTCGGCGCACAGGTGCCGGCAGTCGCGATGAACTTCACCGTCCAGCCGGCCGGCAGGGTGCCGGGGAAGCTGGCCGTGGAGCTCGCCGCCAGGTTGTAGGTCACCGCCGCCGTATCGCTGTTCTTGACGAACAGCGGGAAGGCCACCGTATCACCCGGCTTGGCCTGCAGGACGCTGGTCGGCGCGGCGCTGGGGCCGATGCCCACGTCGTCGTTGGCGGCGCCCGTGCCAAGACCGGTGGCGCTGTTGGTCAGGTCGACCAGGCTACCCGTCACAGCCTGCAAGATATTGCGCGTGGCGTCCTTCTGCGTGCCGTCGCCCACCGAGGTGGCGGTCACCGTCACGGTCCAGGTCTGGGCCGCGGCAACCGGCGTCGTGGGGGGCAACTGCGCCTTGACGACGATCTTGACATTCTGGCCTGCTTGGATCGGGCCGGTGTCAAAGATGCCATCACCGTTGGTGTCGGACAGCGGCGTGCTGCCGTCAGCCTTGTACAGACGGAACACGGTACCCGCCGGGAAGGCCGTACCGCCGCCCGTCCCTGGCGAGACATCGGTGATGTTAATGGCATCCACCGCGTTACCCGTGTTGTGCACCCACTGATCGAACACGGCGGTATCGCCCGCCGCCACCGATGCAACGGTGTTGGTATCAAACGCCCCCGCGTTTGGCGTACCCGCCGTCGTATCCTTGGCGCCAGCAACGGCGCCAGTAGTGCTCGCCATAGCCGTGGCCGAACCAATGACAACGCCATACGAACCCAGCACCGTGAACGGTACCTTGCTGGACGATCCCGTCAGACCAGCCGGCACAGCCAGCGTGGCGAGCGGAACATCTTCCGTGCTGAACTTGGCCTGGTTGGTCGTCGAGGCAGTACCCACCAGGGCGGTGTCGTTCACCAACACCACGAAGCTGACGCTACGGGTGACGTTGACCGGCAAGGTGTTGTCGATGAAGGTCAGCGTCTTGCTGGCGGTATCGAACTTGAAGTCGATACCCGTCGGGTTGCCCGTGCCGCCATCTGCCAGCGCCGTACCCGGCGCGTTGCTCCACACCGCGGAACCCGCCACATACGTGAAGCCGGCCGTGTCGCCCGTGCCGATGACGTCGGTCAGGTTGAACTTGCCCGACGCACCACCCGTGTTGCTATAGGTCAGCGTGTAGACCGTGTATTGGCAACCGGCCGCCGGCGAGGTGGCCATCGTGGCCGCCCAGGTCGTGGGGCAGGTCGACGACGACGAGCGCTTGCCGGTGGCAGTCGCCGCAGGCCATGCGCCACTGCCCGCAGCCGTGACACCCGCAGCGGGTTGCGCCAGCGACTTGCTCAGGTTGAAGGCTGCTGCCGTGGTGATCTTGACGTTATCAAGCACCTCCGCCGCTTGGTTGGCTGAGGCATAGAGCGCCTGTTCGGCCATGACCGGCTTAGCATTGACCTGGGCAACCTGGGTCGGCCAGGCCGCTACGGCCGTGCTCGGGATCGAGTACGCCACCACGAAGCCATATTGCCCATTGTTGCCGGCAACCGTTTGCGCCGGCAGCGTGCAGGGGGCCGTCGCCGGGGTAGAGGTACACAACGCGGCGGTCGAATCCGGCAGACCGTCGAAGTTGCTGTCGGCATAGACCTTGACATCGGCAAAACTGTTGGGGGCGGCGGCGGTCGGCGGCGTGACGACGATATCGAAGGCACCCGCGCCGTTGCCGGTGTTGGTCAGCACGTGCGGGGCATACACCGTGGCGCCGGCTGCACCGACCTTGTTATTGATGACGAGCGTCGTGACCGCGGTCTGGCCGTCAAGGTTGAACGCGCCAACCTGCCGCACCGACGTTTGAACCTGATTGGACGTTGCAACCTGGCCAAGGCCATTGGGATCCGTGTACGACGCCGAAGCCTGGTTGCCGATCAAGGTGTTGGCGGGCGGAGGGGCCGCATAAGCACCGGTGGCGGCAAACAATGCCCCCAGCACAATACCGACTCGGACCCTCGACAAAGACGGCCGCAGCCGCCCCGCCATAAGGGGGGACATAGATCTCACATGCATCTCCTCAATGGACTAAACAAAGCAGACCTCCGAGCGCATCCACGCCCCTTGGCACCGCCAGCAGGAAGCCGGCTCAGCCAAGGTGGCTCCGCCGGAATTCGATTTATTTGAAATGGGTGACGGCCCGTAGGGGCCGAGGTGTTCAGGGCTTCGGCGCTTTGGGCGCAACGCCCGGCGCGGCGCCCAGTTGCGGCACCAGCGGCACGACGGCCTCGACCTTGGCGCGCGCCACGACCTCGACAGAGGCGCCGGCGGCGAGTTGATCGAGGTTCCAGCGCACGCTGCGGTATTCGTTGTAAGGCACGGGCTCGGCCTTGCCACTGGCGAGCGGACGCGTCAGCGGCTCGGCGGCGTACAGGCCGCCTTTTTCTGCCACGGTGTATTCACGCGCCGGCTTGGCGCTCTTGGGGATGTATTCGAGGCCTTCGGGAATCGGCAGGGTGGCGAGCAGACCCGTCACCGGCTTGGTGCTGACGTTTTTGTACACGGCGCGGTATTCGATGACGTCGTTGGGCGCCACGGAGGTGGCTTCGACGCGCTTTTCGACACCCTTGTCGTTGATGACCTTCATCTGCGTGAGCTGCACGGTGACGGCGTTTTGCGTGGCCTGCGCGCGCGGGGCTTCGGCGGCGCTATTGCGCGCCTGGGCGGACGTCATCCCGACCGAGGCCGCCAGACACAGGCTCAACAACAGCGCGGAACGACGAATGTTGTGTGTGACGACGCGGCGCGTGAAACTCTTCATCATGATCTTCCAATCCATCTACGGTAGTGCCACTTCGTTTTATCGACAGTGCCCGCGACCTCGCGTGATGGGCACATCGGTCAAACGGAATCAGCAACAGCAAGCCATTCGAAAACGGATTGCTATGGACACTGTCCAGGGTGGCCTATTTTCTAAAAACGCTCCGAATCGGTACATTCGGCCGATACTGAAAATGGATGGGGATACTTCGGAAAATGCCGCCACACATGCGCAATGGCGTATAAGAAATGTCGCAGACAAATGAAGGGGATGGGTACGCTCAAAGCGAATTGTCGCGCGGGCGACGATTGGCTACTTGGGACGCTTGTCGTATTGGGGAAATGTCGGCGGTGAATCCAGTATCCATATGCCTGTTGAATACGACAACCCAAAACAAACCGTCAGGATTGCCAGCGTATTCCGGCATCATAGTCATGCATAGGGAACAGCCGCCACTGAGCACCGTGGCATCGGAATCCTGAGGGGGTTCTGCCCTACGGCGTGGGCGCTGTGACGACGCGTCCGCTCATCTCGCCCAGGCGGTGCAGGGCGTCGCTCCTGGCGCAGGATGCGTGTGCAGATCGAGGAGGTGTACGTCGAGCGTGTTGCATAGACCGGGGCCGAAACGATCAGCGCATACCGGAACAGGTTTTCGATGCGCGCCAACAACGCGATGACCTCGGCGCACAGTTGCCGATATTCTTCTGCATGGAAGTTCTGTGGCCCTTCATCCATCGCGCACGACCATTCAATTCGACCCTCCCTGCGGTAAGCACCCGCGACGCCCTGCGGGCCGGTAGGTGCCCGAAGGGGAAGCGCGGCCAGGATGGCGAATAGATGGGGTCAGCGCGGGCTAAATCCCCGGCGCCTCGTCCGCGAAATTGAATTCATATCGGTCACGGGCATCGGTTTCGACGAGCCCGCCTTCCACGGCGAGCCGCCATGCTTCGTTGGCGTAGTCGGCCGACGTGGGCGCATGGCTCAGGCCGTGCGGCATGACGTCGAGGGTCGCGACGACACATTGAGTCGGGCTGTAAATGATGTGGACCTGCATGGCCCCTCCCCCGCCCGGTCGCAGTCGGGCTTGGCAGTTGGATTGCGGAATGCACGGCGCGCCACCCATCGGCGCGCCCGGCGAGCCGTTACGACTTGATGCTGTGCGTGCTGAGAACGATATAGCCATCGTTGCTCGGCGCGTGCCCGGCGGCCAGGGCGCGGGCGGCGCCTTCCAGGATCACGCCTTCGTGATCGTAGAACACGTCGATGTATTCGTCGGGGCTCAGGGAACTGGTACGCGCGAGATCTTCAAGCGTTTCACGCGACAGGATGAAAGCGCTCTCGACGCCCTCTGCCGCGACTCGAAAGGTCACCGCTTCGCTCTGCGCCACGGGATCGCCGACCACATGGATAATTTCGCGCACGCTCATGTCGTACCCTTTCGTTCAGGTTCGTGGGGGACTCAAAGTGTACCAAGCGTCCGGTGTGGCGGCCAGGATCGGCAGGCATCCCGCCATGAGCCGCGCGACGGGCACCCGAAGGCCCTGTGCAGCCAGCGGATGAGGCGCTTATCCATGCCATGAACGAGGTTTTACCCCTGTTCAGCGGGCCGCCATGGCCTGTCTGCGCCCTCATGACTTCACGGCAAAGCGGCGCATTGTCAGCCACACTGCGTGATTGAAGGGCACATTGCAGTGCACGCAGGCCGCCACAGCGGAGGACACCTATGACCTTATCGGATTTTATCGAAGCAGAGCTCGATGCACTGATCGACGACTGGACCGACTACGCACGGTCCATCAGCCCCAAAGAAAGCCACCTCGACGAGGTGCAACTGCGCGATTCGGCGCGCCAACTCCTGCAGGGGATCGCAGCCGATATGCGGGAGCAGCAGACCGACGCGCAGCAAGAGGCAAAATCGCACGGCAACCAGTCCAATCCGGCGTCACAGTTCAACCGTATCGGACGCGGGCACGCCGATGACCGGCAGTCTCAAGGCTTTGAAATGAACGCGCTGGTGGCCGAATACCGCGCCCTGCGGGCGAGCGTTTTGAGAAGGTGGCAGCGCCGGTGCGGGAGCGACGCGGCGGCGTTCCAGGAGATGATCCGCTTCAATGAGGCGATCGATCAGATGGTGGCGGAATCGGTCGCGCAATTCACCCGACGCACCGAACGCATTCGGGATCTTTTCGCCGGCGTTCTGGCCCACGACATGCGCTCGCCGGCAGGCGCGATCATCAACTCGACGCAGGTGATCCTGCGGGACGAGAATCTGTCCCTGACCAGCATGCGCGCCGGGCTGAACCTACAGCGCAGCGCCGAACGTCTAAAGCTGCTGATCGACGATCTGTTTGTGTTTGCACGCACCCGCCTGGGGGATTCGCTGCCGATCGATCTCACCCACCAGAACCTCGGCAGGATTTGTCATGGCTCGGTCGAAGAGGTCCGCGCCGCCATCCCGGAGGCGCAGATCGAAGAGCAATCGACGGGCGACCTGGCCGGCATGTGGGACGCTGCCCGCATGAACCAGTTGATCGTCAATCTGGTGACGAATGCCGTGCGGCACGGTAGCGGGAAGGTTCGCGTGAACGCCAGCGCGGATGGCGCGCAGGTGGTCGTCGCCGTCACAAACTGGGGCTCGCCCATCCCCGCAGCGGCACTGCCTACGCTCTTCGACCCCCTGACACGTGCGGACGCCTCGCCGGGGAACCAAGGGGCGTCCGCCGGCGTCGGCCTGGGCCTCTACATCTGCCGCTGTATCGTCGAAGCCCATCGCGGGACCATTGGCGTGGCATCCGACGAAAACGAGACCACCTTCACCGCGAGAATCCCCCGCTCGCCAGCGCAGTCCTGATCGGAGCATCCTTCTGCGCCCCCGGGCGCCCCGGGTCGGATCAGCCTCAGGGTTACGCCTGGATGCGCGCGAACCGCAAAGAGAAAGGCGGGCCCACTCAAGCCGACCTTCCACCCGCTTTTTGGTCAGGTTTTGGGACAGTGCAGATACGTGTCGAGCGCCTTCTCCCACGCCGCCGCACCATCGAAATCGGGCACCAGCCCGTTCCCTTGGCGACCGACAAACGCACCCATGCCGTGTTGAATCATGTAGGTGGGATGATAGTCGGGCGGGCCGACTTCCCTTATGCGACCGCAGAGCCTGGTCAAGCCCGACGGGTCGCTTGCCGCGGCAGACAGGTGCGCCCTGAACTGCGCCTTCTGTTCATCGGTCAAGGCGTTGGCAAAATTCAAAGTCAGCACCGTCTGCGCCTGATGAGCGCTCTGGTCCGCCACCCTCATCGACTCATAGCGGCCATAGACGCCTGCAAGCGCCGAAACGTATACGGCTGATTCAAGATCGTTTTGCTTCACGCAATCGACGTCGCTCCGATACAGGTCAGCGGCGGTATAGGTGTTCCGCAGCGCCTCGGCTTTCAGGCATCCCAAATCACTGCGCGCCTGCAGATTGCCCGGGGCTACATGATTGGTCACTTGTGCCGACGCCGGCGCACACACCGAAACGGAAATGGCAAATACCAGGTAGTGCAATCGCATGGGGTTTCTCGTTGTTGGCAACCAGGTGCGGACTCGGTAAAACCTGCTCACGTCGATTCTAATCGTGGGCGCTCTTCATTGCCTCGTCGAGCGTGTCACCCGCAGAGAAACAGCCCGGCAAATCAGGCACGGTCACGCTGCACGCATGGGTCCCGTCGCTCGTGAGGTATCGTTGGCACTGCCAAAGAAGCCGGCAGCGGTGTGAATATTAGAACAGGCGAATATGATGACGTTTTGAGAACACAGAAAAAACAAAGCCGAATCACCCTTGCGGTTGATTCGGCTCGTGTTTTTGGTCGGGGCGGCGGGATTCGAACTCGCGACCCCTTGCACCCCATGCAAGTGCGCTACCAGGCTGCGCTACGCCCCGACACAGAAGAAAAATTATAGCATCAATTTTGCTGCTGTCCAGACCTAATGCGCCTGGCCAGGTGCTTTTACGAGCGCAGGTAGGCCAGCAGATCCTGCAGTTGCGCGCGGATGGAAGCGACCGTGGCCTGCTCGCGCGCGGCGGTGTCGGCGGCCTCCTGTTCCAGCTGCCCTACCTCGTCCAGGCGGTTGCGCGCGCCGCTGATGGTGAAGCCATCACGGTAGAGCAACTCGCGGATGCGCCGCACCAGCAGCACTTCGTGGTGCTGGTAGTAGCGCCGGTTGCCGCGCCGCTTGACGGGGCGCAGTTGGGTGAATTCCTGCTCCCAGTAGCGCAGCACGTGCGGTTTGACGCCACACAGCTCGCTCACTTCGCCAATCGTGAAGTAACGCTTGGCGGGAATGGGCGGCAGGGTGACTTCGCCTTCAGGACTGTTGTGGCTGTGCATCGCTCAGTTGCTCAACCGCGGCCTTGAGTTTCTGGCTGGCGTGAAAGGTGACCACGCGGCGCGCCGTGATGGGGATTTCTTCCCCGGTCTTGGGGTTGCGGCCGGGGCGTGGCGGTTTGTCGCGCAGTTGGAAATTGCCGAAGCCGGAAAGTTTCACTTCCTCCCCCCGTTCGAGCGCATTGCGGATCTCTTCGAAGAAACCCTCCACCATATCCTTGGCTTCGCGCTTGTTCAGCCCGACCTTCTCGAAAAGAAGCTCGGCCAACTCAGCCTTGGTCAGCGTCTTTGTCGTTGTCATAGATTACGGACTTTCCCCTGTTACGCACGCAGTTGTGCGCCGAATTTTTCTGCGGCAGCCTGAACGAGACCGCTCATGGCCTGCTCGATTTCCGCTTCTTCGAGCGTGCGCTCAGTGTGCTGAAGCACGGCCCGCAAGGCAATGCTCTTGGCGTTCTCGGCCACACCCTTACCCGTGTAGACGTCGAACACTTCGAGCGACCGAACGATGTCTGCCGCGCCCTGGCGCAGGCCATCGAGCAACTGTGCCACAGGCAGCGCCTGCGGGACGACCAGGGCGAGGTCGCGCGTGACGGACGGCAGGCGCGTGACGTCGTGGCTGGCCGGCACGTGCGAGGCCAGAGCGGCGTCGAGATCGAGCTCGAAAACGACAGGCGCGGTGCCCAGGTCGTATTTTTGCGCCCAGGCCGGGTGCAGCTCACCGATGACGCCAGCCTTGCGGCCATTGACGATGATGGCGGCGCAGCGCCCCGGGTGCAGCGCGGGATGGGTGTCGGCCACGTAGGTGGCATGCGTGCCCAGCAGCGCTTCGAGGTCGCCTTTGAGATCGTAGAAATCGACGCGGCGCGTCGGCGTGCCCCATTGCTCGGCCAGCGCCGGGCCCCAGGCCAGACCGGCTACGCGCATCGGCTGGGCGTAGCCGGCCACCGGGGTGGCCTGTGCGTCGCGGCTGAAGCAGCGGCCGATTTCGAACAGGCGTACGCGGCTGGCGCGGCGGCGGATGTTGGTGTCCAGCGCACCGATGAGCCCGCCGATCAATGACGAACGCATTACCGCCAGTTGGCTGGCGATAGGGTTGGCCAGACGGATCGGATCGGCGTTGGCGGCGAAGTCGCGTTCCCAGGCTTCTTCGACGAAGGCGAAGCTGACGATTTCCTGGTAGTCGCGCGCGGCCAGACGGCGGCGCAGACGGTGCAGCGGCGTGCTGGCTTCGGTCTGCGGCAGCATGCGCATCGGCCCGACGGGCGAGACCGGCGGGATGTTGTCGTAGCCGAAGACGCGGGCAATTTCTTCGATGAGATCTTCTTCGATGGCGATGTCGAAGCGGTAGCTCGGCGGCACGGCGCGCAGGCGGTCGCCTTCGAGCGTCACCGACATGCCCAGGCGAGCGAGGATGGCGCGCATCTGATCAGACGCGATGTCGACGCCGATGACCTTGCGGGCACGTGCGGCGTCGAGCGAGACTTCGGCGCGCTGCGGCATGGCGGCGTCAGCGATGGCTTCGACCACCGGACCGGCCTGCCCCCCGCAGATCGACAGGATCAGCTCGGTTGCGCGGGCCATCGCCACCGGGGCGAGTTGCGGATCGACGCCGCGCTCGAAGCGGTGCGAGGCATCCGACGAGAAGCTCAGTTCGCGCGCGCGGCCAGCGATGGCGGCCGGCTGGAAGAAGGCACTTTCGAGGAAGATGTCGCGCGTGGCGTCCCCTACCCCGCTGGCTTCACCGCCCATGATGCCGGCCAGGGCCAGCGGGCGCGCTGCGTCGGCAATCAGAAGGTGATCGGGCTGTAGTTCGACGACTTGCCCGTTGAGCAGGGTGATCTTTTCGCCGGCGTGCGGGTGGCGCACGTGGATGGCGCCTTGCAGCGTGTCATTGTCGAAGGCGTGCAGCGGCTGGCCAAGTTCGAGCATGACGTAGTTGGTGACGTCCACCACCGCGCTGATCGAGCGAACGCCGCAGCGCTCCAGGCGCTGGCGCATCCAGGCGGGCGTCGGGGCTTGGGTGTTGGCGCCGCTGATGACGCGGCCGAGATAGCGCGGCGCGGCCTCGGGAGCATCGAGCACGACTTCGCGGCGCGCGCTGCCGGTCACGGCCACGGCTTGCGCGGCGGCGGCGGCCAACGGCGTGTCGGTCAGGGCGGAGACTTCGCGCGCCACGCCCATCAGGCTCAGGCAGTCGGCGCGGTTGGGCGTCAGCTTGATGGTGATGCGGCGGTCGTCCAGCGCCAGGTAATCACGGATGTTGGTGCCGACCGGGGCGTCGTCGGGCAGCACCATGAGGCCACCGTGGTCTTCGTCCAGACCCAGCTCGCGCGACGAGCACATCATGCCGAAGGATTCGACGCCACGCAGCTTGGCAGCCTTGATGTCGAAGCCGGGCAGCTTGGCGCCGACGGTGGCGCACGGCGCTTTCATGCCAAGCACGACGTTGGGCGCACCGCACACGATCTGTTGCGGCGTGCCGGTACCGATGTCGACGGTGCAGATCTTCAGCTTGTCGGCATTGGGATGTTTTTCAAACGACACGATCTGCGCCACGACCACGCCCGTAAATGGCGGCGCCACCGCGTCGACCTCTTCCACTTCGAGGCCGGCCATGGTGAGCAGATGACACAGCGCGTCCGAATCAAGCGCCGGGTCGACGAGAGTACGCAACCACTGTTCTGAAAACTGCATGACGAATGACTACTCGGAGAATTGGGAGAGGAAGCGCAGGTCGTTCTCGAAGAACAGCCGCAGGTCGTTGACGCCGTAGCGCAACATCGTCAGGCGGTCCAGGCCCATGCCGAAGGCGAAGCCGGTATAGCGCGTGGGATCGATGCCGCCGAAGCGCAGCACGTTCGGGTGCACCATGCCGCAGCCGGAGATCTCCAGCCAGCGCCCCTTGTTGGGCCCCGTCATGAAGGCGAAATCGATTTCCGCCGAGGGCTCGGTAAAGGGGAAGAACGACGGGCGCAGCCGCACCTGGAGTTCATCGGTTTCAAAAAAGCGCTGCAGGAAGTCGATGATGACGCCCTTCATGCCGGCGAAGCTGATGTTCTCGCCCACCCACAGGCCTTCGACCTGGTGAAACATCGGCGAGTGCGTGGCATCGGAATCGACACGGTAGACGCGGCCCGGCGCAATGATGCGCAGGTCGGGCATGACGTCCTTGCCTTCGTGCAGCCTGGCGTGGGCCTGCATGGCGCGGATCTGCACCGGGCTGGTGTGGGTGCGCAGCAGCACCTTTTCACCGTTCTGCAGGTAGAAGGTGTCGTGCATGGAACGCGCCGGGTGATTTTCGGGCGTGTTCAAGGCCGTGAAGTTGTACCAGTCCGTTTCGATTTCGGGGCCGTCGGCCACGTCGAAGCCGATGGAACGGAACAGGGTTTCGTAGCGCTCTTGCGTGCGCGTTACCGGATGCAGGCCACCGTGGCCGGTGCCGCGCCCCGGCAGGGTGACATCGAGGGCTTCAGCCTTGAGCTGCTCGGCCAGCGCCGCCGAGCGCAGGGCTTCGCGGCGGGCTTCCAGGGCTTGTTCGATGCCCGACTTGCAGCGGTTGATGTCCGCCCCGGCGGTGCGGCGCGCATCCGCATCGAGTTTGCCCAAGCCTTTGAGCAATTCGGTGATCTGGCCGCTCTTGCCGAGGAAACGTGCCTTGGCCTGTTCCAGCGCATTGCTGTCCTGCGCCTGGGCGAAAGCGCCTTGCGCCTCCGCGAGAATGTCGTCAAGTTGACTCACAACGCCTCACACAACTTCGAGAAGTTCAACGCAAAATCGGAAAAGGCACGATCGACATCATTCGATGCCGTCGCCATCCGGCCTTTTTCGGTTTTACGCTCAACAAAAAACCTGCCCACGAGAAAAAAAAGGGAGGCACCGCCTCCCTTTTTCCCAGCCTGTAGGCTTAGCACTTGTCGCTGGACAAGCCACCAAGCGCAGCGGCGTTCATGCAATCGACATGATCACCGCGCTTCATGGCGTCATCCACCGATACTCAAGCCGAAAGCTGAGCCTTGGCTTGAGCGGCCAGCGCCGCGAATGCCGGCTTGTCGAACACTGCCAGATCGGCCAGGACCTTGCGGTCGATGTCGATGGCAGCCTTCTTCAGGCCGTTCATGAAGCGGCTGTACGTCAGGCCGACTTCGCGCGACGCCGCGTTGATACGGGCGATCCACAGCGAACGGAACTGACGCTTGCGTTGACGACGGTCGCGGTAGGCATACTGACCGGCCTTCATCACCGCTTGCTTGGCGATGCGATATACGTTTTTCCGACGGCCGCGGTAACCCTTGGCTTGGTCGAGAACCTTTTTGTGACGAGCGCGAGCCGTTACACCACGTTTGACGCGAGGCATGTGTTATCTCCTAGTAATCAAGCGTAGGGCATCATCGCGTGGATGCGGGCGGTATCCGTGCTGTGCACGCTGGTCATACCCCGCAGCTGACGCTTCGACTTGGTGGTTTTCTTGGTCAGGATGTGGCGCTTGAACGCTTGCGAGCGCTTCACGCTGCCACCCGAGCGGATCTTGAACCGCTTGGCGGCCCCGCTCTTGGTCTTCATCTTCGGCATTACGTACTCCGATTTTGACATGGCAATCGGTGGCTTCGGACTGAAGCACTTGAACAACCGGATCACCACTTGTTTTACAGCCTTCGGCTTGCGCCCGGATGGCTGTGCTCCGTGCCGACCCGCCTGGGGCGGGCCAACTCATTCGACCGGGCACGCAGATCGGTGCCCAGGGCGCACTTGTCAGTGCTTTTTCTTCGGCGCGACGACCATGATCATCTGTCGGCCTTCCAGCTTCGGGAACTGCTCCACCGCTGCATGTTCGTCCAGATCCGCCTTGATGCGTTCGAGCAGGCGGATACCGAATTCCTGGTGCGCCATTTCGCGACCACGGAAGCGCAGGGTCACTTTGACCTTGTCACCGTCTTGCAAGAAGCGCGTCATGTTGCGCAACTTGATGTTGTAGTCGTTATCGTCAGTACCGGGCCGGAATTTTACTTCCTTGATCTGAATCTGCTTCTGCTTCAGCTTGGCCTCGTGTGCGCGCTTGGCCTCCTGGTACTTGAACTTGCCGAAGTCCATCAGGCGACACACAGGTGGCTTGGCTTGGGGCGCAATTTCAACCAGATCGACGCCCGCTTCTTCAGCCATGGCGAGCGCCTGGTGCGTCGGGACGATCCCGAGCGGTTCGTTATCCTGCCCTACGAGACGCACCTCGGCCACGCCGATTTCCCGATTGATGCGCTGCGACTTTTCCTGAGCGATGGTTCAGTCTCCGAAAAAAACAAAAATCAGACCGTGCCGCTGCGGGTTTCCTGTTCGCGTCGCAGCCGCTCGATCAACTCTTCTATGGACATTTGCCCCAGATCCTGCCCGCCTCGTGCGCGGACCGCAACAAGGCCGGCCGCCTTTTCTTTGTCACCGGCAACCAGCAGGTAGGGCAGCTTTTGCAAGCTATGTTCGCGAATTTTATAGGTAATTTTCTCGTTTCGCAAATCGCGCTCGACGCGCAGCCCTGCCGCGATCAGGGCGTCGGCCACATGATCGACGTAGTCAGCCTGCGCTTCGGAGATATTCATTACCACCGCCTGCACCGGCGAGAGCCACAACGGGAACGCGCCGCCGTAGTTTTCGATCAGGATGCCCAGGAATCGCTCCAGCGATCCCAGGATGGCACGATGCAGCATGACCGGGCGCCGACGGGTGTTGTCTTCGGCCACATATTCGGCGTCGAGGCGCTCGGGCAGCACGAAATCGAGCTGGATCGTGCCGCACTGCCACGAACGGCCGAGCGCATCCTTGATGTGGTATTCGACCTTGGGGCCGTAGAAGGCCCCCTCACCCGGGAGTTCTTCCCATTCCTTGCCGGACGCGCGCAGGGCCGCGCGCAGACCTTCTTCGGCCTTGTCCCAGGTTTCGTCGCCGCCGGCGCGCTTTTCGGGGCGCAGGGCCAACTTGACGGCGACGTCATGGAAGCCGAAATCCTTGTACACGCTCATCAGCAGCGTATCGAAAGCCTGGGCTTCGGATTCGATCTGGTCTTCGGTACAGAAGATGTGGGCGTCGTCCTGCACGAAGCCGCGCACGCGCATCAGGCCATGCAGCGCGCCGGAAGGCTCGTTGCGGTGGCAGGAGCCGAATTCGGCCAGGCGGAGGGGCAGGTCGCGGTACGAGCGCAGGCCATGATTGAAGATCTGGATGTGGCCAGGACAATTCATGGGCTTGACGGCGTAGTCGCGCTTTTCGGACTCCGTCGTAAACATGTTGTCGCGGTAGTTGTCCCAGTGGCCGGAACGCTCCCACAGGGTGCGATCCATGATCTGGGGCGTACGCACTTCCTGGTAGCCGGCGCCATTGAGGCGGCGGCGCATGTATTGCTCGACCTGCTGCCACAGCGTCCAGCCCTTGGCGTGCCAGAACACCATGCCGGGGGCTTCGTCCTGCATGTGGAACAGATCGAGTTGCTTGCCGAGGCGACGGTGGTCGCGCTTTTCGGCTTCTTCGAGCATGTGCAGGTAGGCGTCGAGCTCTTCTTTCTTGGCCCAGGCGGTACCGTAGATGCGCTGCAACTGCTCGTTTTTGGCGTCGCCGCGCCAGTAAGCACCAGCCACCTTCATGAGCTTGAAGAACTTCAGGCGCCCCGTGGAGGGTACGTGCGGGCCGCGGCACAAGTCGGTGAAATCGCCCTCGCGATACAGCGAGATGGTCTGATCCGCCGGAATGCTGCCGATGATCTCGGCCTTGTAGTGTTCGCCGATGCCCTTGAAGAATTCGACGGCATCGTCGCGCGCCCATTCTTCGCGGAACACCTGGATGTCGCGCTTGGACAGTTCGGCCATGCGTTTTTCGATGGCCGCCAGATCTTCGGGCGTAAACGGACGCGAGTAGGCGAAGTCGTAATAGAAGCCGTTTTCGATCACCGGGCCGATGGTCACCTGGGCCTCGGGAAACAGCTCTTTGACCGCATAGGCCAAAAGGTGCGCCGTCGAGTGGCGAATGATGTCCAGACCTTCGGCATCCTTGTCGGTGACGATCGACAGTTGCGCGTCGCGATCGATCACGTGACGCGTATCGACCAGTTTGCCATCGACCTTGCCGGCCACGGCGGCGCGCGCCAGGCCGGTGCCGATCGAGGCGGCGATGTCATAGACGGAAACCGGATCGGCGAAACTACGGACCGAACCGTCGGGAAGCGTGATCTGAGGCATGATCGATGGGCCTTTCGGCGCGCCACGGGCGCGAATTCATAGAATGCCGCGGGCAAAAAAAAAGTGCGGGCAAGCCGCACTTTTTTCTTCGCACACGGAGTTTCGAAAAAACGAACAGGCTTGGCTGAGTTAATCCTGCCACGTCCAAGTTCGAAACATTCGGAACTCCGTCTTCAATGTGGTAGGCGCAATTGGACTCGAACCAACGACCCCCACCATGTCAAGGTGGTGCT
>JASGFB010000042.1:0-35449 GCA_047605765.1 Rhodocyclaceae bacterium
TGGGCCGCCCTATCCGTCTCACCGACGGTGCATTCTGGGGGGCGTGGCTGGGCGCGCGTAATTTCACAGGCAAGCCAGTCACAGTCAACTCGGCCTTGCAGTTATCCACTGCCTGGGCGTGTGTGCGGCTGATTGCTGAAACCATGTCGACGCTGCCCATGAATCTGTACGTGGAGAAGGGCGACACCAAGGAAGTGGATCGTCAGCACCCGCTGTATGGGCTGCTGCACAACCAGCCTAATGCCGACATGACGGCCGTGGTGTTCTGGCAGGTGTTCGTCGCCTGCTTGTTGTTGTGGGGCGCGGCGTACGTGGAAAAGCGTCGCAACGGGCGCGGCGACATAACGTCTCTTGACCTACTGCTGCCCGCCTTTATCCAAGGGCGCCGCTTGGAGAACGGTAGCGTTGAATGGCGGTATGACGACCCGGTATCCAAGAAGAGCCGGATCATCTCGGAGGCCGACATGTGGTTTACGCCCGCGTTCTCCCTGGACGGGATCTCGGTTGTTTCGCCTATCAGCATGGGCGCTAACGTGTTCGGAGCGGCCATTGCTGCCGATGAAGCCAGCGCTCACACGTTCAAGAACGGTATGAAGTCGGCTGGGTTGGTGACGATGGATGTTGTACTCAAGCCGGATCAGCGCAGAGACATTCGTGAGCATGTGCAGTCGGTTTCCTCCGAAGGCGGCATCTTTGTGCTGGAAAAGGGCGCCGGCTTTCAACAACTAACGATGAATCCGCAGGACGCCGAGCTGCTGGCCACACGCGCTTTCAATGTCGAAGAGATCTGTCGCTGGTTCCGGGTGCCGCCCTTCATGGTTGGCCATTCGGAGAAATCCACTTCGTGGGGCACCGGCATTGAGCAGCAGATGATCGGATTTGTGACCTTTGTTTTGCGCCCGTGGGCGGTGCGCATCGAGCAGTCGGTGCGTAAGGGGTTGCTCACGCCGGCCGAGCGCAGCCGTTATTCGGCCGAGTTTGCCTTGGAAGGGCTGCTGCGCGGTGACAGTGCATCACGTGCGTCGTTTTACGCGTCCATGACGCAGAACGGCGTCATGACGCGCGACGAGTGTCGACGCAAAGAAAACCTGCCACCCAAGGGTGGCAATGCGGCCGAGCTGACAGTGCAATCGAACATGCTGCCCATCGATCAATTGGGGCAGCAGAGCGCATCGGGTCAAGCGCGCGATGCGCTCAAGGCCTGGCTTGGTGAAATGGAGACCAGCGATGCAACGTAAAGGCGGTGCGTTCAAGACGCGCGCATTTGAGTGGGACACGAAGGCCGTCAATGAAGACGGCCTTTTTTCTGGCTACGGCTCTGTGTTCGGTGTGGTCGACAGCTATCGCGAAGTAGTCGTGCCCGGCGCATTCACCGAAAGCCTGGCTGAACTGGCAGACAAAGGACGCGCGCTGCCGATCCTGTGGCAGCACCGCTCTGGTGAGCCGATCGGCGATTGGAAGTCCCTCAAGGAAGATGCTACCGGCCTGAAGGGCGACGGCGCCTTGTGGCTGGACGATGCTCCCTACGCGAAGGTTGCCTATCGCGGCATGAAGGCACGCGCGATCACGGGGCTGTCGATCGGGTACTACGTGCGCGAAGACAGCTACGACGAGAAGACCCGCATCCGCACGCTCAAGCGTCTGGAGTTGGTGGAAGTCTCCATCGTCACCGTGCCCGCTAACGACGAGGCGCGCATTGAAGCGGTCAAGTCGCGTATCGCGCATGGCGAGCTTCCCACTCTTTCCGACTTCGAAGGGCTCCTGCGCGAGGCAGGCTTCTCGAAATCGCAGGCCGCGATCATCGCCAATCGCGGACTGAAGCACCTCCTCCAGAGCGAGTCTGGCGGCACGGCGAGCAATGCATCTCGGCTGCTCGACAGCCTCAAAACCATCACTTTCTGAAGGAACTCAAATGAACTACGGTAATGACACTCGCGAACTGGAACGCAAATCGGCCTTGGCGCGCAAGGCTGCCGGTGACAACGCAGAAGGCGTCATGGAACAGGTTACCGCCGAACTCAAGCGTATCGGTGACGAGGTGAAACAAGCTGGCGAGCGCGCGCTGAAGGAAGCGAAGAACGCGGGCGAGCTGAGCACCGAAACCAAGGCCAAGGTGGATGAACTGCTGGTCAAGCAGGGCGAACTGGTGGCGCGCCTGCAAGAGGCCGAACAGAAGTTGGATCGTCGCGGCAGCGGCGATGCCCAGCAAGCGAAGTCGGTAGGTCAGGAATTTGTGGAATCGGAAGACTTCCAGGGCTACGTTAAGGCCGGCAACTTGCGCAAAGGATTTACCCACCAGGTCAAGGCCGTCACCAACATCACGTCGGATCCCGCTATTGCCGGTGACCTGATTGCGCCGGATCGTCGCCCTGGCATTCTGGCCCAACCCCAGCGTCGTCTGGCAGTTCGCGACCTGCTCACGCCGGGCGCAACCAATTCGAACCTGATCCAGTACGTGAAGGAAACGGGTTTCCAGAACATGGCGGCAACTGTGGCAGAAGGCGCGGCCAAGCCCAAGTCGGACATCGTGTTCGACCTTGTGGCAACGCCTGTGGTGAAGGTTGCCCACCATGTGAAAGCTTCGACGGAAATCCTGATGGATGCCCCGATGCTGCAAAGCTACATCGACGGGCGTCTGCGTTACGGGCTAGCCTACAAGGAAGAAGATCAACTGCTCAAGGGCTCTGGCGTTGGCAACAACCTGAACGGTATCTATACGCAGGCCTCTGCCTACGTCGCACCCATTGCGATCGCCAATGCCACCCGTATCGATGTGCTGCGTCTGGCGTTGTTGCAATCCGAGCTGGCCGAATACCCGGCCACTGGCATCGTTCTGCATCCGGCCGATTGGACTGCCATCGAGTTGCTGAAGGATTCGACCGGTGCGTACATCTTTGCCAATCCGCAAAGCCTTGCACTGCCGGCCCTGTGGGGGCGTCCGGTGGTGACCACGCAGGCGATGTTACTCGATGAATTCCTGGTCGGCGCCTTCAAGCTGGGCGCGCAGATCTTCGACCGGATGACGTCGACCGTGTCGGTGGCCACCGAGAACGAGGACGACTTCATTAAGAACATGGTGACGATCCTGGCAGAAGAGCGTTTGGGTCTGGCGGTCTATCGTCCCGAAGCATTCACGAAGGGCGACCTGACGCCGGCGTAACTGTCCGGACTTGCCAATCAAAGCCCCGGCAGCGCCGGGGCGTAGGAGATCCGTCATGGTCGCTGTGAAAGCCAAGCAGTCGTTTGTGCATGGCAGCTTTGAGGCCCGTAAGGGCACGCAAGTCGATCTGCCTGCCTCTGTCGTGGCTGATCTGGAAAAGGTCGGTTTGGTAGCGCGAGCGGAAGATGCAGACGAATCGTCGCCACCAGGCGTCAAGGCGGCAAGTGATGCCCCGAAAGGTGGTGAGAAATCCCGAACGCAGCCTGCGAACAAAAAGCGCCTGCAGCACGAAGACAAGGGCGCTGAGGGTGAGCTGGCGAGTGGAGCGAGCGAGTAATGGCGCTCGTTGCGCTTGCGCTGGCAAAGAAGCACCTGCGCGTGGATGAAGAAGACGATGAAGATCTCATCACGCTCTACCTCGCGGCGGCCGAAGCCGCTGCGCAAGCGTTCCTGAATCGTGCCGTGTTCCCTGATGCCGAAGCGATGCAACAGGCAATCGACGCGAATACGGCGGGTGATCAGCCCATGGTGGTGAGCCCTGACGTACAGGCGGCCATTTTGTTGACGCTGGGCGCCTTGTACGGCAATCGTGAAGATGTTGTTATCGGCCTCACGGTGGCCGAGCTGCCGCGCGGCGCTACGGCGCTGTTGCAACCTTATCGCGTTGGCATGGGGGTGTAGCGTGCTGCGTGCAGGCAGGTTGAACAAGCGCGTTTGCATTGAGCGCCGAACACGCGAAAGAGATGCCGCTGGGCAGCTGCGCGATGATTGGATACCCATCGGTCGACCTGTATGGGCCAGCATCGCACACAAGTCCGGACTGGAGACTATAAAGGCCGACGCGGAAACTTCGATCGTGCAGGCATCTATTCAAATCCGATACAGAACGGACGTGACCGCAGGCATGCGCGTTGTTCATGGCAGCTTGATCTATAGCATCAGCGCCGTCTTGCCTGATGAGGAGCGGCGCGAGGCGATCTATCTCGTGTGCACTTTAGGTGGCTCCAATGGCTAAGCCGCTGGTGACTTTTGATATCCGCGCCCTGGATCGATCGATCAAGAAGATTGACCGTATGCTGGAACGGCTCGGAGACGAAGGCAAAGAAGCGTTGGCTCGATCGGTTGCCCTTGCGGCCGCGCAGGTGGTGCGCGACGAAGCCATTGCACGGGCGCCGGTGCGCGATGGTCTGTTGCGTTCGGCCATCTATGTGGCCTATTCCGACCGTCGATCCAATGACAAGCAGTTCGTCTATTCGGTCTCATGGAACAAGCGCAGTGCGCCGCACGGGCATTTGCTGGAGTTGGGGCACTGGCGCAAGAACGTCTTCGTGCTCGGCAAAGACGGCACCTGGCACCCCAGCAAGCGCCGCTTGCAACGACCCAAGTGGGTGCCCGCCAAGCCGTTTCTGCGCCCCGCCTATGAAGCCAAGATTGCGGAGGCGATCGAGGCAGCGCGTGCCCGGCTGAAGGAGCGCTTGCCCGAAGTCATTGCGGAGGCCAAGCGGTGAGCTTTGAAGCGAGTGTTCATGCTGACCTGGGCGCGTTGGTTGACGGGCAGGCATGGCCGGATGTGGTGCCCGACGAGGCCATCTATCCGCTGTTCGTGTATCAGCAGATCGGTGGGCGGTCGCGTCGCTACATCGACAATACGCGGTCATCTACCCGCAATGCGCGTTTGCAGGTGCGCGTGTGGGCGGAGACGCGTGAGCAGGCCTCGGCGCTAGCGCACCAGGCGGAAGACGCCCTGGTGGCGAGCGCCGCTTACGCTGCGGTTGAGCCCGTTGGCGCTTTCGTGAGCGATTACGACGATATCGTGAAAAAGTACGGTGCACGCCAGGACTTCAGTATCTGGTATGCCGATTGAGTTTGTGCCCGCCTTCGGGCCTCTGTGACCAGCCACCTCCGGGTGGCTTTTTATTGCCTGAAAGGAAAAGCATGTCTTCCATCTTCCCTAACGGGACTGTGTTTTCGATCTCCACCGCTCTGGCTGCGGGTGTGCCGATGACGGCCCTGTCCAATGCCGCTGATGCGGTCGCGACCATTACCGGGGGCAGCCTTGCGAGCGGAGACATTGTGCTCATCAAATCTGCCTGGCCGGCGGTTAATGAACGTGTCGTGCGTCTGTCGTCCGTGGCCGATGGCCAGGCTACGCTGGATGGCCTGGACACGACCAACGAGGATCTCAATCCGCCCAACGAAGGGGCGGGCACGTTGATCAAGGTCTCTGCTTTCGTGGCGATGTCGCAAGCAACGGAAGTATCCAAAAGCGGCGGCGAGCAACAGTACTATCAATACCAATACTTGGAAGACCGCAACAACCGCCAGCGCCAAAAGCCGACTTTCAAGAACGCCAAGGCGATCACGCTGACGCTCGATTACGACCCCACCTTGCCCTGGTATGCGGCGTTGACGCGTGCCAGCGAAGTGGGCGACCCCGTCGTGCTGCGCGCCGTGCTGCCTGGTGGCGTGAAGTTCTATTACTGGGTCTATCCGTCCTTCGACCCGGACCCTTCCATGTCACTGAACCAGAACATGCAGAACACCGCCACGTTCTCGCTTATCAGTGATCTGACGCGTTACGAGGACTGATCGCGCCATGTTCAAGATCGAAGCAAATCCAACCTTTTCGGCCAGGGTGTCCATCGGTGTGCCAGGTAGCCCTACGGCAGATCTGAATTGCGTGTTCCGCCACAAGACGCAAGAGCAGTATCGCGAGTTCTTCAGCGAAGCGGCGGTGACAGGACGTACCGATGCTCAGGCGATCTTCGAGATTGTCGATTCCTGGGACGCTGATGCGCCGCTCACGGTTGACAACGTGGCACGGCTGATCTCGAACCACCACGGCGCGGCGTGGGCGATTCTCGACACTTATGCCCGCGAGCTGACGCAGGCGCGCAGGGGAAACTGATCACGGCGGTGCGCGCCCTCTATTACAAGCCTCCAACGGCCAGCGATCTGGCCGAATGGGGCTTGCGGCCTGAGGACGTACCACCGCCGGATGCGCAGGAACTATGGGCCGAGAACTGGCCGGCAATCGAGTTTTTCCGGGACGTTGCCACGCAGTGGCGCCAGGGAGCGGGCGGGCCGACGGGCCTTGACTATGCCGTTGTGTTCCATGAGTTGGATCGCAAGGGTTATGCGGGCGAGGCTTATGACGAAATGATGTCAGCATTGCGAGTCATTGAGTCGGCAGCCCTCAACGAAATTCACAAGAGGTAAGCATGTCAGAGAGCGGGCAGGGCGCCGACGGCGAGCTGCGCATCGACTTCGTTGCGAGTCCCGGTGACCTCAAGGTCGCGGTCGAAACTGCCCGCCGGGGCATTGCCGCGTTTGGCGCTGAAGCGCGTGTCGCCTTCGATCAACTGGATAAGGCAGGCCAGCGCCAGATCATGACGCTGCTCAAGCAGGCCGATACGGTGGGCTATACGCGCCAGCAGCAGATCGCCTACAACGCGGCGCTCAAGGGCACGCCTACCGCCATCATCGCGGAGCTGGAAAAACGCCTGACCGCTTCGGGCGCAGCTGCGCAGCAGGCCGGCAAGAAATTCAATGAATATGGCCTGTCCGCCGCGCAACAGGCCGCTGCACTGCGGGGTGTGCCGGCTCAACTGAGCGACATCATCGTGTCGCTCCAGGGCGGGCAAGCGCCTTTGACGGTGTTGCTGCAACAGGGCGGGCAGCTCAAGGATATGTTTGGTGGGGTGGTGCCGGCGGCGCGTGCACTGGGGTCTGCCGCCTTGGGGCTGATCAATCCCATCACGCTGACAGCCGCCGCGGTAGGTGTGGCAGCGGTGGCCTACAACCAGGGTGCGAGTGAAGCCCAGCGCTTCGCTACGGCGATCGCCATGACAGGCAACTACGCCGGGGTGTCCCAAGGGCAGTTTGCGGCCATGCGACGGGAGGTCGCCGTCGCCGCTGGTACACAGGGCCAGGCGACCACGGCGCTCGAGCAGCTTGCTGCGACCGGCAAAATTGCTGGCGCCCAGATGGTGGACCTGAGTACAGCCATCGTGAAGACCGGCAAGGTGACCAGCACCACCACCGAGGAAATGGTTCAGCGCTTTGTCGACCTGGGCGACGAGCCCGTCAAGGCTTCGCTCAAGCTTAACGAGCAATATCACTACCTGACGGCATCGGTGCTGCGACAGATTGCCGCCCTTGAGGATCAGGGGCGCATGGAAGAGGCGGGTGCGCTGGCGCAGCGCACCTATGCGCAGGAAATGAGTAAGCGCGCTGATACTGTCAGCGAAAACCTGGGCTTTATCGAAAAAGGGTGGAACGCGATCACGAGCGCCGCCAAGGGCGCATGGGACGCCATGCTTGGGATCGGGCGTGCCAGCGAAGATAGCGCCAAGCTTGAAAGCGCCAGAGTCTTTGTAAGCGACGCACAAAAAGCGTTCGAGGCCAACCGGAACAATCCGCGCCTGCGTGCCCAATACGAGAAGGCCCAGGCCACCATTGCCCAGCTCGAAGCAAAAGCCAAAGCCCAGGCCGAAGAGGCGCAGCAGCGGGCGGCCGATGCGTCCAAGGTGCAGGCATTGGGCGAGTGGACCAAAGCGGGCGACCAGTTCAAGACCCGCACTGAGAAGATGAATGACGAAATCGTCAAGGCTCGCGCCCTGGCGAAAGAGGCGGGCGTGTCGGCGCAGGAAATTGAGCAACGCATCGCGCAGATCCGCATCAAGCACGCCGACAAGGGGGCCGCCTCCAAGGCCCACGCACTGGCCGGCGCGGATCGCAAGAGCGATATCTCCGAGATTCAGAACGCGGTGCGCGAATACATTGCGCTCAACGATATCGAGTCCAGCCGGCTTGATGCTGCGCGCCAATCCGGGGTCATCAACGAGCAAGCGTATTACCAGCGCAAGCGCGAGATCCTTGACGACAGCACGGCTGCCGAAATGGAGGCCTACCGCAAGCAGAATGAACGCTTGCGTGGTGAAAAGGCGACCGGCAAGGATCGCATTGACCTGGATCGCCAGATCGCGGACAACGACTCCAAGATGACGATTCTGCGTGCGCAGTCGGCCGCAAAGCGTTACGAGATCGACCAACAGGAAATTGCTTCGCTGCGTGCACGCGAAGCGGCCTACCAGGCGGCCAAGAACGCGCAGCAGGACGAACTTGATTCGCTCTCGCGCCAGTACGACCGACGCCTCCAGAGCCTGACACTGGGTTCGCGCTCGCAGCAATTGATGGCTGATCTGAACAACATCGATGATCGTGCCCAATCGCGCATCCGCGACCTGAACCAGAACCGGCAACTGGCGCAAATGCAGGGCAAGTGGTCCGGTGAGAGCGAAGAGGACTATCAACGTCAGCTCGAGCTGATCCAGCAGTTCCGCCGCAAGCAGCAGGACGAAGCGCGCAAGGCGTACGACGCCGAAACCCAATTGCGCGAGAGCTGGAGCGCTGGCGCCGCCAAGTCTTGGGCGGACTACCAGGAAAGCGCCGCCGATGTTTTTGGTCAGACGCGCGATCTGGTATCGAACACGTTCAGCGGCATGGAGGATGCGATTGTCCAGTTTGTGACCACGGGCAAAGCATCCTTTAGCAGTTTTGCTTCCTCCGTCCTGGCGGATATGGCACGTATCGCCGCGCGACAGGCCACGGTATCCATCATTTCAAGCATCGCGTCCGCCTACTTCGGCGGCTCCAGTGGCGGCGCTGCGGCCGGTAGTTCGGCCGGCAGCGGGACAACCTACGTCGCTAACGGCGGTGCTTTTGGGCAAAGCGGGCGAGTGTCGGCATTCGCCAAAGGCAGCGCCTTCACCAACGGTGTGTTTTCTTCGCCGACGCTTTTTCGATTTGCCTCTGGTGGCGCCTTTCGGCAAGGCGTGATGGGTGAGGCTGGTCCCGAGGCCGTCATGCCCCTTGATCGCACTTCTGATGGGCGCCTGGGCGTTGCCATGACGGGTGCAACCCAATCCGTTTTTGCGCCCACCGTCCAGGTAAACGTGCAGCAGGCGCAGGGAGAAACCAGCGAGCAGACCGGCGAGAAGATCTCCCGCCAAGTCATGAAGAGAATGGAGGAGGTGGCCGATGCGCGCATCCAGAACGCATTGCGCGCGGGCGGCGCACTCGCGAATGCCCGAAGCTAAGGAGGCGCAATGACGGGCATTGTCTTTCCCTACGGCACCAGGGTTGCACTGGCTTCCGCGATGGATGGCGTCATGCCAATGACGGCCCTGAGCAACGCCAAAGATGCCGTGGCTACCGTCGAATCAGGTCATGATTTCTTCATAGGTGACGTGGTGGCGATCGATAGCGGCTGGGCAGGCGTAGATCGACGCGCAGCCGTCGTCTCCGGCGTGCTTGGCCAGACCGTTGCGCTCGGTGGTCTCGATACGCGTGATCTTTCACGCTATCCGGCGGGCGCAGGCGTGGGCGCGCTCTATCGCGTCCTCAATTGGTGTGTGCTTAGTTCCGTCTTGGGCTCGGAGGGTTCGGGCGGCGCTATGCAGTATGTGACTCGTTCGCAGGACGGAGACCTGGATGAGGAGCGCGTGCCAGGTGTGCGCAGCCCGCGGGCGCTCACTTTGACGCTTCCCGACGATCCGTCTGCGCTCTGGTGGTCCGTGCTGGAAGGGGCCGCGGAGAGTCGTGCGAAATATCCCATGCGCATCGATCTTCCAAACGGCACGCGCCTCGTGGCATGTGCCCGCGTGGAATTCAATACCTGGCCTGACCTCAATATCAATCGAGCTTTGACGGTGAGCGCAGTGTTTTCGCTGTGCGCGGCGCCCATTCGTTATTCGGCAACCTGATCACCCATGGCCACTTTCACTTGGCGTCCGAGCTACAGCGCTCAGGGCGAGACGACGGCGCGCGTTGTTACCGTGAAGTTTGGGGACGGTTATCAGCAACGTGCTGGCGACGGCATAAATACCTTGCCGCGAACGTGGAACGTCCAGTTCAAGAACTTTGATCGCGCCGTGGCCGATCAGATCGATGCGTTCTTACGCGCACGCGGTGGCATTGAAGCCTTTGTTTGGCAGCCACCGCTTGGCACTACTAGCAAATGGATCTGCGGGAAATGGCAGCTTTCTTCCGAAGGGCCGTACCTCGCCAGCATAAGCGCCACCTTTGAAGAGGTCTTTGAATGAGCTTAGCGGAAGATGTCCAGAGCCTTGCGCCGGGGCTGCGCGTGGCTTTGTTCGAGCTGGATTTGACGCCCGTGGCGCCGACTGAAGGTGTGTTTCGGTTTCATGCTGGCGTCAATGAAAAGCTCGAACCGGTCGTTTGGCAGGGGCACGAATACGCACCTATGCCCATCGAGGCGGAAGGTTTTGAGGTCGCGAGCGATGGCCGCTTGCCCCGTCCCAGGTTGCGCGTGGCAAACCTGCGTGGCGTCTTCAGCCCCTACCTGAAGAGCTATGACGACTTGATCGGCTGCAAGGTGACGCGGCGGCGCACGCTGGCGCGGTACCTGGATGCGGTGAACTTTGCCAGCGGCACCAATCCATTTGCTGACCCGACTGCCGAATGGTCGCTGGACGTTTTTTACATCAACCAGAAGACGGCCGAGACCACCGGCAGTCAGGGCGTTCTCGAATTCGAGCTGGCGAGCGTCATGGAGATGGAGGGCATCAAGCTGCCTCGTCGTCAGGTGTTGGGTAACGTGTGCTGGTGGGCGGTCATGGGGCGGTACCGCGGCGAAGAATGCGGCTACGAAGGGGCTGCCTACTTCGATGCCAACGACAAACCGACCGATCTTGCCGGCGACAAGTGTGGTGGGCGGTGCTCCTCGTGCGTGCTGCGCTTCGGCGTTGACGCGGTGCTGCCCTTTGGCGGCTTTCCCGGTGCAGCCCTGATTCCGGGGAGCACGTGATGCGCGCCGTGCCGGAAATTGTCTCCGCAGTGCTTGCTCATGCCGCTCAATGCCTGCCACGCGAATGCTGCGGGCTGGTCGTGCGCGATGCCGCTGGTGAGCGCTACATCCCATGCCGGAACATCGCAATGAGAAGCGATGATTTTGAAATCGATCCGGATGACTTTATGCATGCCGAGGATGCTGGCGAAATCGTCATGGTTGCGCACAGCCATGTGTTTGAGCCGGCACGTCCAAGCCTGGCTGACTTGGTGGGCTGTGAGTCCAGCGGCCTTCCGTGGCTGATCGTGCAGGCTCAGAGCGGCGTGCACGTCGTGATCGAGCCAAACGGGTTTGAAGCGCCTCTGATCGGCCGCCCGTACCGCTACGGTGTTCTGGATTGCTGGACGCTGGTGCGCGACTGGTTTCACCAAGTGCGCGGCATCGCTCTCGATCCGATCTCGGCAGAGGAAGGGTGGGACAAGAAAGGGCTCGATCTATTCCGCCTGCACATGGGCGCACAAGGCTTTATCGAGATAGGCGCCGACGAGGCGGCACCCGGGGACGTGCCCCTTATGCAATTTGGCACCACGGTGCCCAATCACATCGGCGTCTTGCTCGAAGATGGCCGTCTGTTGCACCACTGCAAAGACAGAGATTCATCGGTCGACGTTTTTGGCCGCCACTGGCGCCAGTACACCGTTGGCGCTGCTCGCTACATCGGCAATTCCTGACCATTCCTATGCGAACCATTCGACTACGTGGCTATCTGGGCCAGGAGTTCGGCCGCGCGCCGTTTTCGTTTGACGTGCGTACGCCCGCCGAGGCGATCCGCGCATTACTGACACAGATCCCCGAATTGAAGGCCCGGATCTTGAATCACAAGGGGCCGGGGTTTCATGTCCGCGTGGGGCGTGAGTACCGCGACAAAGATGACGTAGCGGACCCGTGCGGCGAGCGCGAGATCATCAACATCATTCCGGCAACCGCAGGCAGCGGCGCTGCCGCCCGAACTATCGTCGGGGCCGTCCTCGTCGTCGTGGGCGCGATTATCTACGTGTATGGCGGTGCGCTTGGGGCGCCAGTGATGCAGGCGGGTCTTGCCTTGATGATGGGCGGTATCGCCGAGCTGCTGGCGCCAAAACCAAAGGTAAGTGGTGGGGATGCCGACCGACCCCGTAGCTACACCTTCGGCAATACCCTCAACACGGTCGGACAAGGCGCCGCGGTACCCGTAGGGTACGGTCGTCGTCTGGTGCCCTCGCACGTCATCAGTGCGCAAGTGTTCAGCGATGAGACGGTTCTCGATCCCGACAGCCCGTATGTGGCCCCGCCTGACGTGTTGGGCACAAACACCGGCACCATCGACCACCAAGGGGGCGGGTACGCGAACGACTATGGGCGCTGGGAGGGTGGCGGTACCGGAGACCAGGGCGGAGGGGATGGCAACGGAAACGGCAGCGGCCCGGGTGGTGACAGTGCAGGTGTCGGTGATGGGATGGGCGCGGAGTCGGAGTTCTGATGATGAGGCGCCGTGACCTTCTTCCCATTCGTGGTTCTGGCGGTGGCTCCAGCGGCGGCGACAACTCGTTTCACGAGGATGCGGATTCGCTCATCACCACACAGTTCGCTGAGATTGTCGACCTCGTCGGCGAGGGCCCTATTGCTGGCTGGACTCATGGCGACGCCGGCCGTGACACGTATCTCGATAGTACGCCCGTCAAGAACGCGGACGGATCGCTCAACTTCTCCGAAGTCGAGATCATCTCCATGTGGGGCGGACTCAAGCAGGAGCCGCCCAGCGGGTTCCGGCCGCCTTCGGCTGAACAGGTGGTTGGCATCGAAGTGCGCGCCGACCGACCCGTGGTGCGGGAGATCGCCGACCCGCGCATTACAGGCGTGCGGATTACCGTATCTGTTGGTCAGCTTTCAAAGCAGGACGGGAACAGTCTTGGCGGCACCATCGTCAAGTTCGCCATCGACATGTCTGTACAGGAGGGCGCCTGGCGCGAACTTGCGCTCGATGCATTCAACGGCAAGACCATGTCGGGGTATGCGAAGTCGTATCGCATCCCCACGGACGGCGAAGGCCCGTGGCGTTTTCGTGTGCGCCGCATTACTGAAGACAGCACATCATCACTGATCGCGGACAAGATCTACTGGTCGACGGTCAGCACGTTGATTGAGCGGCGTTTCAGTTACCCGCTCTCGTGCGTGATCTTCACAAGGGTAAAAGCGAAGGAGTTCACCAACATCCCTTCGCGGCAGTTCGATCTGAAATTGCTGCTCGTTCAGGTGCCGCAGAACTACGACCCGGAGACGCGGGCGTACGCGGCCACCGGCCCTGGCACGACGGCGGGGGGGCTGTGGGATGGATCTTTCAAGACCGCCTGGACGGATAACCCTGCCTGGGTTTGGTATGACCTCGCCACCAATCCGCGTTATGGCCTGGGTCAATATCTGGCCTCGGCCACGGTCGACCGCTTCGAGTTGTACCAGATCGCCAAGTATTGCGATGAGCTGGTGCCTAACGGGTTCGGCGGGACCGAACCGCGCTTTACGTTCAACTACTATTTTCGCGAGCGCCAGGACGCCATCAAGACACTCGTGCAGTTGGCGGGCGCCTTCCGGTCGATGTCGTTCTTCGCCAGCGGCACGGTGTTCCTGTCGCAGGATGTGCCGCGCGTGCCGGTACGCAGTTTTACGGCAGCTAACGTCGAGAACGGCCAGTTTCAATATGTTGGCACTGCGCGCACCGCCCGGCATACGGTAGCGTTGGTGAAGTGGTCTGATCCCACCAATCAATTCCGAGACGAAGTCGAGTACGTTCAATTGCCCGAAGCCATTAGACGCTTCGGCATCAATGAAATTGAAATCGAAGCGGTCGGTTGCACCTCGCGTGGCCAGGCGCATCGCATGGGCCTGCACGTGCTGTTGTCGGAATGGAACGCGTCGGAGGTAGTGAGTTTTTCTACCGGCATGGACAGTCTGGGTGTGATGCCGGGAGACGTGATCGCCACACAAGATCCAGGGCGCACGGGTGATCGACGCGGAGGGCGATTGCGCGCGTCGTCGGCGAGTCAATTGCAACTGGATGCGCCGGTTACATTGCAAGCCGGCAGCAATTACGAAGTCTCCGTGACGTTACCGGACTTGACGATCGAAACGCGTGCCGTCTTGTGGGGCGGGCAGACGGCTGAGACCGATACGCTCAACCTGGTCGAACCGCTCTCGCAAGTGCCAGTGCACATGGCGGTGTGGCTGCTTGCGTCCGACGACCTGCCCAATGAGTGCTGGCGCGTGCTCGGCCTGGCCGAGAGTGACGGCAAGATGCAGGTGTCGGCGTTGGCCTACAACCCGGATATCTTCGCGGCCATCGATACGGACACGGTGCTGGCCCCGCGCGTGGTGAGCACGCAACGGGTCTTGCCCGGCGCAATTACTGAACTAAAAGGCGTGACCTCGTTGATTGTCTACAACGGTGTCACGTATGGCGTGCGCGTAGCGCTGTCATGGAAAGGCGGTCGTAGCACGTCGCGGTATGCGTACCGCTATCGCGTGCCGGGCGGAAATTGGGAAGCGGGTTCCACCAGCATGCCGGGGCTCGACATCGACAACGTGCCCAACGGCACGCTCGAAGTCGAGATTACACCGCTCAATATGTTGGGCCTGTCAGGGCCGACTGCGGTGCTGTCGTATGAGGTACTCAACGACACGGATATTGGCGCAGTCATCGGCCTGCGTGTGGCCGGTGGCGGAACTGAGTTTTCGACGGCGGATGCGCAAATCGAATGGGATGAGCTGGATGGCGCCGACTACTACGAAGTGCGCATTCTGGAGGCCCAAGCGACCACGGTCATCTACGAGACCACGGTCACTGACACTGCTTTTACTTTCGCCCTGGCGCTGAACCGCGCGACCGGCGGCCCGCGCCGTAGCTTCCGGGTCGGTGTGCGTGCAGTCCGTCCCGATGGTCGTAGCCAGGCCGAGAGCACGATCACAGTGAGCAACCCAGCGCCGGCTGCGCCGACATTGGCTGTCGAGCCAGGCTATCAGTCGGTGTCCGTGAGCGCTTTGCAACCGTATCCCGTCGATGTGCGCGGGTTTGACGTGTGGATCAGCGACAGTCCAATCGCTGAGGACACGAGCGATGCTCCGGTATATAGCGGCGTGGGCATGCACTACGCGCGCTACGGCCTCTCGGCGGGCTATCAGCATTACGTCCGCGCACGCTTGCGGGATGATCTCGGCATCGGGGCTATGTCCTCGCAGGTGACATTCCTGCCCCTGGCCGCCGGCGGCGTGCCACTGGTGGAAGACCCCACCACGGTGACCGCTACCCCTGGCAGCCCGCCGCCGGCGGGCGACGCGTACTGGGCGGTGTATTCACAGGCTGACGGCCGCATGTATCGGTGGGATGCCGCCGCCGGCCGCTATACGGCCGCAGTCTCGGCTGACGACATCGAAGGCAAGATTGGCGACGCCAATTTGCCATCGTCGGTCCAGCAGGGGCTGAGTGATCTGGCGACCGGACTGCAGGAGCAGGGCCAGCAACTCGCAGCCGAAATCAGGCAGGCGATGGAGGATGCGGAGCAACTGGTCTTCCAAGAGCAACAGTGGCGCGAGAGTGCGACACAGGCGATCGCCCAGGATGTGACCGGCCTTAAAGCGGACCTGGGCGGCATGAGTGATGCGATTGCAGGCCAGGCCAGCGCGATTGATGCGTTGCAGACGAGCGTGCAGGACCAGGGCGGGCAGATCACGGCGCAGGCCACGCAGTTGACGCAGTTGGGCGCGCGCGTCGGGAGTGGCGATCCGTCCAACACACTTGTCGACCCGGCGTTTGCTGGTGATCTCAGCATTGACTGGGGCGCCTCGCGAACGGGGATGGCCGTCATCTCCCGTGACCAGCCGGGCGTGCCGGTCGGGGCGCCGGCCGAGCGCATTGCGCAGATCTGGCAGCGCGACACCTATGGTGGTCGCGTCGTTCCATGCCGTTCCGGCGACCGGTTCTATGTCTCAGGCGTCATTGCGTGCCTGGTTGGGGAGGTCGCGCCCGACGCTCGCGTCGGGGTTCATTTCTACGACCCGGATGGCCAGCGACACGAATGGCTGGGGTATTCGCATATCTGGAGCGGCGAGCCCGGCTGGAACCCATCAGGCGGCGAGGTCGAGGCGCCGTGGGACGGTTACGCACAGTTCTGGTTCCAGATCGCTGGCAGCCCGGCGGACATGACGCCGGCCAATGCGTCCTGGCTGCTGGCGCTGCCCGAGCTGCATACCGCCAGCGCGGCGGCTGCAATGGTCGATGTGGAGCGTCAGGCGCGGGTCGATGCGGTGAGCGCGGTGGCTCAGCAGGTCGAGCAGGTGTCGGCCGAGCTCGACGGTGTCGGCCAGGCAGTCGTGCAGGTCGAGCAGCAGGCCCAGGCCACTGCAAATGGCATTGCCGGTTCCTGGGGTGTGAGACTGGATGCAGGCGGCTACGTCTCGGGGCTGTCCAATTTCAATAACGGGCAGATCAGCCAGTTTCGCGTGGCAGCCGATCAGGTGGCCATCACTCCGTCCAACGCCGTGCTCGATCCCGACTTTTCTGAACCGGCGAAATACTGGCCGCCCCAGGAGGAGGCCTGGGTTGTAATTGAACGTCAGCCAAACGGCATCCAGGGCGCCGTGCGCCAGCTCAATCTGTGGGGCGGGCGGTTCAACGGAACGAACCGCGTGCATGCGGTCAGTGCGATGGCACGTTGCCCGTTCGCACCTGGTGAGGCCGTCCGCCTGCGCGCGGTGGGCCAGGTGACCGACACAAACCAGCAGATGCACGTCGCCGTCTGGTTTTACGGATCTGACGACGCCAGTGGCCCGACGCTGCTAGACCTAGCGCTGGCCGATTGGGTGAGCGGTGAGTACGGCGCCAAAACCGCCGTCGCCACCATTCCAAGCGGCGTCACCCATTTCCGCATCATGGTGTTTAACCAACCCACCGGAGCGCCATTCGCAGGCGATATGCGCGTAGCGAGCATCTCCCTCACGCGGGCAGTCGGCGCGGACATGGTGGTGGATGGGGCGATCACTGCGCGCGCGATATCTGCCGATGCCATCGATGCCGTCAGCGTTCTGGCCGCTAACGCGGTGTTTGACTATGCCGCAGTCAATTCGCTGTCGGCCCTGTCGGCGAACCTGGGCAACATCGCCACGGCGAATATCGTTCTCCGTGGTCAAAGTGGTTGGCAGGGCTTGCGGACCGACGGCAAATGGTGGGGCGACAATGTGCCCGGGTTCGTGTTCTCGCGGGACGCCTCTACCGGGCATTTCATATTTGAGGTGGCTGGCCCAGCGGGCATGCCACGCCTGCGCATGTCGTCGAAGGACGGCTGCGACATCATTTTCCCCAAGTTCTCGCTAGACCAAGCGGGTAACGCCAATTTCGGCGGCAACGTGACCAGCCAGGCGTCAATAACCGGCGCCAATGGCTATTTCGGCACGATCACGGCCGGGTATTTTCAGAACGCGGGCGGGCGGAACTTCATTGATCTGAACGCAACGGGGAGCGCGCCGGTTATATACATCCGGGATACCGCATGGAATGAGAAGGCCAGGATTAACGCCGACGGCACCTATAAATTCGCGCAAGTGGTGGCCGCCGGCACCACGCCGGTTTCGGGCTATGCCGACCAGCCGTCGGATGGAAGTTCCGCCGGCGTTGGCACAGTCCTGAGCGCTCTGGTCGATACGGGTTTTTTGGTTCAAGGCGAACAGATGTTCGGCCTGGTCGTCACCGCGTTGAGCGGTACGACACGGGTGTTCGACGGCACGTCGTATGGCGAGGGTCTCTGCAATGTGCAGGCCATTGTGCGCGCCGGTTCCACCGGTGGCGTGCTGCGCACCACCGGCGGCGGGCGCAATGCCCAGGTCCCGTTTTACACCGAGCTGGCGCAAACCTATCGGTTCTACGTCGACATCGTCTGTCCGGATAACTGGAAGGCGCGCGCCATGAGCGTCTGGCTCACCGGTATCTCTTGGCAGTTGATTCGAATCACATGACGACTATTCACGTTTTCGACGGGCCGACAGGTGTCTGGCGCGCAACCCTCTATCCGGACGATGCGGCGCCCTATGCCGGCCGCGCGGGATACACAGAGCAATCGCTGCCGGCGGGCTGGAGTGCCGGTGATGGTCGCTGGGCAGTTATGAGCGAGGACGGCGTGTGGTCGCTGGTGCCCGACCATCGTGGCCAGATCTGGCATGACCCAGCCACGGGCGATGAGGTGCGCATTGCCGACGTTGGCATAACCCCGCCGCTGGAATATGTGCAGGGCGAAGCGCCTGCCACGCTGCAGGCTCAATTGCAGGCGGCTCTCGATAACGCCATTGCGGCGGCCTGTGCCGCCATAGACGCCCGCCTGGAAGCGCTTGGCCACGAGCCTATCGAGGTGGCGCGCACGCGCTGGGACGCCGACGAGCGAGCGCAGCGGAATATCTCGGGCAAGTTAGCCGACATGGATCAGCGCGTGACGCTCGGCCTGGGCGACATCCCGGACGATCTGTTGATGTGGCGGGACGCGGACAACGTCGACCACGCCTTCGCCACACAGGCTGACCTGCGAGCACAGCTCGGCGCCATCTGGTGCGCCATCAGCGATCGCGGATCGCGTCTCTATCAGGCAGCGTGGCAGCACAAGGCTGACGTTCGCGCACTGACGGATTTGGCAGATGTGGCTGCGTACGACATCACGGAAGGGTGGCTATGACGCAGACATTTGCCCGCGCGCGACGTTTCGTGCCGTGGTGGCGAAAGATCAATCTATGGTGGGCGATCTTCGGCAATGAGGATGACGGCTATGCCCCGCCGGGCTTTGAAGTGGCGCGCCCGCAGTGGCAGCGCGCCGTGCTCTGGTGGCTGCGTAACCCGGCGCACAACCTGACGTTTTACGTCCTGGGCGTGGTCGACCGAGATCGCTGGATCGAAGGTGAGCATGGCACTGACGTACATGCCCCCGGCGGCGGATGGCTCACCTGCGTGACGCGCGTAGGGCGCCTGGCGCTGCCGTTCGTGAGCTATCAGAGCGCGCATATCAAGGCGTACGCCGGCTGGCGGCCGGCCGGCGCGTTCGGCATCAAATTCAACATCATGAGGAGACAGGAAAAATGACAGAACCTGCATCGGCTGGCGGGGCAGGGTACGCATTCGCCGCCGGCACGATCACTATCACCGGCTCGGTCATGGGCATGCACTATGACGCGCTCATGGCCGGCCTGGCCGGCGCGCTATTCGCCCTGGCCATGTCGGATCATCAGCTGCCGCCCAAGCGCTTGGTAGCCTGGCTGGTGACCACGGTCATGATTGCCGCCTGGATGGCGCCGGTGATCGGCGCCTGGCTGGTTTCTTCAGTGCCGGCGTTCGCACCCGTTGACGAAGCACTCCGCCTGGCGTGCGCCGCGCTGATCGGTGCGGGTGCGAAATCCCTGATCCCCGCATTGGTCGGTCGCGCCGCACGCACCATTGATGGAGGTACGCCGCAATGATCCTGAACCTCATCCATCTGGCGGCTACGGTCCTCATCTTCATGCGGGCGGCCGTCGTATTCAACCGATCCCGGATCGGCCGCACGCCGCTGTCCTACTTGTTGCCCATCGGCCTCTTTGGTGTGGCAGCCGTCGGCGTCGGCCTGGAGCAAATGTGCAGCGGTGCGACCGTCACGCCGTGGCGGTTAGCGCTGGCTGTCGCAGCTGCGATGGCAGTGTGGGCCTGTGGACGTAGCCGGCCGCGTCATCGCATCAACATGAGGGGGTGGCGCTGATGATCACCATTGATCAACTCCGGCGGATCATGCCGCTGGCGCGCGCTCGAGCGAATCTCTTCATCACGCCGCTCAACGATGCCATGACCGAATTCGGCATCGACACGCTTGCCCGTCAGGCTGCATTTCTCGCGCAGATCGCGCACGAGTCCGCCGAGCTGCGCTACACGCTGGAGCTGGCCAGCGGAGCGGCGTATGACACCGGGCCGAAAGCAGCGCGCCTCGGTAACACTCCCGCTGCGGATGGCGATGGTCAGCGCTACAAGGGGCGCGGACTGATTCAGGTCACGGGCCGTGCCAACTACATCGCCTGTTCGCAGGCTCTGTACGGGGATGCACGGTTGCTCGCCGATCCCACGATCCTGGAAGCGCCTGAGCCGGCGTCGCGCTCAGCGGGTTGGTTTTGGTCCCTGAAGGGCCTCAATGTCCTGGCCGATGCCGGCGACTTTGAGCGCATCACGCGGCTCATCAACGGCGGTCTCAACGGCTATGACGAACGGCTGATGTACTGGGCGCGTGCGAAAAAAGAGGTGGGCGCGTGATGATCATCCCTACCGAGAACAGACTCACCGCAGCCGCCGCGTGTATCGGCGTGCTGCTGGTGCTGGTAGGCGTGCAGACCTGGCGCCTGCACGCTCTGGAAGCCGACTACGCCAAGCAGAGCGCCAGCATCGCCACGAGCCGCGCCGATCGCGCGCAGGCCTACGCGAAGGATTCCGATGAAACTGCAACGAAGGAGCATGCACATGCCGCAGCAACACTCAAAGCCGCTGACCAGTTCACTGCTGGCGCAGTGGATCGGGACACTGCTCTTGTTGGCCAGCTTGCTGATGCTCGCCGCCTGCTCAACGACGCCGACCGTCGAGCCGCCAGTTATAGGGCGCAAGCCACAAATAGCGCCGAGGCCTGCAGCCGTCTTGCAGATCGATCCGAATCCCTCGACCGAAGCCTTGCTGCGGGCCGACTCGTGGTTGCAGAACTCCGGGGAGTTGTTGAACAGCGGGATGTTGAAGTGAAACTGCTTTCAGATCTGCTCGACGCGGATGAGAGGCTATTGGGCTCAGAATAAGGGTACCTATGCCCCTTTCTTGAGCGCTGATACTGCGATGGCAATCACCTCGTTAGCTGTAGCCTTGCTGCTTTCACCGGCCGTGGCGATCTCGTTTAAAGCCGCTTCCAGATGTCTCAGCCGGCTTTGTAGCGTGCAAATCGCAATGATCATGTCCGCGGGGTCGGATGAATCGACGCTCGTTGGCATTTCCAAGGCATCGCTGATGCTAGCAAGGTATTGGCAAGCCTGTAGGTAATGTTCGAGCATTGCTCTTCGCTCTCGTGCAAGTCGTGCAACGGCATTCGCAGGACCACTTGCTCCATGTGAACGAAGAAGGGCGATTGCTTCGGGAATTAGATCCACTACGATGTGCTCTCTGTTGATCAGACTGCAATAGGTCGGCCTGATGTAAGACTAGTCTGTTTAGAGGCGCCTTGAACGTGTCGTTCTTAACAGAGAGATTCCGATGCAGCGTGAATTGATGGCGGATGGTGGGCGCTGCAACGGTTGCTCCCGCATGAGACCGGGGCAACGCGGCACAGATGGTGTTGCTGGCTTGGGGCAAAAGCGCAGCCTGGCCACATCAAGGCAACTATCGTGCGTACAGGTGATGATTTGTAATCAGTGAATACAAACAATAGCCTGTCACGTCTCGCGGGTGCAACCATCGCAGCTTTATCGCAGCCCCCTCCGGAAAGCCCCTGTTTTTGCGGCATCGCGGGGGTTCGAATCCCCCTCTCTCCGCCACGGATTAAATGAAAACCCGCACAGCCACTGGCTCTGCGGGTTTTTGTTTTTTGCCGTCCCCCGATCTGCGCGGCGCTATCGCAGCATGTGCCTGCACAACCCCCTGGGCGCTTCTTTCGCGCTGCTGGTCAGGGAAGGGGGCAGTCCGCAGGCGGAACAACCCGGATTGGAAAATGCGTCTATCCGAGTTCAGGCGTGCCCGAAGGGGCTGGCTTCCGATGACGACACCCCGATAGGGTGTCGTTTCTTTTTCTAAAGCGCGGCGTCTGGTTGACTGGGGGCCGCGCAGCATCCCTCCGTATGCTGGACCACCGCCCGGGGCTCGGCATCGTCGCGCGAAGCGTCGCGCATCGCCGGTGGCAGAACGCCGGGGCGTCCCCGCACGATGAAGCGGCCGCTGCCGCGTTCGGCCATGAGGACGCCTTCGCGCACGACGCTGCGCCCGCGGCTGAACACACTGGTTGGCCAGCCGGTGATGGTGCGCCCTTCGTACGGCGTATAGCCGACATTGTCGTGCAGCGTGGCGGCAGAGACGTGGGTGACGCGTGCGGGATCCCACAGGGCGATGTCCGCGTCCGCCCCCACGGCGAGGGTGCCTTTGCGGGGCGCCATGCCATAGACCTGGGCGTGATGGGTTGCGGTGAGCGCGACGAATTGCTCAATCGTCATGCGGCCGGTCATGACGCCTTCCGAAAACAGCAGCGGCAGGCGCAGTTCTATGCCCGGCACGCCATTGGCCATTTCCTTGAACGTGGTGGCCTCGCCTTTGGGTAGTTTGCCGCTGGCATCGAAGCGATAGGGGGCATGGTCGGACGAGTACACGCCCAGGGTGCCATCGATCAGGCCCTGCCACACCGCCTGTTGGGAGTCGACATCGCGCGGTGGTGGGCTGCAACAGAACTTGGCGCCTTCCATGCCGGGCAGATCGCTGTCCTTGGCTTCGAGAAAGAGGTATTGCGGGCAGCTCTCTGCCAGGACCGGTGCGCCCAACGCTTGCGCTGCGCGGATGACCTCGATGGTTTCGCGGCCCGAGACGTGGACGATGAGCACCGGCACATTGATCAGGCGTGCCAATGTGATGGCGCGGTTGGTTGCCTCGGTCTCGGCCAGTGCGTCATGCGCCACCGCATGAAACTTGGGGGCGGTGTGGCCGCGTTCCAGCAAGCGATGCGCGATCCAGCGGATCATGTCGTGATTCTCGGCATGCATCATCACCAGGGCGCCCAGTTCTCCGGCACGGTCCATCACATCGAGCAATTGGTAGTCGTCGAGCTTGAGGCGGTCATAGGTCATGTAGACCTTGAGCGAGCTGATGCCTTCATTCACGGCTTGAGGCAGATGCTCGCGCAAGGCGACTTCATCCGGGTTGGTCAGAATGAGATGGAAGCCGTAATCGATGACGGCCTTTTCCGCCGCGCGGCGATGGTAGTCGGCGAGCACGTCGGGAATCTGGTCGTGGCGGTGCTGGGCGGCAAACGACAGGATGGTGGTCGTGCCGCCGAAGGCCGCCGAGACCGTGCCGCTGTAGAAATCGTCCGCGCACATGACGCCCATGCCCGACAGTTGCTCGATGTGACAGTGGCTGTCGATGCCGCCGGGCAGCACCCACAGGCCTGTGGCGTCCACGTCTTCACGCCCGGCCTGCAAGTGCGGCGCGATGGCGGTGATTACGCCATCGCGGATCCCGATATCTGCATGGAAAGTGGCATCCGCATTGCTGATGCGGCCGTTGCGAATCGTCAGGTCGAATTCCATGGGTTTCCCGTCAGGCATGCGAGGTGTTCAGAACGTACCGGGGTAATGCCCCCCGTCGAGCAAGAGATTCTGGCCCGTGATGAAACCTGCTTGGGCGCTGCACAGGTAGGCGCAGGCGTCACCGAATTCGGCGGGGTCTCCCAGGCGGCGGGCAGGGTTGGCGGCACTGCGCTCGGCGATGACCGCGTCCACCGTCTTGCCGCTCTTGGCCGCCCACTGCGCGGCGGTCTGGCGCAGGCGGTCGGTGTCGAACGGGCCCGGCAGCAGATTGTTGATGGTGACGTTGTGCGCCACCGTGGTGCGCGCAAGGCCCGCCACAAAACCGGTCAGGCCGGCGCGCGCGCCATTGGAAAGCCCGAGGATGTCGATGGGCGCTTTCACCGCGGCCGAGGTGATATTGACGATGCGTCCGAAGCGACGCTCGATCATGCCGTCCACGGTGGCGCGTATCAGCGCGATGGGTGCGAGCATGTTGGCATCGAGTGCGGCGATCCAGTCGTCTCGATTCCAGTCGCGAAAGTCACCGGGTTTGGGGCCGCCGGCATTGGTCACCAGAATGTCGGGGTGCGGGCAGGCGGAGAGCACCGCGGCGCGCCCCTCTTCGGTCGTCACGTCGCCTGCGACAGTCATGACCTCGCTGCCGGTCTGGCGGCGAATCTCATCGGCCGTGCGTTCGAGCGCTTCGACGCCACGCGCCACGAGCGTCACATGCGCGCCCTCGCGAGCGAGCGAGATGGCGCAGGCCCGGCCGAGGCCCTTACTGGAGGCACACACCAGGGCATGGCGCCCGGAGATTCCCAGATTCATTGCAGGTGTTCCAAAGTCGGTTGGCAAGACGAGCGGACACGAGGTGGCCGATCACGTTGCCCAATTATTCGTAGCGCCGGCGTCGCTGTCGTGTGCATTTTTGTGGGCCGTCGTTAACACGCGGTTATGCCGTGACAGCCCGGTGCGCCGGGCGAATCGCGCCGTTCGGACTGGCGGTGCCGTCGCACCGGTGCGTGATGGCGGAGCGCCTCCTTTCGGCCCGCAGCGGTCAGATCACCGTGGGCATGCATGTTTCATAAAACCGGTGGCGCGCCAATGCTCGCGGCGCGTCCTGCAATCGACGCGCACGGGCGGGTGGTGCTGTTGGCGCTTCGCTCGGCATAGCGATTGCTTTGACGATCATTGCCATTAACCGCTTGTTATGCACGATCCGTACCCGTCGGCCGGAGCTTTGCCATGTCCATGAACCTGCGCCAGATCGAAGTCTTTCGCGCCGTGATGATCACCGGCTCAATCAGTGGTGCATCGCAGTTGCTGTTCGTGTCGCAGCCCGCTGTGAGCCGGCTGCTTTCCCACACCGAGTCGCGCGTGGGGTTTGCGCTTTTCGAGCGCATCAAAGGGCGGCTGTACGCGACGCCCGAAGCCAAGAAGCTGTTCCGCGAGATCGAGCAGGTCTACGCGGGCGTGCAGCGGGTCAATACGTTGGCGCGTGAGTTGGCCGAGCACCAGGAGGGCATTCTCAATGTCGTCTCCAGTCCCAGCGTGGGGCAGATGGTGATTCCTCAGGCCATGGCCGCTTTTCGGCAGAGCCACCCGCAGGTCAAGCTCAGCTTTCAGTACCTGGGCTTTGCGCCGCTGGTGGACAGGCTCCTTAACCGTCAGGCCGATCTGGGCGTCACGATCCTGCCGACCGAACACCCCAACTTGCAGACCACGCCGCTGGGCAGTGGCCAACTCGTGTGCATCAGTCCCTATCAACATCCGCTGGCGCAAAAGAACGAATTGGCCGCGTCGGATCTCCTGGCTTATCCGCTGATCGCCTATGACCGCAGTTCGCCGTTCGGGCTCTTGGTGAACGGCTGGTTTGAGTCCGCAGGGGAGAGCTACCGCACCGCCATCGAGGTGGGGTCGCCGCAAAATGCCTGCGCACTGGTGCTCGCCGGGGCCGGCATTGCCATCGTTGACGAGTTCTCCGTGCGGAGCTGGCCGTCGAGCCAGTTGACGGTGCGCCGCCTGGTCCGTGCACCCAGCGTGCGCGCCAATTTGGTGCATACGCGTTTCGAGCCGCTGTCGCAAATCGCCCAGACTTTTGTCGGCGTGCTCCAGCAGCTCATGAGAAACGAGGGTTTTCAGGCAAACCCCGATTTGGTGCAGACCCTGGAGGCATGAGGCGATGTTAAGGGTGGCCTCCATAAAAGCACGCGACAGGGGGTGGGGCGGTTTCGAATAATGGCTGCAACCTTACTGCAACCGGGCAAGCCGCTCATGACAAATTCATTTTCAGAAATCGATCGATTGGCCAGTGCCAAGGGTGTGTTCACCATCTGCCCGACGCCGTTCAAGGCCGATGGCTCGCTCGATCCGGCAAGCATCGCCTCGCTGGTCGACTTTCAGATTGAAGCCGGCGTCAATGGCCTGGCCATCCTTGGCTTCCTGGGTGAATCGCACAAGCTATCGCAGGACGAGCGCACGCAGGTCATCCGCGCTTTCATCGCACAAGTGAAAGGGCGCGTGCCGGTGTGGGTCGGCGTGCGTGCCCTGGGGATCGCGGGTGCGGTCGAGCAGGCACGCGAAGCCGAATCGCTCGGCGCCGACGCAGTCTTCGTTGCGCCCCTGGATACGACGGCAGAGGTGGTGCAGTTCGATTACTACCGCACGGTTGCACAGGCCGTGCGGATTCCGGTCGTCATCCACGACTTCCCCGATTCCTTCGGCACCGAGATCGGTGCGGATCTGGTCGCCCGCCTTGGGCGTGAGGGCGGGGTCGGCATGATCAAGATGGAAGAGCCGCCCGTGGGCCAGAAGATCTCGCGGATTCTCGAACTCGCTCAAGGCCACACCAAGGTATTCGGGGGCCTGGGGGGTGTGTACTTTCTCGAGGAACTGCAGCGTGGCGCGGTGGGCACCATGACCGGCTTCGCCTTCCCCGAGATTCTCGTGCGCATCTATCAGCACCATGCGGCGGGCGACCCTGCCGCCGCAGCGGCGACCTTTGATCGCTACTGCCCGCTGATTCGCTACGAATTCCAACCCAAAGTGGGCCTGGCCCTGCGCAAGGCGACGTACATGCGTCGTGGTGTGATTGCCTGCGATGCCATCCGATCTCCCGGCATGCGCATGGATCCGATCACGGCACGCGAACTGGAAGCCACCGTTGAGCGCGTCGGCCTGTCGTTCGCCCATCGCGGTATTTACCGCATCGAGTAGGCGCCACCCCGGCACGACGTGCGCATGAACTCACCTCTCCCGAAAGATATTCCCATGACAGCCGAACTCCACACGCTGACCGTTCGCCAACTCGGCGAGCAACTGCGCCGTCGCCAACTGACTGCTACGCAAGTGCTCGAGTACTTTCTTGCCCGCATCGATGCGTTGCAGCCGGTCCTGAATGCCTTTATCCATGTCGATGCCGACGGCGCTCGTATGGCTGCCGGTGAGAGTGATGCGCGCTTCGCGCAGGGTAATCCGCGCAGTTGGCTGGAGGGCATTCCGGTCTCCATCAAGGACAATATCTATGTCAAAGACATGCCTTTTGTCTTCGGCTCGCCACTGTTCAAGGACAACATCGCCGATCACGACGAACTGCCGGTAGAACTGCTGCGCCAGGCGGGCGCCATCATCGTCGGCAAGACCAACCTCCCCGAATTCGCCAGCCGGGGCTCGACCTATAACCCGGTGTTCGGCGCGACCGCCAATCCATGGAATACCGAACTGACCACGGGGGGCTCCAGTGGTGGCTCGGTGGCGTCGGTGGCGGCCGGCATGGTGCCGCTCTCGCTCGGCACCGACGGGGGCGGTTCGATTCGTCGCCCGGCCGGCTACACGGGGCTGGTAGGGCTCAAGCCCACGCTGTCCCGCATCCCGCGTGCGGAAGGTTTTTCTTCCGTGCTGTACGACTGTGAGGTGGTCGGACCCATCGGCCGCACCGTCGATGACGTGCGCCTGATGATGGCAGCCATCGCCAGGCCCGACCGTCGTGACCAGCGCTCGCGAGGCTTTGCGCCGATGACCGCAGAGGGCAGTCCTCCGAAGACGCTGAAGATTCTCTACGTACCGCACTTCGGCACCAGCCCGGTCGATCCGGACATCGCGCGCAGTTGCGCAGAGGCGGCCGAGCGCTTCGCTCACATGGGGCACGAACTCGTGGTGGGCGAGCTGCCCTTCGACATCAAGCCGGTGAGCGACAACTGGGCCAAGATCGGCAATGTCTGCATGTCGCTGATGGCACGCAACAACGTCGCGTTCAAGGACCTGGTGACGTCGGATTACCGAGACCGCGCCATGGCGGGCGATGCGATATCCGGCGGTGAATATCAAGGTGTCATCGAACTGCTCTACGCGTTGCGCACGGCCACCGGGCGTGCGTTCGAGGATTGGGACATCATCATGACGCCGGCCTCGGCAGCCAATCCCTGGCCCAAGAACGAGCCGTTCCCGCCGATCATCGACGGCCAGGCGGCCGGCCCACGCGGTCACGCCGTGTTCACCAACTGGGTCAATGCATGTAGCCACCCGGGCATTACCCTGCCGGCGTCTCCCACACCGTCGGGCATGCCGATCGGCTTTCAACTGGTGGCCGACTTCGGCGCCGATGAACTGCTGCTCGATCTGGCTGCGCAGTACGAGCAGCACCACGAATGGAAGGACCAGTGGCCGGCCTGCTGAGCAGGTTGCCGGAGCCCGCCATGAGAGTGCTGCTCATCAACCCCAACACCAATGCGACGACGACCGCGATGATGCTGTCCGTCGCGCGTTCGATGGCGCCGGCCGATTGGGAGTGGCTGTCGCTGACCGCCGCCAGGGGCGCGGCACTGATCGATTGCGAAGCGGCCCTGCATGTGGCCGCCGCCGAAGTCGCCGGCATGGCGAGCCAGATCAGGGTACTGCAGCCGGACGCCGTCATCGTGGCAGCGTTCGGTGATCCCGGCCTGGAGGCGCTGCGGCTGGTCGTCGATATGCCGGTGTTCGGCATCGGTGAATCGGCCATGCTGGCTGCCCACGCCCTGGCGCTGCCGTATTCGGTGCTCACCGTCACGCCCAAGCTGCGGGCGTCCACGCTCGGGCAGATCCGTCGCTACGGGTGCGACAAGCACTTCAAGACGCTGGTCATCACCACGGATGACGCGGCGGTAACCACGGGCAGCGCCGATGTGTTGATCGAGCGCGTCAAGGCCTCGATTGCCCACGCCATCCATGAAGACGGCGCGCAGGTGCTGATCATTGGTGGTGGCCCGGTGGCGGCAGCCGCTCGGTCGCTCGGCAATATCCCCAATGTCATCGTCATTCAACCCTTGATGGCTGCCATCAACAAGGTCAAAGGCGTTCGCGCCGCTTCATCGTCCATCCCCTGTTAAAGGAAAGAATCATGCGTTCCCGCTCCGCCCTGCAATTGTGTGCCGCCGTCGTTTTGCTCACCAGCCCGCTGGCCCATGCCACGCCGGACAATCTGCTCTCGCCGGCGGATTCTTCGCTGCCGCCCTTTTCGATGTCCGATCTGGGGGGCGGCCTCAAGGGGCTGACTATTGATCTGGCTGCCGAGCTTTCCAAACAGATCGGGCAGAAGATCTCCATCGATGGCGCGCAGTGGAGCGCGGCGCTGCCCGGCCTGAACTCGGGCAAGTACGACCTGCTGCTCTCTCCCGTCAATGTCACGCCCGAGCGGGCGAGCATGCTGCTGTTCAGCGAGCCGTACCTGGAAAACGACTTTCTCTTCCTGACCAAGAAGGATGCGCCGGACGTCACTGAACTGAGCCAATTCAAGGGCAAGACCATTGCGGCCAACAAGGGGTCGTCCTTCGAAGCCTGGGCCAAGAGCAAGGCAGACGAATTTCAATTCAAGGTGGATGTATATGGCTCGGGGGCCGATGCCATTCAGGCCGTGCAGTCGGGCCGCGCCTTCGCGACGTTGTCGAGTATCCAGACCGGCGCGTGGCTCGCCAAGAACAACCCTCAGCTCAAAGCGAGCTACCGCGTGCGCACTGGCAACGTGGCGGCCATCGCCTTCCATAAGAACAACACCGAACTGCAGTTGAAGGTTTCGAACGCGCTCAAGTGCTTGAAGAAGAGTGGTGCGCTCGCCGCCCTGTATGAGAAGTGGACCGGTGTGAAGCCGGATGCGACCTCGCCGACGGTGGTGGCGTACGAGGGGGTGGGCGTCAAGGGCTTCGAAGGCTATCAGCCGAACGCGCCCAAGCCGGTTTGCAAGTGATGGCCGCGACACGCTGAGAGAGACATCAACAGCATGCAGAAACCGATCATTCTTGAAGCCGTCGGCATCACGAAGAACTATGGCGATCTTCAGGTGCTGAAGGGTGTCGATCTCAGGGTGCGCAAAGGCGAACTGGTTTCGATCATCGGCCCGTCGGGGTCCGGCAAGAGCAGCATGCTTCGCTGCTGCAATCTGCTGGAGCGCCCCACGGCGGGCCAGATCGTCTTCGATGGCGAGAACATCACGCGTGAGGGTGTGAACATCAACCAGGTTCGCCAGAACATGGGCATGGTGTTCCAGCAGTTCAACCTGTACCCGCACTTGTCGGTGCTCTCGAACGTGACGCTGGCGCTACGCTGCGTGCGCAAGCTGTCGAAGGCAGAAGCCATCGACGTTGCCATGGATGCGCTTGCGCAGGTCGATATGGCCAACAAGCGTGACGCCTATCCCACGCAGCTCTCGGGCGGGCAACAGCAGCGCGTGGGCATTGCGCGCGCGGTGGCGCTCGACCCCAAGATCATTTTGTTCGACGAACCCACCAGCGCGCTCGACCCGGAGCTGGTAGGCAGTGTCCTGGCGGTGATGCGCCAACTGCGCGAGCGGGGCATGACGATGCTCGTGGTGACGCACGAGATGAGCTTTGCCAGAGACGTGTCGGACCGCGTGATCTTCATGGATGGCGGGGTCGTCGCCGCCAGCGACACGCCGGACAGGATCTTTTCGTCGCAGGGCAACGAGCGCATGCGTGCGTTCCTGTCACGCTTCCTGGGTGATTGACAGCATGGCGTCGCCTTCATCGCTTGCGCACACTTTCTTCAATGCCGACATCATCCGGCAGACCGGGCCGATGGTGACGAGTGCCGTCGGGCAGACCGTGCTGCTCGGCTTGCTGGTGATCGTTGTCGGGGTCTTGCTCGGCATCGTGCTGGCGTCGATCCGGTACTACACGTCACGACGGCTCGTGACCCTGCTCATCGTCGGCTACGTTGACGTGCTGCGCGCGCTGCCGCCGCTCGTGCTGCTGATCATGGTGTACTTTGCGTTGCCGTACGTGGATATATCCATCAGCTCGTCATTGGCCACCTTTCTGTGCCTGACGGCGATTCTGTCGGCATTCATCGAAGAGTGCCTGTGGTCGGCCATCACCACGTTGCCCAAGGGGCAGATGGAAGCCTCGCGATCGACCGGCATGACCTGGTCTGCCGCCATGATCCACGTGGTGTTGCCGCAGGCCCTGAAGATGTCGCTCCCACAGATCACCAATCGCTGCATCGCCACCATCAAGAACACCGCATTGGGGTCGGTGATCGGCTTCAACGAGATTCTCGGCAACGCGCAGGCGGCGAGCAGCGATTACGCCAATCCGACGCCGCTGACCCTGTGCGCGCTCATCTACATCGCGCTGATATTCCCGCTGGTGCTGGCATCGCGCTACCTCGAACACCGCGCCGGGAGCCACTGATGTCGGACATCGTCAATGCCTTTTTCAATGTCGACATTGCAAGGCAGGTTCTGCCGTTCTTGCTCGACGGGTTTCTCACCACACTCAAGCTCTCTGTGCTGACTATCCCATTGGGATTGCTCGGCGGGCTGGTGCTGGCACTGCTGCACACGCAATCGCACCGCCGCACCGTGCGTGTGCTGATCAACATCTACGTCGACTTCTTTCGCTCGTTTCCTCAACTGGTGTTGCTGATTTTTGTTTCATTCGCCACGCCGTTCCTGGGGATCGATCTGCCGCCGATCATTTCGCTGGCGATCAGCTTCATGCTGTCGACCTCGGCGTACTACTGCGAGATCCTGCGCGCCGGCATCAACGGCGTTCCCGTCGGGCAGACCGAGGCGGCGCGCTCCACCGGCATGAGTGCGACGCAGGCCTTGTTCAACGTGGTGATGCCGCAGGCGGTGCGCAACGTGACCCCCGATCTGCTGGGAAACAGCATCGAGATCATCAAGGGCACCTCGATCGCCAGCGTGCTGGGCATGTCGGAGCTGCTGTACAGCGCCCAATCGGCGCAATCGGTTGTGTTCAATCCGACACCGCTGATGCTGGCCGCTGCGATCTACCTTGTCGTGCTGTGGCCGGCGGTCCGCTTCATCAGTGCGTTGGAAGCGTCGCGCCGGCAGCGCGGCTGAGTCTCTTTGTGCTGCCGCCGCACGGATCACTTGCCGCCGGTGGCATCGAGGAAGGTGCCCGTGATGAACGACGCCTCGGCGCTCGCCAGCCACAAGATGGCGCGCGCAACTTCTTCAGGCTGGCCGCCTCGGCCCATGGGGATAGAGTCCTTGACGCGGTCTACCCGGCCCGGCTCTCCGCCGCTGGCATGCATGTCCGTGTAGATATGTCCGGGGCGGACGCAGTTGACGCGGATGCCGTCGCGTGCGACTTCCTTGGCGAAGCCGGTCGTGAATGTCTCGAGTGCACCTTTCGACGCGGCATAGTCGACGTATTCGTTGGGGCTGCCAAGCCGGGCCGATGCCGATGAGACGTTGATCACGACGCCGCCCCGCCCGTTGTGGCGATACGACATGCGCTTGACTGCCTGCTGGGCGCAGAGGATGGGGCCGATCGCGTTGACCGCAAAGATGCGTTGAATCCGCTCGAAACCAAGACCTTCCAGCCGTGACTGTTGCGCGATGATCGCCGCGTTGTTCACCAACACGTCGATGCGGCCGAAGGTCTGGTCGATGGCGGCAAACAGTTGCGCGACCTGTGTCGGATCCGCGCTGTCTGCGCGTACGGCCAAAGCCCGGCGTCCGGCGGCTTCCACCTCGGCCACCACTCCCTGCGCGGCAGACTCGTCCGAGACGAAGCTGATTGCTACGTCATAGCCGCGTGCGGCGGCAAGGCGCGCGGTTGCCGCGCCGATGCCACGGCCTCCGCCGGTGATCAGAATCAACGGGGTCTGCGAAACGGTAGTCATGGGTGGACCTCCAGGCGATGGTCGAAAGGGGCTAGGTGGTGGACGCTTCTCCGTCCGCCAGCATACGCCTTGGCGTGTCATGACTCGCGACCGGTGGCGCTGTTTCGCGTACCCACGCCTGCAATGCCGCCCATTGCGCGTCGCGTTGCCGTGCCAGTGCGGCGATGTCGTCTTCGGTCAGTGCGCGGAAGCGCGCCTGTCCATCGAGGTAGTCACGCAAAGGCGCAAAGGTGCGCGGCTGGCGATTGATGCTGACGCGGCCGTGATCCCATTCGGCCAACGGCCATAGGCCGGTATCCACCACCGACCGCCCGAGGTCTGCCGTGCGTTCGGCGCCGCAGCCCCAGCCGGTGGGGCAGGGGGCGAACAGATGAATGAAGGAGGGTCCCTGCACCTGCCGCGCGCGGTCGAGCTTGCGCAGGAAGTCGGCCGGATAGCCGACCGAGGCGGTGGCAGCGTAGTCGACGCCGTGGGCGGCGGCGATGCGCAGCAGATCCTTCTTCGCGGCAGGGAAAGCCACCCGCCCGGACGGCGAGGTCGTCGTGCGGGCGCCCACCGGCGTGGCACTGCTGCGCTGGATGCCGGTGTTCATGTACGCCTCGTTGTCATAGCAGATGTAGAGGATCCGTTCGCGCCGATCGAAGGCGCCCGAGAGCGACTGCAAGCCGATATCCGCCGTGGCCCCGTCGCCGGCAAAGCCCACCACGTGCGCGTCTTCGATGCCCCGCTGGCGCAGCACGGCGGCGATGCCTGAGAGCACCGCGCCGGTGGCGGCAAAGGGCGCGATCATGGCATTCACGCCCAGCGCCATCTGCGGGTAGATGAAGCCCACCGCTGACATGCAGCCGGCGGGGATCACCAGGTAGGCGCGCGGCCCCAGGGCCTTGAGCGTCCACCGCAGCGCCAGTGTGCCGCCGCAGCCGCCGCAGCCCTTGTGACCGACAAAGTACTCTTCAGCGGGCAGTGTCTTGATGCTGATCTTCTTCAAGGAATGACTCCATGCCGGCAAAGCGGACGTCGGTCGGCCCCGGTGCGCGCAGATGGCGCCCGGCGGCCGTGGGGTGGCTGGCCTGCTCGGCCAGATCGGCAAAGAAGGCTTCGATGTGGTGTGGTGCGATGTCCTGACCGCCGAGGCCGGCCACGAAATTGATGACCGGAATGGGGGCATCGCCTTGCCGCGAGGCGCGCTCGTACAGCGCCGCCTTGACCTCCAGGCTGACGCTGCCCTGGTGGCCGAAAGAGATGTCCTTTTCCAGTACGCCGATGGCGCGCACGGGCCGCGCGCGCGTCGGCGCGAACAGCGCGGCCGCCAGTTCGTCGAGCGGAAACGGGCGCAGGTAGCGCAGGCGTACGAGGCCGACACGCTGGCCCTGCGCGCGCAGGCCGTCGACCGCCGCACGTACGGTGCCCGCCACGCTGCCGAGCGTGACGATGAGGTACTCGGCGTCGTCATGGCGGTAGGTGTCGACCAGCCCCGTGGCGCCACGCTCGAAGTGGCGCAGATAGCGCATGGCCGCAGTGCGGATGGCGCCGGCCGCATTCATCATGGCGGCATGCTGCTGGTATTTGAACACCGTGTAATCGCCGGGGCCGGCGGTCACCGCCAGACTTTGCGGCGTGTGCTGGCTGAACGTGCCGGGGTAGCCGTCGGGCAGGTCGGGGGCGGGCAGGTAGGCGTCGACGGCGGATTGCGCCGGCACGTCGACGGCTTCGTAGGTGTGCGTGAGCACGAAGCCGTCGAGATTCACCAGCACGGGCGTGCGCACGGCCGGGTCTTCGGCGACCGCGTAGGCCTGGATGATCATGTCGAGCGCTTCCTGCGCGTTCTCGGCATACGCCTGTATCCAGCCGGCGGACACCAGCGCCAGTGAATCACTTTGATCGCCATAGATGTTCCAGGGCAGGGCCAGGGCGCGGTTGGCGTTCATCATCACCAGCGGCCAACGCCCGCCGGAGGCGTAATACAGGCATTCGGCCATGTACAGCAGCCCTTGCGACGAGGTGGCGGTGAATGTGCGCGCGCCCATGGCGGCGCTGCCCATGAGCAGGGCCAGGGCGGAATGCTCGGATTCCACATGTACGAACTGGGCGTCGAACTGGCCCTGTTCGACCAGTTCGGACAGGCGTTCCACAACCGTCGTCTGGGGTGTGATCGGGTAGGCCGCGATCACACGCGGACGGCACAGGCGCACGGCCTGTGCGACGGCCTCGTTGCCGGACAGAAACTGCGATGCGTGATTCATGGGGAGACGGTGGCCGCGTCGGGGCTCATTTCGATGATGTGTTTGGGGCACTCGCGCGCGCACATGCCGCAGCCCTTGCACCAGTCTTCCGCGACGCTCGGCAGGCCGTCGTGGCCCCAGGTGATGGCGCCGTCGGGGCAGTACAGCAGGCATAGCCCGCACAGGTTGCAGTCGGCCAGCACGATGACGGGCCACTCGCTACGCCAGCCGCGATTGCTGGCGGCAAGCTCGCCACTTGCGCGCTGCGGCGCGGCGGGCCAGTCGTCCAGGCGGGGGCTGCGGTCGAACGGCGTCAGGCGGCACGGCGGTTGCGCCGGTGGTCGGGTGGTCTCGGTCATGCGGAGATGGTTGCGCGATGCAGGGCGCGCTGAAAGGCGTCGAGGTTTTTGTGGGCGCGCGGGCTGTCGCCGAATTCGGCCAGGATGCCGGCTTCCACCGCATGCGGCGGCAGCAGGCCGGTGAAGCCGACCAGGAAACCCAGCAAGGCCGTGTTGGTGTGGGTGCTGCCCAATGCTTCGCGCGCGATGCCCAACGCATCGACACCGACGATGCGTCCGGCGTGGCGAGCACGATGGCGCGCCGCCGTGGCGGCGCCCCCGTCGACGATGAGCAGGGTGTCGGTGTTGGCGAACGGGATGGCAACCTGTTCGAGCAGGCTGGCGTCCAGCACCACTACCACGTCGGCGTGGCGGGGGGTGCCACGCTCGCGGGCAGCGCCGGGGCCAATGCGCGTGTACGCGAATACCGGGGCGCCGCGACGCTCCG